>CALECT010000211.1 GCA_937949725.1 uncultured Pseudanabaenaceae cyanobacterium
TGGGTTCGAACACTTGGCAGAAGTCATCGACGTCACAGAACAGCTCTTCTAAGCTAGGCATGGGGAGAGGAGGGATGAGGTCTTTGGTTAGTCTCAGCCTAAACTCCTCTTCCTTTCCTTATCCAGAACTGACGTTATTTAGTCCCTGGGAACGATATTTGCTGGATTGTTTCGTGACTGGCTGTTGAGCTTCAGCTTTCGTTTGCTAGAACTTGCTCCCGCAGTTGATCGGCCCAGGCGCGGCGATAGCGATAGTTGCCGCTGCGTTGGGATTTGCGGGGTTCGATGTCCATGTCATTGAGCAGGCGCTGGGTCTTTTGGCGGGAAAGGCCAACAATTTTGGAGCAGGTGCTGAGGGGGAGCCATTCTTGCTGGAGCAGGGCTAGGGCTTTTTCGTCCGAGGCTTCCATGAGGTCGGTGAGCATCAGTTTAGCGAGGTACCAACAGGCAAGGGTATCGGCTTCGGCACGGTGAGAGCCGTCAACATCCCAACCGAAGTGGGCGACGAGTTTGGGCAGACTGCGGGAGGGCAGGTCGGCAAGCATGAGGCGGGAAAGTTTGACGGTGCAGAATTGGGCTTCGGGAGGGCGTTCCCAAGGGATGTCGAGATGGGCAAGTTCGGAGCGGAGGAAGCCGTAATCGAAGCTGAGGTTGTGGGCAGTGAGAACGCCGTCATCGAGGCGGCGGTGATAGCGGGGCCAGATTTGTTCGGCCAGGGTGCCTCGGTTGACCATCGCTTGGGTGATGCCGGTGAAGCGGGTGATTTGGGCGGGGACGGGGACACCGGGGTTAATAAGGTGAGTGCTTTGTTCGTAGATGCCGTCGGCGAGGCTGGCATGGAGGACGGAAACTTCGATGACGCGGGCGATGGGGGGCTTGAATCCGGTTGTTTCTACGTCTGTGACGGTGAGGGGTTGTTGGGCAATGCGGCGATAATGGCTGAGGAGGTCGGTGGTGTGGAGGGGGAGGGCGGCCATAGATGCAGGTCTGGCGGGAGCAGACACCGGGTGTTTGCAGAAAGCTTTGGGTGAAGCTCTACTTTCTATGAAAACACCTGGTGTCTCGGGCTAAGCGCTGATTTTTCAAGAAAGTCTAAAGTCGGCGATTAGATCTTGAGAACTGGCATTCATTGAATGGTGTTGAGCTGTTTGGCTCAAGTCGCGAATGCCTCTCATTCGTTTGTCTCTTTGTGACCTAAGGAGTCAAAGCGAGATTGAAGACTGCATTTAGCAAGGGTATGAGCTATGGGCTTTCATCAGATTGGCGTTACGTCGATTTAGCAAAAATGCTAGTTCAGGTACTCTTTAGCAGGCAGCTCTAAGATTAAGCTCCGCCTTAAACCAACCGATCTAAGATTAAATTGGCCGCGCGATCGCAAGCTCCCGGTTCTCCCAAGGCCTTTCGCATACGCCCGTAGCCTTCCAGAATTTTGATGCGCTTTTCCTCACCTAGCAGTGCTTTGGCCTCTTGATAGATGCGCTCTGCAGTTGCCTCTTCTTGCAAAAGCTCTGGCACCACAGTCTCCATGTTGATCAGGTTAGCTGGAGACATAAAAGGAATCGAGAAACGCAGCACACTGCGGGCAATCCAGGCGGTAAATGCATTTAACCGGTACACCACAACCTGGGGCACATTTCGCAGGGCAATTTCTATATTTGCAGTGCCAGACTTCGTAATAGCGAGATCAGCAGCGGCAATGGCCACTTGCTGATCTTCTGTGAGCAGACGAGCGCGCAAGCCATACTGGGCGATCGCGGTTTCCATCTCAGCTCGATACTTCTCTAAGGCTAGAGGAATAAGGAAGTGGATGCGATCGTTCTCGGTCTGGAGCTTTTGAGCCGCCGCAAAAATATTAGGCAAGAGGTACTTCATTTCCTGGGCACGGGAGGCAGGCAGTAGCGCGATCGCAATTTGCTCCTCTGGAATGTCTAATTGCTTGCGAGCCGTCGCACGGTCCACCAGCTCCGCCATCTTGTCCACCATGGGATGGCCTACATAGGTCACTGCCGCTCCCTTCGACTGATAGTAACTGGCTTCACCGGGGAAAATCGCCAGAATTTCATCGGCAAAACCAACGATCTGAGTTGTATTACCATCCCCGAAGGACCAGACCCATTCTTGGGGAGCAATGTAATACTGAATGGGGAGGTCTTTGGACTGCTGACGTAGGTAATTGCCAAAGACAATATTGGGCGTCATATAGTCAATCATCACCGCTGCATCGGGCAGGTTCTCTCGCAGAAACTTCTTCGTGCGGCGCTGGAGTTGCAGGGTGGGAATTATGTAAGGAATCGATTCCACTAGGCCCATAGAGCCGATAGTGGTTGTGTTACCAATCAGCTTGGCTCCGGCAGCTTCCATGCGATCGCCCCCCAGGGCCACAATCTCCAGCTCAATGTCCCGTGCTTCTGCCTGCCGCCACAAAGCCTCAACCAACAGCGCACCCTGGAGATCGCCGGAAACTTCGCCCGTGCTAATGAAAAGCCGCTTCATGGTAGATGGGGAATCGCTAGAATGTGTCGTTCTGAGAGATGGAGGCAGGAAAGTTTTCAGTGCCAGACTATTTCCCTGGAATCAGTCCTCGTCGCCCTTCCGTCTGACTCGACAATTTCACAAAATGATAGAAGTGCCGCACAGCGGGGACATGAAGCAGAGGTTCCACTTCCACCAGCGCTTCCTCTAAGCTCTTGCCCGAACGAAAGATGGTTCGATAGGCCTTTTTCAAAGCTTTATAGGGAGCGCCACCATCGCTGTCCTGTAAACCTGAACGCTTGAGCCCCAGCACATTGAGCGTTCGCACCCGCGAAGGGCTGCCCTCCACCAGGGTAAAGGGAGGCACATCGCGATCAATGCGACTCATGGCACCCACCATGGCCAGCTTCCCCACATGAACAAACTGGTGGAAGCCCGCCATGCCACCAATCACAGCCCGTGACTCAATTTCCACATGGCCCGCGAGGGAGACCGCATTGGCAATTACAATCTTGTCTTGCAAAATGCAATTATGGGCCACATGAACATAGGCCATCAGCAAATTACCATTGCCGATACGAGTTACTTCTCCCGCCTTCGTTGCCTTATTGATCGTCACGCATTCACGAATGCGGTTGTCGTCCCCAATTTTGACTAAGGTATCATCCCCGGAATATTTCAAATCCTGAGGATCCATACCAATAGCCGCACCGGGAAAGAAGCGGTTCCTGGCTCCAATCTCCGTCCAGCCGTCAATGACAACATTGGCCATCACCTCGGTTTGAGCACCAATCTTGACCCGTTCACCAATGACGGCATGGGGACCAATTCTTACCGTGGGGTGAATCTCAGCGCCGGGATGCACCACGGCTGTGGGATGAATCTGGGGCGTCAAGGGGATACTCCGCTCGGAAACTGCTGGGGAACTGCGCAGGGGATGCTTGCCAATGGCCATTTCGAATGGGGCGAGGCGACTTGTTATTGCATTAACCATGACCCTGGAGAGCCATGGTGGGATAGGGATAATGGAATTTAGGTCAATATGCATTGCTTACTGAAATTGCATATTGACACCAATCTCCTATTCCAGTTTAGGTATCCATGAGGGAAAACATCAGCTCACCACCTGCAACGAGCTTGCCATCCACAAAAGCCTCACCTTTAACTTTGCCGAAGCGTTGGCGCTTGATACTCAGCAGCTCCGCTTTAAGAATCAGCTGATCCCCAGGTACAACAGGACGACGAAAGCGAACCTTATCGATACCTGCAAAGACAAATAGACCTTCGGGCAAGTCGGGCAATTGCTTGACTACAATGCCACCCACCTGAGCTAGAGCCTCAATGATCAACACTCCCGGCATGAGAGGCTTATCAGGAAAATGCCCTTGAAAATGAGGCTCGTTCACCGTCACATTCTTAATCGCTGTCGCTGACTTACCTGGGTCCTGCTCAATCACACGATCCACAAGGGCAAAGGGATAGCGGTGAGGTAACAGACCGCGAATAGTCTCAACAGGAATGATTTGGCTAGGGTCAGATTCAGGAGAAGTCATTCAGGTAATGCAGGAAGGGCAGAGGTTTGCCGGGCTGCGAGTTGGCCCGGTTCCGATGCCGCACATAACCCCAAGAAATGGGCTACTGGGCTTGGAGCTGTGCCTGGAGCTGCCGAGCAAACTGAGTGTGGAGGGTATGACTCGCTTTGTAAGCTAAGAAGTGGGCCCGAGGCAAATGCCCCAGTAAGCTTAGGTCCCCCACTAGATCTAAAAGTTTATGACGGGCAGGCTCATTTGCAAATCTCAAAGGAGGGTTAACCCAGCCATCGCCGTCACAAACCAGGGCATTTTCTAAGCTCCCTCCTTGGATTAAGCCCATGCTCTTGAGCTGGTCAATTTGCGCTGCAAAGCCAAAGGTTCTTGCGGGTGCGATCTCCTGGGCAAACGATGCGGGGGTGAGATCCAGGCTGTACCACTGGCTGCCGATGGCAGCCTGGGGAAAGTCGATACCGTAGCTAAAGCGTAAAGTTTCTGAAGGAACTGCCGTGACAAAAGCATCGCCCACTTGGAATGTAAAAGGGGCGCTGAGTGGCAGGGAGGAAGATTGTCCGCAGGCATCTGCACCAGAAATAGATGTGACGCCTGCGGTGGCGATCGCTTCAGCCCATTCCTTTGCTGAGCCATCCAGCAGCGGCACTTCCGGCCCATCAATCTCAATCAGGGCATCATCCACCCCCATGCCCACCAGAGCCGCCAGCAAATGCTCAACTGTGCGTACTGCTGCATCACCATCCACCAGCTCCGTAGAGAGCTGAGTTGGATTAACTGAAGTCAAAGTGGCAGCGATCACAGGCTGACCCGGCAAATCGACTCGCTGAAAGACTCTGCCCGTACCGGCAGCAGCAGGCTTGACTTGTACATGGGTGATAGTTCCACTGTGGAGTCCCACACCTTTTTTAGAAAAGCGAGCAGCGAGCGTCCGCTGGCTTGACGATACCGAACTTAATGTTGCGACCATGGTGGGTAGAAGCGGCCTGGGCTAATGGATAGATGGTAAGTATTAAGATGCAACTATCCTAGCCTGCGTTCCCGAAGTCGAAGCGATCGGGCTTGCGATATAATCTCAGAGCCTTGCGGATGTAGTTCAGTGGTAGAACGTCAGCTTCCCAAGCTGAATGTCGTGGGTTCGAGTCCCATCATCCGCTTTTTAGATAAGTACGTTGAAAATCCCTATAAATAAGGGGTTCTGTTGCAAAAAACCGGGGCTGTTGTTAGCTAATTGAGAAACCTAAGCTGTAATCCTCCTTCCTCTCTCACCATGCCATCTGCCCAGCCGGAATCATTTCCAAGCCGACATCATCTTGCTCAATATTCGATGGTATCTACGCTACGGTCTGAGCTACTGAGATTCGACCCGTATTGATTCGATAGAGTTGCTGTACCTCTTTAAATCTTTGCAACAGAACCGAAGAAACAGCTAGAAGAAAAATTTTGCCCCCTGGCTCCAAAATTCAAGAGCAAGAGGGCAAAAGAGAGGAAACAACAATGGTTGAACTCAGTAGCCAAACTTAAGCAGTTTCCACCGCAACTTTAACCACCTTGTCCTTTTCCGCCTCAGCTTTAGGCAACGTCAGCGTCAACAGACCATCTTGGTAAGCCGCAGTAGCCTCAGTGTTCTTTACCTGAACCGGCATCGGCACCACTCGCGTGAACTTGCCATAGCGAAACTCGGAGCGGCTATAGCCTTCAGCCTGTTCCACCTGCTTACGCTCCCCCTCAATCGTGACAGAGTCAGCCGTGGCTTGGATGTCGAGATCCTCAGATGCAATACCGGGGACTTCTAACTTCAAGATGACATTATCATCAGTCTCAGTTAATTCCACTGCGGGCATAAAGTTATCGCGACCAAAATAGTCGTTCTGAGATGTAGCTGTTAAATCACCAAACAAACGATCCATTTCACGACGAACAGCATCAATTTCTCGCATCGGTTCCCAACGCATTAGAGTCATTTGGTTTCTCCTTTTTGGATATTCCTGAGCCAAAAAGAAACAGAGAGAAAATCTCTTCTAACGTTATCTTCTGGGCTCGATGAATTTAATCTAACGAAACTTCCTAAAAATCCGAATTCGGTTTAACCCATAATCCATAGCGGTTTTCCGAACTTAGCGGATGCTGAGAAATTAGCGTTCGGTTCTACTCACTAAACGAGTCGGCTTTTGACACCTGTTACTTGAAGAGTCGTAGCGGCACCATTAAGTCATCGAACAAAACCTCAAGTGCAAACGGCTTGAGTGGGATGAAGACGAAGGCTGAGCTAGCACTTTCTCTTAACGTTCCTCAACCGTTTGATCCGGTCACTTTTAGTCCCATTAAAAGTGGCTTTATTCACAACTAACCTTTTGGAGATGAATGCCATGACGACGCTTTACTGGCAAATTGCACCGGAACTAGACCAACTGCGCCGCCAAGCTGAACGGATGCTGGAGGATCAAGGTCAAGTCTCAATGGAGCCTAAGCCTTGGAAGCCTGCGGCTGAATTGCGAGACTTGGGCGATCGCTACCAACTCCAACTCCAGCTACCTGGCGTGAATGCTGAGAGCTTAGATATTCAAGCAACCCAAGATAGCGTGACCGTCATTGGGGAGCGACCTGAATCCCAAGCCCAGCTCATCCACTCCGAATTCCGAACAGGCGCTTTCAAGCGGGCCGTGCGCCTGCCCGAAGCCGTGCAGCATCAGGCAGTGACGGCGGATTATGCCCATGGCTTGCTCACCCTCAGCCTGCCTAAACTGACTTCAGCACCTGACTATCAGGTTCGAGTAGAAATCAATGGCATGGCAGCAGCAGCAAGCCCTGCCGTGGAAGCGCCCCAAACTAAAACATCAACCGAAGCTGCCCCCACGGACTCCCCCCAAGCTGAGGCGATGGAAGCGGAACAAGCTGAAGACCTCTGGGCAGAACCGGTCTAGGTCAGCGGACCGGTTGACTCGCGTTAGTTGAGTGATTGAAGAATATTTGAAAGGGCATCCCAATGGGATGCCCTTTTTTTGGCTCTGATGACTCAAAGCCAGCCCTGAGTTGACCTCTTTTCCTAAATCCCACAACAATTTTGTCACCAAGGCTAGCGTCTAGAACTAAACCCTTTGCCCGGTCATTGCCATGGAAAACGCAACCTTTCTAACGAGTAGAGCGATCGCAATTAGTACTAGAAAGCACTCGCCTTCCTTATACGCCTGACTAGCTGAATAGCCGGATATATATGTAAATTTCAGTAGTGGTAATTTTATATACGCGAAATAAAATCTAACGTTTGCTGAGTTGAAATCACCCATCAAACCAATCTTATCAAGTCTCTATTCGTTGGTCTTACCTTGGGATAGAGGCTGGAGCAATCATTCTTCAATCAAAGTCACTCAGAAAAGAAAATCGTACTTCCGTATCACTTGGGAATGATGACTCTAACTACCCTTGCTTTGAGTCGTGCTAGATAATTTTTTTACAGTTCTTTTTTCCTACTTACTGACGCCCTGGGGCATCATCGCTTTTATTTTCTGGCTTTTTATGATTGTTGACTGTTGCCGACAGGAAGTGGGGCATCGTCGCAATTGGTGGTTGTGGTTCATGGTGTTACTCCATGTTGGCGGCGCTGTACTCTATGCCATCAAATGTTGGTGGCCCAGAGTTTCTAGTCCAAAGGCCAAGGTGTTGCTGCCCTACTGGTTGCAGACGAAGCCAAAAAATGATGCTGAGGTACTCCAGGCTGAAGCAGATGCTCGCAATATTGGTAAATTACACCAGTTTTTGCGATTAGGAGACCTGCGCTACGACCGGGGAGAGCTGGAGCAAGCGGAGTCGGCCTATGACCAGGCGCTATCTCAAGATGAGGAAAGTGCTCGCGCTCTATGGGGCATGGCCAATATTGCCGTGGGTCGGGCAGCCTTGGAAAAAGCTCGGGATTGGTTAGTTCAGCTCATGGCGGTAGATCCAGATTTTCAGTTTGGTGAAGGGGGGACGTTTTACGCCCAGGTGTTGTTTGAGCTGAAGGATTGGCAGGCGGCCAAGCTTTGCCTTTTGCGCCAGTGCGATCGCCACAGCAATCCAGCCGATGAGCTACTTCTAGCCCAGGTCTACCAGCAACTCGGTGAGCCAGATCGGGCTCGGGAGGCATTGGAGCAGATGCTACTGCGCATGGATGGCGCACCGCCCTACTTTCAGCAGCAACATCGCAAATGCCTGACGGTGGGAAAGAAACTCCTCGGTTCTTTCGCCTAGAGCTGGTTCGCTCTACTTAAAATAGAGTGGGCTTGCTGCGGATTCTGGATATTGGGTCCTGTATCTTCCTAAGAGGTTGTTTGAGAATTCGGCCAAGCGTCAAATTGGAAACCTCAACTAGCAATGAAACGTCGGGATTTCGTTAACTTTGGCAGCATCATAGGTCATCCTGCTACAGCGAGATGCCTTTCTCAAACAACCTCTAAGCTGGAGTCCCTATCGGATACTGTTTATCTGATTTGCTCATGGGATTGAATCAGTCTGCGTTTTAGGCTTCGTTGTTTTAAGGATATGCCTGTGCCTGCTCTGCTATACGGTCTTTTGAGCGCTCCTTTTGGCTGGTTAGCGACTGCTTTCTGGATTTGGATGATCGTGGATTGTCTCAAGAATGGCAGTGGGCGGGAGCGTCAGTGGATCTGGCTGCTGATTTTCCTCAATGTTCTGGGCGCAGTCATTTATTTTGTGGTTTGCTGGTGGCCTCGCTCGAACCACAAGTTGCCAATGCCTAGCTTTGCCAAGCGTTTTGCAGCGAAGGACAAGCTGTGGCAGGCAGAAGCCGATGCTCGAAATATTGGTAAGGCTTATCAGTTTGTACGACTGGGGGAATTGCTTTATAGCTTGGGCGATCGCGCCAAGGCTCAAAATGCCTATGATGAAGCGATCGCCCAAGAGCCTAACAACCAGCAAGCGCTCTGGGGATTGGCGAATTTAGCCATGGATCGCAAGGACTGGCCTGGGGCAAAGGAGCGATTGACCTTGCTGCTCCAAGAAGACCCTAATTTTAAAAATATGGGGAAGCTTCTGCTTTGTATGGTCAACTGCTTTATCACCTCGGTGAAGTCGACGAAGCTCGGGCTTACCTGGAAGAGAATCGTAATCATAACGGGACACCGGAAGCCGCATTGCTCCTAGCCCAGATTCAACAACAGCAGGGAGATGGAGATCAGGCAAAGGAAACCGTTGCTAACATGGTTTCCAAGGTGAAGGGCTCACCCCCTTATTATTTCAAGCAGCATCGGGGAACGGTGCGTCGGGGCGAGAAACTGATGAAAAGTTTAGAGAAGGCCTAATCCATTTGACTGCTCTTATCATCCTGGCAGCTCACATCTCTGAAGTGGTGAGAAATTGATGAGCGCTTCGGATAGCAGACAGTAATGCAAATACTTTAAGAAGACAACGCTTAGGTACTGTATGCGCCTGTCGGTTTGCTTGCGCTTGAGCAAGCAATGGTCTTGTCGCGGAGAAGTTAAGTGGAAGGATCAGATGGATTTAGTGACAATTGCGCTTGAGCAAGAGGCTACCACCGACCAGACAACCTAATCCGGCAATCAGCACGGAAGCTTGGGCGAGGGGCGAGTCGCTGCCCAATGCAGTGATACTCGCAGTGGCGTCATTGAGAATTGTGCTTTGCTCCAAGTGCTCGCAGGGCTCATGGACGGAATGGGGGACAGCTTGACTGGTCCCATCACTGTTCATCCCAACGAGGGAAGCGGTGGCAATACGTGCTGAGGCTTGGGGCGCTTGGACCAGGATAGCGGCTGTGGCAACACTGCCAGCAATGATGCTAGTGAGGTTAAGGCGCAGTTGAACTGTCATAGTCTCTATCCCAGATCGTAAAAACTAAAGGCTTAAAGTAAAGCCCGAGAAATCAACCGAACGGAGTAACAGCGCATCTTCCAGGTTTAGTGGAGTTTGCGATGGGTAGAAGCCTGACTCAGGAAAGTTACGGACGTTTCCCGAGCGATGTGGTCAGTATGGCTGAGCTGAGCGGGGATTGCTAAGGGTGACTACGTAGGATTTACGCCTCCTTTTTACTCTGCTCGCCTGGGCTTCATCAAAAGGGTTGTTTGAACGGGAATTATGCCGTTTTTCTAAGTAATTGCCCCATCAGTCTACGGAGAGGGACGGACTGTAGCTCTCTGCTTCCTGGGACATCTGCGGCATCGAGGTTCGCAGATCCTCCAGAACTCATTAAGAATCGCGATCGCATCAGCTCAAACAATCTCTCTCAGAGGGTTTGACCTGATAGTCTGCAAGACGGGCGCTAATGCCATTCAGACTGTTTTGCCCCTTTCCCTAGCATTGGGAGCTGTCCTTCTGTGAGATCTTGCCATGGCTCTGTCTGCTGCTTTACCAACTGGCAATCGTTTTGCTGAGCTTCAGCAGACCCTGCGCGATCGCTGGCAAGCTTTAGGCATCGACAGCGACAGCACCAGCCAAGATTACGACATCCTGATTGTCCCTTCCCTCAGCGTGGATCAGCGGGAGCTATGCAAGATTGATGGTGCATTGCATTACGAAGAACGGTTGCTGTTCTCGCTGATCCGTCTACGCAATCCACGGACGAGGGTCATTTACATCACCAGCCAGCCCCTACCCCCCATCGTCATTGATTACTATCTCCAGCTCCTACCAGGCATTCCCTTTTCCCATGCCCGTCAGCGGTTACTGCTGCTTTCCACCTATGACGGCTCCCTGCGCCCCCTGACGGAGAAGATTCTGGAGCGTCCCCGCCTAGTTCAACGCATTCGTCAGGCTCTGCGGCCCGGTAAATCGTTTATGGCTTGCTTTAATGCCAGTGCCTTGGAGGAAAAGCTGTCCTTAGCCCTAGGCGTTCCATTGTTTGGGGCGGGGCCAGACCTGCTTCACTGGGGCACGAAGTCTGGAAGCCGAGAGCTGTTCGCAGAGTGCAGCGTGCCTCATCCCGATGGCAGTCAGTTGGTCTATAGCGAAGCGGAAGTGGCTGAGGTGGCGGCAGCGCTGTGGGAGCGTCAGCCTCAGCTAAAGCGCATGGTGATTAAGTTGAATGAGGGCTTTTCGGGAGAGGGCAATGCCTTGCTAGATTTGCGGCCTTTGGCTGAGGTTGCACCTAGCTCAGAAGAGCCATTGCTGGGTCATGGCGATCGCGTCACAGCCATCCAGCGTAGCTTTGTGAACCTGAGCTTCCAGGCAGCAGATGAAACTTGGGAGAGCTTTGGTGGGAGAGTGCCAGAACTAGGGGCAATTGCAGAAGCTTTCATCGAGGGTGAAGTCAAATGCTCTCCTAGCGTTCAGGGCAGTATCAGCCCCACAGGAGAGGTCGAAATTCTCTCCACTCACGACCAAATTTTGGGCGGCCCCGATGGTCAGATCTACTTGGGTTGTCACTTCCCTGCTGATGAAGGCTACCGGTTGGCGATGCAAGAGTATGGCCTAGCGATCGGTCGAGGTCTGGCAGCCAAAGGGGCAATGGAGCGCTTTGGCGTGGATTTTGTCGTGGTGCAGCAAACCGATGGAAGTTGGGATGCTCAGGCGATTGAGATCAACTTACGTAAAGGGGGCACCACACATCCATTTATGACGCTGAAGTATTTAACCAATGGGACTTACAGCGTGGAAGATGGGTTGTTTTACAGCCAGCCGGGGCAGCCAAAGTTTTACAAGGCGACGGATAACTTGCAGGGCGATCGCTACCAGGGCCTGCTCCCCCATGACCTGATGGATATCATCGCGGCTCACCAGCTCCATTTTGACAGCAGCACCAAAACAGGGACGGTGTTTCACTTGATGGGCTGTTTGTCAGAGTTTGGCAAGCTGGGCTTAACTTGTGTCGGCAACTCACCTCAGCAGGCAGAGGAGATTTAT
This sequence comes from uncultured Pseudanabaenaceae cyanobacterium, assembly GCA_937949725.1. GTDB lineage: Bacteria > Cyanobacteriota > Cyanobacteriia > PCC-9006 > JAAUQQ01 > JAAUQQ01. The sequence continues at coordinate 11,865 of CALECT010000211.1, forward strand.
GACCGGGTGAAACAAATCCTTGATGAGGCGACTCGGGAAACAGAGCCGACGCCGGGGAATTGGAATGGACTGCCAATTAGCTGGGAGCAATCGAATGAAACCTGAGCCTGGCGATCAGCTTACTGCGCTGGAGCTAGTTCGAATTCAATCCCAAAATTTCTGTAAAGCTATGCTCCGATGCTGTATCTAGTAGTTAATATTGCGATTAATACAGGTTGACTGAAGCAATCGTCGTTCGAAGAGCGGCATTGCCATGGAGTAACCTCAGTATTTTCAACTTAATACTCCAAGCTGGGCACATCGTTGCAGGCTGACCTTTTTTACTACGGGTTCGCTAGCGGTGGTGAGGGCGCGAAGGGATTCGATTGGAGCGTTATCCCTTAGCCCATGGAGCAATTTCGCAATGGCGAAGAAAAAGAATAGTGATGTTGTAGCTCTTTCTGGGGCTCTGTTTATTACAGTGGCCATGCTTTTAGGGGGAGGAGTACTCCTATCCCAGGCGGGTGGTCTTAAAGCTTTCGGCAACAGCACAGCAGTACAGTCTACAGCTAGAGATCCTCGGGCAAAGACCAGCTTGGCTGCCCTGGGCGATACCTTTAGCGGCTACTCAACCTTGCGCTCCGAAGCATTCCAGAGTGACCTGCTAGAGCGGGGTGTGGGCCTAGCCTATGGTGATGAGTTTGATCAAAAACTGCGGGCGGATGCCATCAACCGAGGTGAGACTGATCTGATGGTGACCAGCCTAGATCAGTTCTTGACCCATCGGCCTGAGGGCAAAATTGTCGGTTTGATTGACCGTACGGTGGGAGCTGATGCGGTTCTGCTGAATAGCCAGCGCTTTTCTCAACTTCAGTCTCTGATTGATTTAGAAGCTCTCGTTGCCCAAAGGCAAAGCCAGGGTAAAACCAACAAAATTGTTTTTGCAGGAGATACGCCCAGTGAGTTTCTGGCGCTTGTTTTAGACACTTCCTTTGATAACTTCAATCTGTCTAATTTTGAAGTGGTGAAGGTCGCTGATGCGGTAAAAGCTTGGAAGCAATTCCAGACTGACCCTGATGTGTTGATGTCGGTGTTGTGGGAGCCTTTCGTGACGGAGGCAGTCAACCAGGGTAATACGGTGGTGCTCAGCAGTGCCGATGTACCCAAGGTGATTGTGGATGTGATTGTGGCGAGCGATCGCAGCTTAGCCGAAAAGCCCGAGGCCGTGCAGCAGTTTGTCGAAGCCTATTACCGCCGGATTGATGCCTCGATGCAGGATCCCGGACTGTTAACGCGGCAGATTGCCCTCGATGGGGATTTGGATGCAGCCCAGGCCCAATCGGTGGCCCAGGGGATTCAGTTTTTCACCTCTACTGAGGCCCAGGACTGGATGGAATCCGGCCAACTGGAAAAGCGCATGCAGGCGATCTCGGGAATTTTGGCCTTGGCGGGACGGGCGCAGCCTTTGACTGAGCCTGGGAGTGAGCTGTTTACGGATGAATTTGTGGCACCGTTGGCGGCTCAGACGGAGGCCTTGTTGACTGCGATCGCAGCCGATAATCCTGAGTTAGCTCAACAACTCAAAAAACAAGCCAAACCTGCGGTGTTGAAGACAGTGTCCAGCCAGCAGATTAATCAGGCCAACCCCATTGGTCACTTGAACATTAAGGGAGAAGTGACGTTCAACAGTGGCTCGGCAACGCTGGCTGGGGAGAGCCAACGGGCTTTGCAGCAATTGGCTACAGAGATTAGTGAATTTAGTCCCAATACAGTGGCTGTAAAGATTCAGGGACATACCAGCCGTTCCGGTAGTGCGGCGTTGAATCAAACCCTCTCCCAGAAGCGGGCTGCAGTGGTAGTGGATTACCTCAAGGAGCAGCAGCTCCCGCACCATTTGGCCGCAGAGGGCCTGGGCTTTTCGAATCCTTTGCCTGCGATTGATCCCGCTTCGCCGTTGAATCAGCGGACAGTCATTCGCCTGGTGAGAATTGGTGGCTAGAAGCTGAGCGAATGATTTGAGCGATGAATTGAAGTGAGCGTCACTTCAATTCATCGTGACGAAAATTTTACGACTTGGGCAAACTGCAGCCTGCAGTTTGAGCGGAATATTTTGACTATTAGGAGGCTGATGATGCCTGCTCCTTTATTTGATGCGAATCGCCAGCAGTGGTTGGACCAAGCGATCACGATCTCTCGACGATTACCCGAGGGTACGCCAGAGCAACAGTTGCGTTGGGAACAGCAGCTTCACGGGCTTTGGCAAGCGTTGCAGCCGTTCCAGCATGGGCTGATGGAGTCGCCCCAGCCTGTGGGGCAAATTCCAATGAAGGTGCGCTGTGCCATGGCAGAGGCGTTGGTGCTGCTGCCGCTGTATCAAGGACTGGTTGATCCTAAGGCGTTTTATGGATCGTTGCGATCGCCCACGTTAGAGCGCTATCAGCCAGTGTTTGTTCCGGAAGCTTGGCAGCCGCATTTAACTGCGGCGGGCGTGGCTCAAGCTTTGGGATTGAGTGGGGAGGAGCAAGGTGCGATAGCTGAACGTCGAGAGCAGGCGGTGGCCCGCGTGGAGCGTCATCGCCTGCTCTCGACGTTGCGGCAGCAGCTTAATGGGCTGGAGACTCAGGCAGATGCTGCGAGGTTGTTTCAACAACTTTTGGGTGGGGTGTCTGTTCCGATTCAGGCTGTGCAGCATTTGGGGACTGACTTTCAGCTAATATTTGCGCTGGATTATGGGCGGGATGAGCAGGGCCATTTGCAACTGCAAGATGATAGTTGGCGGGAGATGACTGTAGAGGAGCAAGCAGCGGTTAAAGCATTTTTAGAAAACATGGAGCAATTTTCTTTTACCCAACTTGCTCGATTCCCCAGCTTTGGTCATGCTGAGCCCCAAGGTATTGACCTTGAGTTAATTGAGCAACTGTCTGCCGAAACTGGGCTGTCTGGGGCAGATGTTCAGCGGATGTTGAGTCAGTCCATCGGAATTGTGCCGACTGCGAAGGCTGAAGCGTTCTTGATTCACGATATCTGGGGACATTTTTGGCAGTTGTTGCTGACCTCATTTGAGGGGGACTATGCCCTGTTGGCTAGGGCTGATCAGGGCTTAGCACCGGGTTTGGCGGCTTACACTGCGGATGGACCGCTGGGCTTGCGGCAGTTGTTTGTGCGAGAGGGGGGCTGGGTATCGTTAGATTTGCCCTTGGCCCAGAAATTTTTCCATGGCGAGGCTCAGCAGCGCTTGGGCTATTTGTTGACCCATCTGATGGCGGAGCTGTTGGCGGATGTGCAGGAGTTTCAGTGGGTATGGCAGTTCCCGGAGCAGTCGGAGCTGTTGCCGTCGTCGTCTTTGTTTAAGGAGTTACCGGCAAAGTTGGATTTGACTTTACGGGATGTGGCGTTCTTTTTCCCCAGAATTTTGGAGCCGCTGTTGTCGCTGACCGTTTTGCCGACGCAGGAGTCGAATCTGGAGCAGTCGCTATTGCAGGAGTGGGGGGCGTTTGATGGGGAGACGAGGGGGAGCTTGAAAGGGGCGATCGCGCAGCTCCAGTCCGTCTTCTGGCAGGAGTATTTGGCGACCTATGCGCCGGAGACTGCTGTTGAGGGTGGCTGGTTCAGTGATTTTCTGGGGAATTTGCTCCAGCTCCAGCATGGCATTAATGGGCTGTATACTTCGACATTTGCCCAGCAAGAGCAATCGTTTCAGGCGGTGATGGTGCTGTTTATTGGAGCCTATTGTTCAGGGGATTGCTATGAAGATTTCTGGCATTTGGATGATGATTTGGCTCAGTGGCTGCTTCCAAGCTGGCAGATCTGGTTAGACCATATGGAACGACTGGGCGCGACAGGTAAGGGTTTATTTGAGTCTGATTCAGCTGCAGCTTGAGATGTGAGTTTATTGCGCGATACCCTACTTAGGTTAAGAAGTACCCCGGTTTTGAAATTTTCATCTGCTTGAGCAGGGACTTCGTCAAATAGTTATTAAGAGTCTGGGAGATCTGAGGAAGGTTCCCATGGTCTTGGAGGAAAATCTGATGACAGTTATCAGGAGTTTAGAACTGCGATGGGGGTCATTGTCGAGTGGGGAGCACTTCGGCTCGCTATGATGAGGTCGCAGGTAATTTAAGTTTTATTTCCTTTTTAGACCCGAGGTTACTTTGTCTGTATCTCCAAGTTTGGTCAATCAGCCATTACTGTTGCAAGCTGTGGCGTTTGCGAGCCAAAAGCATCGCACTCAGCGGCGTAAGGATGATGTGACGCCTTACATTAACCACCCGCTCCATGTGGCGTTGCTGTTGAGTGATGTGGCTGGGGTGACGGATTCAGGGATTTTGGCAGCGGCAGTGTTGCATGACACGGTGGAGGATACAGATGCGACGGTTGGGGAGGTGGCGGCGCATTTTGGGGAGCGGATTGCTAAGTTGGTGTTTGAGGTGACGGATGATGACACGATGCATTATCGGGAGCGGAAGCAGTATGAGATTGATCATGCACCGCAATTATCCGATGACGCGACGTTGATTAAGGTAGCGGATCGTACATCGAATGTGATGGATTTAGTGGAAGCTCCGGCGGTGGGCTGGGATGTACAGCGGCGTCAGCAGTATTTGCGGTGGGCGGAGATGGTGGTGAATAATTGCAGGCCGGTGAATGGGGCGTTGGCGACGAATTTTGCGGAGGTGGCTGAGCGGGTGCGGCAGCAGTTGGGCATGGGCTCTTAGGAGACGAATTCGCTGAGATTGTATCTCAACCAACCTCTAAGCCTGGGTTTTTGAGTCTTCATTACTCAGAAGCTCTTTAAGTTGCTTATGCAATATTTCCTGTTCCTTATTTAAGGCCTCCAAGCGTCCCAGAATAGCCTTGACCTCGCCTTGGCGAAGGCTGCCGGGTTGCAGCGTTTTTTCAAAAGAGAGAGACTCTTCATCCGTGCCTAGGCCAAACTGGAGCAGCCTGAGGGGAAACGATAGAACTTTCAACCAATTACGAGGGTTGAGAATAACCTTCAGCAGGTTGAGGCTAAGGATGGCCAAAATGAGCAGTCCGATCGCCGCCACAAAAGGATGAGCCGTCGCCCAAGCAATCACCCGATGTTCCTCTAGCCAATGCTGAATGGGCTGGCTCAACCAACCTTGGACATGGTGCAGCTTATCGCCTAGGAAATGACTGAATCGATCACCCAATCCCTCTGCTCCTTGCCTGGCTTGCTCACTGCGCTGACTGACCTGTTCGCTCAGGCTCGCCTTAGCACCTCGCACAGACTCGCCAGACCGTTGCAGACGCTGGTTGATGGCCGCTTTGCTTTCCACCGGGACCTTACTCCAAGCGGGCTGAGCTGACTGTTGTATCGCCTGTTTTGCCGTTTGCTGGAGGGTCGCAGCAAGGGATTGGGGATCGAAGGAAACGGCCATAGTCAACAGGGGGTCACAAATAGAACGGTGAGGCTGACCTTCATTATTGGCGATCGCGGCCTTTATCGCCTATCCAGAGTGAGCCAATCTATCCGTTGACTCACGGCGAGCTAATAAACAAGGAAAGGAATGAGCCTCCCTGACTCAAAGGTCCAAACTGCGCCAGAGATACCAGCAGGCCAGGCTGCGATAGGGCTCCCAGGGTTGGGCAAGTTCCACCATTGCCGCTTTGGTCGGCAGTTCTGGCAAATCAAACAGCCGCTGAAAGCCCTTGCGAATGCCTAGATCGTCTACCGGCAGAACGTTAGGCCGTTGTAATCGAAAGATCAGCAGCATTTCAACGGTCCATTGGCCAATGCCTTTGACCTGGGTAAGAATTTTGATGATTTCCTCGTCAGATAGCTGGGCGAGGTCTTCCAGCTCGGGGAGACCTGCTTCAATGTGAGTGGCGAGGTCCTTGATGTAGCGGATTTTGGGGCGGGAGAGGCCGACGCTGCGCAGGGTGTCGTCTTCGGTGGCGAGGAGCTGGGCAGCGGTGGGTGGAGCATCGGGGTAGAGGGCCAGGAAGCGGCCATGGATGGTGGCGGCGGCTTTGGTGGAGAGCTGCTGGGAGGCGATCGCGCGGGTCAAGCTATCCAGCAATGTCCCTGTACGAGGTTCGAGGGTGCAAGGGCCAACTTGGTCAATTAGGTCCGCCAATTTGTTGTCGGCCTGTTGGAGATGGGCGATCGCGATCGCAAATTGTTGGTTCATCTTGGGGCTGACTGAAGCGCAAACAGGGCCAGAGTCTGAGCAATCCCATGGGATGCCAGAAATGACGCGCCTCATTATTCTCCTCAGCTATGGGAATCTCTGACCAGCCAGAGTCATTACTTAATCAGGCAGCGATAAAACCCTGGCTCCATGCCCCCACTAAAGCATTAACTCAGGTTGTACATAAAACGGTGGTCTTGGCAGGGCATCGCTTTGAGACTTAGTATCCCGGTTATACTGATGTCAAAAGAGGCCATACTCATTTCAGTTCACACCAGTGGGGTGGGGCGATCACAACTAACGCTTTATGGGTTAATAAAGGGCTAATAATGACGATCGGACTGTTGTTGAATTAGCTGACTCTAGCGAGTGATACTGCGACGCACGGCCAAGCTGATTTTTAGGGCATCTTGAAGGAGTTGAGCTTCTTCCGTGACCTGTTGACTTGCCTCAAAGGCAGTGAGGGTGGCAAGGTTGTGATCGAGGTGCTCTAGGAGATCGATGTAACGCGCTCTTCCTCCTATCTGAGACTGTTGTTGACGCAAAAGGCGATCGGCTAATAGTCCCGTGACCAAGCTATCTCGGGTGAGAGCTAGAGCCTCAAAGGTTGCGGGCTCTAACATGGATGGAGCGGCCTGAACTTCTTCAAACTCTATGCCAGGTCTGAAAGAACTAATTGGGCCTGGAGGATGAATCTCTTGGAGTTGATCCAAGAGTTCAAGGGCTTTGAGACTGTCATGGTAGGAATCAACCTCATCGAGGATTCCCAGCAGCGATCGCCAGCGTTTCCGGTTCTGAGTCATCCGGCGATAACGCATCAGCAGCAAGGCACTCATGCCAATGGCGACGGTCATGACAAAGGGAATGGCGGCTCTTGCTGCTTCGGGATCAGTGCTGGCGGAATTGCGCACCAGCAAAAGGCCGAGGGGCAGGCTGACCATGCCTGCTAGGGCAATGACGAGGAGTTCGGTGACAATCAAGGAAAGGGGCGATCGCCGCAGCACTCCCAGGCGATAGGCCCCAGCCCAGAGGCTGCCAACCCACAGGTCATTGGTCTCCAAGCCACAAAGTTGTTCTAGCTCACTCCAGTCAATTTTTAGACTTTGAAAGAAGGTGTGAGAGTCCTGCTCGGAGCCTGAACCAGGCTGAGTCGGCGGCAGGGAATGGGCCGCAGCAACATTTTGAAGATTTTCCGCTAAAGGGTCCATGGAGTTATCCCCCACCCAGACGTTCGAGGGCCATCATGACGCCAGTGATGAAGTTGCCGCCATCGGAGCGAAACATGACAAATTCTCCAGGTGACCCAAAGAAGGGGCGAAGGGTCCAGCCCAGCTGACTGCCCACAAAACCATAGAGCACTAGCCAGGATCGCAGGATGAGTTTGCGAGCCTTGAGGGTTTTCTCATCCATGGTGTCCTCTGCACTGGTTTCTGTACCGGGCTGCATCACTTGATAGAGAAAGAGCACGCCGAAGAGTCCGGTCAGGGCCAGGATCGCGACATTCAGCAGGAGAAAGAAGCTGTAGTCAGCTTCAGTGACGCTGGTGAGAAAGAAGAAGGTAACGGGGGCAAAACCACAGAGCAGAATGGCAATGATGGAAGCTGCGGAAAGGAGATAGGTGAAATGTTGACTGAGTCCCCTTTTTGAGCCGAAAAGGCCGTTAAAAATGTAGAGCGTCGGCATACAAATCATCAGCGTGAGCAGATATAGCGCGGGCAATTTGATGGCGGAGGAAATGGCCTGTTGCACACTGTGAAATGAACCAATGATCAGTCCGTAGATGGCGAAAAAGACAAAGCTGGAGAGGAGGAGGGAGGCAATTTTTTGGTTGAGCTGCTTGCGATCGCGAATCTCTGCGATGAAGGCAGGGCGATCGCTAAGCAGTCGCTGGGTGCTTTCAAATATATTCATAGGAACAAAGGATTACGAAATAGGGGTGGAGGTGATAGTCAGCTTCTCTAAGATGTTGGAACTGTCTTTGGGAAAATACAGAGCTGCTGATGGGATTACGCAAGATATCTGTAAAGTTTGAAAGAAGTTGCTAAATTCCCGACTTTAAACTCGTCAAATCTAACTAGAATCTGACTTTTTCCGACGTTTTATTTTTCCATCAAGGGTTTATATCTTTCGCTATTTCAGTTGTAAAAGCGATCTAGAGATTTAGGCTGTTCAACAACTAAGGGCAAGAGCAGTCCTTCAGATTCTCTTGAAGAATCAGCGCTGAGGGTGAGGCTTGCGATCGCCCACGCTCTTCTAAGGCTTGAAGCATGGGATGCTGGAGGAGCGTGATTCCTTGGGACTCTTGCTTCGTTATCGCCTTACTATTTTCCTCAGCTATGGGATCTTCCGAA
>CALECT010000212.1 GCA_937949725.1 uncultured Pseudanabaenaceae cyanobacterium
CGAAACGTCGTCGAGCCAATCTCCACTACAAGCTGCGGCGCACCATAAACATCCACATCAACAGGCGAATTATCCCGAGGTAGCTCCCCAAACTCAGCCCCCACATAAAACGCCGCATCTGGCTGACAGCCCCGCAACCCCGGCTTAATAAAACTCGTATTCGTCAGCCCCTTCACCCGAATATTCTTCAGCGTGCCAAACAGCGTCACCACATTCGACAAAATGCTGTTATCTGCCCCATGGGCAGGTCCAAGGGCAGCCATCTCAATCCTCAAATTGCCACAGTCATAATAAAAGCGCCCCGCCTCAAAGCACGGCTCATCCAGCAACTGGGCAAACGTCGCCCAGCTTGCAGCTACCCAAGCATCCGTTGCTATTTCGGGTGGCTTTGTCGATGATTTTGTTAAAGCGATCGCCACGGCATTCTCTCCCAGAGGCCGATACTGCCCATCAGAGCAGTAGCTCCATTATGAACTCAGCCCCTCACTTGTCGCCAGGCCAGCCACAGTTCTACCTCAACCATCACAATTCAGCGAAAGTCGCCCACATCTCCGCCACCCATTTCGAGAATATCCCTAAGATTCGTCTGGCATAGATTTCGGCCTGCGTTTCCCTTAGCTAATTTGCTCCTAAACCACTCGACGCTCGACATTGGTTTAACGTCAAACTATATTAGTTCGACGTTAAACTACTTCCATTCATGGGGCTCTGGGAAAGCGATCGCGCCTTGAGCCATAGGAGCAATCCAAGGACTTTTGTCATGTCGAAGCAATCTAGACGTTCATTTCTCCGCATTGCAGGCTCGACAGCTGTGGTCGTTGCTGCCAGTCACTATGCCTTGACCCGCCACCCTGCTACAGCACTTGAGCCTTGGCAACAAGCGGGGCAAAGCTATACAGACCCTAAAATGCGAGCCCTATCCTTTGCAATTCTGGCCCCCAATCCCCACAACCTTCAGCCCTGGCTCGTTGACCTCAAGACCCCCAATCAGATCACGCTTTACTGCGACCTAGAACGACTACTGCCCGAGACCGATCCCTTCAACCGTCAAATCGTCATCGGCCTCGGATGTTTTCTGGAGACGCTTCACCTGGCTGCTGCGGAGGATGGTTATTCCATTGAAATCACGCCTTTCCCAGAGGGTGAGCCCGGAGCAACCGTCGATCGCAAGCCAATCGCCCAAATCAAATTTGAGAAAAATCAGTCTTCTCCAGACTCACTGTTTAAGCAAGTGCTGACTCGACGATCCACCAAAGAGCCCTTCGATCCAGCTCGGCCTGTAGAAGCCGAGACGTTAGCCATCTTGCACCAGGCTGCCATGCCCTATGCCGTAGCCCACACCAGCCGAGACAACTCACAGGTTCAGCAATTACGAGATTTGGGCTGGCGCGCCCACCAGATCGAAGTCAAAACCCCCAGAACAAACCAAGAAAGCATTGACGTGATGCGCATTGGTAAAGCAGAGATTCAAGCCAACCCCGATGGCATTGATCTCGGTGGGGTGATGCTAGAAACCCTCAACCATGTCGGGCTATTCACACGGAAACAACTGGCTGACCCCAAGTCCAACACCTTCCAGCAGGGGTTGGACCTATACAGCAAGATTCATCAGACCTCCATGGCCTATCTCTGGCTCGTCACAGAAACCAATAGCCGTACTGAACAATTGGCCGTTGGCCGCGCCTGGATGCGAGTCAGCCTGGCTGCTATGGCCCAAGGCCTCAGCATTCATCCCATCAGCCAGGCACTGCAAGAATACCCTGAGATGAAAACCACCTATGATGAACTACGAGCCTTACTGGACATTCGGGATAGCCAACGCATTCAGATGTTGGCGCGTCTGGGCTACGGTCCTCAAGTTCCCCCCAGTCCTCGCTGGCCATTGGTCACTCGCATTGTCTCTCCATGATCCAGCAAGACCCAGAAGATCCACTGCTCTTCGTCTTCTTCAATGAGATTGGCATCATCAATCAACTCGCCCAGCATCGTCTGGAGCAGACCTTTCCCCCTGGTTTCAAAATCTCTCACTTCAGTGTGCTTAATCACTTTGCGCGCTTAGGCGGGGAATGGAGTCCATCCCGTTTGGCTCGTAGCTTTCAAGTGACCAAGGGAGCCATGACCAATACCCTGGGGTGGCTGAGTAAAACAGGGTATGTAGAAATTCGCCCAGACCCCAACGATAAACGGGGCAAGCTGGTAACCATTACAGAAGCAGGGCGTCAGATGCGTGACCAGGCTGTGGCCGCCATTGCCCCCATTTTGCAAGAAGTCGGGCAGCAATTCCCGGCAGAAGAGATTGCAAAAGTATTACCGCTATTACAGGCCATGCGACAGTTCTTGGACCGTGAGCGAGATGAAAAATAGAGGTTTGATCAACGGTTCCTGGAGGCTTGATTGAGCCGATGAGTTGTGAGGTCTCGCAATGCCATGGCATGAAAGGGATCACTTCTACGGCTCATGGGGGTCGGCTACCGCTCACTCATCTCCACTGTTGAGCTGTCTCAAACAAGACTACTCTCACGGAACTTTGGATTTTGCGAGGTGTCTGCTCGTTCATATTCACGGCTTCGCCCATCTCATCGGCCATAAACCGGGATTTACTCCAGGTCCTATTCTGGCGATGCCACAAGATTTTCTCGATCCCAAAAACCTTCTCTGAGCTAGCTCATAGTTCTTCTTGCGCAAATTCGCCATCCTGTTGTTGTCCCCATGACGAAGCGACAACTGACATGAGCTTAAACGTAGACCTTCTAAGAAGCAGCTTTCGCGGTCTCAAGGCACAGCAAGCCGAATTCAGCACCCTGTTCTATCGCAACCTATTTGCGGACTACCCCGAAGTTCAGCCCCTGTTTGCCCATGCCAACATGCAAGAACAGCCTAAAAAGCTATTTGCCTCACTGGTCCTAGTCGTGGAGAACCTAGCCAAGCCCGATGCCCTAACCAATCCGCTACAAAGCATGGGCACTCGCCATCTCAAATATGGGGTCTATCCCAAACACTACCCCATGGTGGGCGGGACCCTGCTCAAGTCCATGGCTGCAACCTTAAAAGAGGACTGGACCCCTGAAACAGAAGCAGCCTGGAGCGCAGCTTACTCAGCCATCACCGCCATCATGCTAGAGGGGTGCGATTACCCGCCAGAAACCTTGGATCCTGAGAGTGCAGCATAGGCGATCGCAATTCCCCCTGGCCTGCTCGCTGAAAGCAACCTGAGTTCGACAGCCAAACAGCTGACCCCTTTCCCTAGCCCTTACTCC
>CALECT010000213.1 GCA_937949725.1 uncultured Pseudanabaenaceae cyanobacterium
TCTGCCTGACTGCGCACCGTCTCTAAACCTTGGTCCACCTGAGTCACAACCTGGCTAGCGCTGCGCACCCCTTCATTCACCTGTCCAGATAGCTCACTGAGGTCGTCCCCAGTAGAGCGCAGGGATTGCAAAGTTGGCGGTAACTCACGGGAGAGCATGTCCAGCAGCTTCTCAGCGCTGCGAGCTGTGCGGGATAGCTCCTGCATCACAGGGATAGCCACCAACAAAACAGCCACCAAACAAACGGCGACTAAAAATAACGACAGGCCTAGCCAGAGCAACGGGTTATGCACTATGGGCTCTAGGAATTAGGGTCTGAAGCGGGGGCCGTGGCTGGTTGCTCAGGCGGAGTGGCTTGGGAGGGAGCTTGACGGCGACGATTTTCCTGGACCCCAGCATCTACGCCAGCAGCCACTGCATCCTTCAGCCGAGCCAATGTACCATCCCAGTTATCCATGGCTGTACCTGACAGGCGATGGGCGTGGGTTTGAACGCTGCTGGCTAGATCCTCTGCCAATTCAGGCAGGGCATCAGCAGACTTGCGCAACAGGCGGCGGGTTTCACGGCCCGTTTTGGGTGCCATCAGCAGTCCTGCTACGGCTCCCACAGCCCCACCAATGAGAATCCCACCGAGTAAACCACCGGATTTTTTGTCAGACATGGCTTTCACCCCTTCCATCTTGTTAACTAGCAGTCGCTCTTAGAGTAGGAGCAGTGCTGAATCAAGCAATCGCGCTCTTTTTTGGAGCGATCGCCATCCATTTGCCTAAGACCTGAGACAGCTAGTATGCCATTCCTGCCAAGCATCGCTGCGATTTAGCCCAACAAAAGCTGGGGCATTTGCAGACTAGGCTCTCGCTTCTCCCCCTAAATGAGGTTTTACTGAACCTGGCCATTCTTCATTTTGCTTTTGCCCTGAGGTCCCTCCAAGCCCAGTTTCTTCCGCCGTCCCATTGTTTTCAGCAACAGGCCTTGACCCCAGCTCGCCACAATCAGTAAGCGCTTCAATTGGTCCAACTGTGCCTGCATATTGCGGTAGCGCCATTGCAACCGCTGGGTGCTCTGCTGACCTGAAATCATTGCGTCAGTTGCGCCCTGTAAAGCAGCTTCAGTGTTGTGGGCAACATCTCCCATCATCCAGCGCAGCTGACGCAGGCTATGGCGCAATTTCCACAGGCGCCAGGCAAAGCCAAGACAAGTCAGGGCAAGCAAGCAATTGAGAACAATAACGGCCGTAATCATGGGGGCTATACAAGCTCCAACAACGGGGAATGAGACCTCCGATAGACCTGAGAATATGCAGGGCTCCATCGGAATTGTTTACCAGTGTAGAACCTTGGAAGCAGGGAGGTGAGTTTCTCTCGGTGGCGCTTCTAGATTAGCTACTGAGATTTGTTTCCCACGGCATGTAAAATTCACTTCACCGACTAGCGTTAACAGTCGTAAACGAGCTGTAGTATAGAAGCTGCCAAATCGCCTTTGGTTACCATCAGAGGTTGTTTGAGAATTCGGCCAAGCGTCAAATTTGAAACCTCGACTAGAAATGAAACGTCGGGATTTCGTTAACTTTGGCAGCATCATAGGTCATCCTGCTACAGCGAGATGCCTTTCTCAAACAACCTCTCAGCAGATAGTTTGATTCACCAGTTAAATCTTGAGGAGACAGTATGGGGCGTGCGAAGAAGGTTGTCTTGGCTTACTCCGGTGGAGTAGATACATCAGTTTGCATCCCCTACTTGAAGAATGAATGGGGGGTTGAGGAAGTGATCACCTTGGCTGCCGACTTGGGTCAAGGTGAGGAGCTAGGGCCTATCCAGAAGAAGGCTTTGACCGCTGGCGCATCGGTGTCCTTGGTTGAAGATGCCATGGACTCCTTTGTCCGCGATTACGCGTTCCCAGCGATCCAGGCCAATGCGCTCTACGAAAATCGCTATCCTCTCTCGACGGCCCTAGCCCGTCCTCTCATTGCCAAGCTCTTGGTGGAGGCAGCTGAGAAGTATGGTGCCGATGCAGTAGCCCATGGCTGTACCGGTAAGGGTAATGACCAGGTTCGCTTTGATGTCTCCATCGCGGCTCTTAATCCCAACATCAAGGTTCTTGCTCCCGCCCGTGAATGGGGGTTTGATCGTCCCACTGCTATCGAGTATGGCGAGAAGCACGGTGTACCGGTCCCCGTGAAGAAGTCTTCTCCCTACAGCATTGACAAGAACCTGTTGGGCCGCAGTGTTGAGACAGGTCACCTGGAAGATCCTTGGACTGAGCCCCTGGAGGAAGTCTATGAAATGACCAAGGCGATCGCCGACACGCCTGACGAGCCCACCTATGTAGAAATCAACTTTGAGAAGGGGATTCCTGTGGGCCTCAATGGCGAGGCCATGGATCCCGTCGCGTTGGTCATGAAGCTCAACCAGCTCACCGGCGATAACGGCGTAGGCCGTATCGATATGTTGGAGAATCGGGTGGTGGGCATTAAGTCTCGGGAGATTTACGAAGCTCCCGCGTTGCTGACCTTAGTCCATGCCCACCGCGACCTAGAAAGTCTCACCCTCACGGGTGACGTGACCCAGTACAAGCGGGGCATTGAAGAGAGCTATGGCCAGATGGTTTACAACGGCCAGTGGTACAGCCCGCTCAAATCAGCTCTGGATGCCTTCATCGTCAACACCCAGGAATGGGTCACAGGCACTGTGCGAGTCAAGCTGTTTAAGGGCAATGCAGTGATTGTGGGCCGCAAGTCCGAGAACTCCCTCTACACCGAAGAGATGTCCACCTACGGCGAAGAGGACCAGTTTGACCATAAGGCTGCGGAAGGCTTCATCTACATTTGGGGCATGTCCACCCGCATTTGGTCTGGCAAGCATTCTAGCTAGGCCCTAGCGAGGTTTGAGTGCCCATGAAAAAGCGACCTTGGCTCAACTAGAGCTAAGGTCGCTTTTTTAATGTTGAGGATGTTTCTAAGCCTTGGATTCGGTCTGGCCACGATTCAGTATCAAATAAGCCAGTCCCCAAACGCCCATAGCAACCAGGGCCAAAACCCCAAACTGGGACACCCAAAGCAATAGCTGCTCCAAAGACACCAACCGGCCCACAAAGTAAGCCAAGCTCACCAGAGAGGTTGCCCAAACAACAGCTCCCGCAGCATTACAGAGTAAAAACTTCTCATAGGGCATCTCAGCAATACCCGCCAGTGGTCCAGCAAAGATTCGCAGCAGCGTGACAAAGCGCCCCAGGAAGACAGCCTGCATGGCATTGTTGCTGAACTGATCTCTGGCTTGCTCTAGCCGCTCCTCGGGAATGTTAAACCAGTTGCCCAAGCGGCGCAGCAAGGGCCAACCGCCCCAGCGACCTAGCCAATAGCCGAAGTTGTCTCCAGCGATCGCCCCAGCAATAACCGAGAGCAAAACCCACCTATACTTCAGGTCATCGCTACCGGCCAGGAAGCCACCTACAAGGGTAATCGTCTCTCCCGGAATAGGCATGCCAGTATTTTCCAGCAGAACCCCCGTAAACACAGCCCCATAGCCATATTCTTCAGCGAGGCGCTGGACAAACTCTAGGGAAAGAACCTCAAGGGCCATGGCGTTTCAAAAGAATGAATAGTCAAGTTCACGAACAGCACCGAGGCTGAGCCCTGAGTTTCTACAGGTTAAAGCGAGAAACCGAAGGCTTCCAGGTCGGAAATACGGACATCGCAAACTT
Organism: uncultured Pseudanabaenaceae cyanobacterium; assembly: GCA_937949725.1. Lineage (GTDB taxonomy): Bacteria > Cyanobacteriota > Cyanobacteriia > PCC-9006 > JAAUQQ01 > JAAUQQ01. Next base: position 3,700 of record CALECT010000213.1, read on the forward strand.
TGGTCGCAGATGTATGACGAGACCTTGAGCGGCTTGAGATGGGTCTAGAGCCCCGGTGTATTGGCTAATCGCACCGTTGGCATTTGTCTTTGGGAGAGTTTCTCTGGCGCGATCGCCAAACCAGCCATGTCGATCCCTCATGTCTGGGTGACATGCAATCGTCTGTCCTGCTCTGCATCGCTGCTTTTCAACCAACAAAAAAGCCAGCAGAGCAGGTCTAAACCTGAACTCTACTGGCTAATCCCAAACTTGCCTTCAATCTCCCGCTCTCAATCACGGGCGATTAATTCAACTAAAGCCTAGGCAGAAGCCGACGCACCAAAGCCACCAAAGCCGCTAAAGCTGGGTAAGTCTAAGCCACCCGTGCTGGTCTTGCGGCTACGCACAGCCAAGCGATAGCTCACGCTTTGCAATTCAGCATGAAGGCGACGGTTCTCTTTTTGCAACTCACTCACGCGCTCTTTCACAGAGCCCAAACGCTCGGCAAATTTCTCGCGGTATACGCCAGGGAGCTCTTGGACGACTTGCTCCAACATGCGGGAGCGGTCGGTCAGTTCCTGAACAGTTTGGCGCAGGTCAAAGATTTCGCTGTCGCGATCGCCCACTTCAGCCTGGTAGGTCGCAACCTGCTGATCCAGAGTCTTGAGCTGGTCACGCAGCTTCTGGACCTCTGCCTTGTGTTGGTCAGACATCTCAGGGCTGGGCGCATAACCCACATTGCCCTTAACGAGACGGAACAACTCTTGGGAGAGCTGCTGCACGAGCTGGTCGCGCACCTGAAGCTCACCGCTAAGGCGAGTGACTTCGGCTTTCAAATTATGGGTGTTGAGCGTGTCTGTTTTAATCACGGTCTGGCTCCAAGTCAGCAGTTCGGGTGAAGCGGTACATAGTTTTATGCCAGCAGCTAAAAAATTGCAAGGTCCTTGACTTGTTCAGGGATTCCAATGCGGCTAGGCCCCAAGATTCTGCATGGGAGATTGGGCTGCGGCATTGGCCAAGTCGTACCTCATAGATAGGGTTGCAACTTCAACTGGCTCGATTTGCGGCCACTCTATCACCTAATTTCCCAAATGGCATCTATTCGCTTTAACCTTTTTCTCGTCAGGGATTGAATCCCCAGGATGAGCCATGGCAAAACCCTCCAGATCGGAATTCCACCTGTATACGATATCAATTCAGCAATGTCTGACTTTATCTAGTTCTAGAGCGCTTTTATGAGGGCTAATATGTGCCAAAAAATAGTCACTTGCGGGTGATTCAAATAAGCCTAGCTAGAATTCAAATTTTCGTTTCAGGTCAGATTTTGACTGCCAACAGCATGGCGATGTCAGGTAAACAATGAATTGTTCTGCCGATCAAGTTGAGCCAAGTGAAAGCCCCACCAATCATTCTTGGTGGGGCTAGGGATTTCGATAGCATCAGCTCTATGGAATCTGAGTCTCTAGGAGAGAACTTCCGGGACGGCACAAAGCCCTGCTTGATCCTCGAATGTAACGCTGCTTAGATAAACGCCGTGCTCTGTCAGATCAACTGCTGCTGCTCTGATTGCTTCCTCGGCTGCGGTGTCCAGAGCTGCATACCCGGTGTTTTGCTCCGACTTGAGTTCCAGAATGCTGCCGTCATAATTGATCACTAGACTAAATTTTGCAGGCTGGGCATCTGCCGGGCATTGGTAATCTGGGTCAGGAAATGGCTCCACTAGGTTTGGGGGATTCTTCTGGATTTCGAACTCCTCTGTATCAGGTTGGCGGCTTGCGTTTAATTGATCGGTCAGATTACCCGCGTTTGCAAAGAGTTGATATCCTTCAGCAGCCACAACGCTGCCATCTCTGGTATAGCCCGGCAGGCTATTAATGGCGGTTGCGGGCGGAGAGTCTTCGGGAGCCGACTCCGAAGCTAGAGGATTAGCCCCTTCTAGCTCATTAGCAAGGTCATTACGTTCCACAGGATCTGGAGTAGCCTCGTCATCGTTTTGGGGATTGGATGCAAGAGCATCGCGGTCCACAGGATCTGGGGAAGTTTCTGCTGATCCCAATGCATTCTCGGTGGTGGTGCCTTCTTCAGGAGCGACTATTGGTGCCTCAAATCCTGGCTCAGGGATTTCTTCAGTGCCAGCAAGCAGAGGCTCATCCTTTGGGTCTATTGGTGCCTCTGGAGCCTTCGGTATAACAATCGGAGGTGTCTCTGGTAAGACTGCTGGAGGATTGTTGTTATTCAAGGCAACAGTATTGTTGATAGTGGAACTGTTGCTTAACGGAATGTTAAAAGGATCGCTTGAAGAGGTATTGGTTTCAGGAAAAATGATGCTCGTCTGGCTGGGGACCTCAGGCAGGCTGGCCTGAAATATATCGACTGGATTTCCCCATAGAGGAGGCGTGGTTTGGAGCGGGTCATTGAAGCTACTATCCAGTCCATTCAAATCTCCATAGGGAGGAATGCCAGGGACGGGTAGTAGCGACTCGCCTTCCTGGCTGACTAAGGGGTTATCGCCAAAAAACGGGCTGAAACCGTTGAATGCGTTGGCACCATTGTTTGTCACCGCATCGGGTAGGCGCTGGGCTTCTTCGGCAGAGAGCGCAACGACAGGCACTGATTCTTCCTTATCTTGTAAGTCTTCACTGGCAGACAGCATGGGCATGGCCGCAAAGAAGACGCCATGGGCACCTAGGGATAGCACTGAGGCGATGAAGACTGGACTTCGAAAACGGTCCAGCCAAGACTTGGGTGAGAAAGGGGAGGATGCGATAGCCATGGGAGTGCAAAAATCCAGGGGAACAGCGTCGCTGCATAAAGCAGCAGCTAGGAAGGAAGCAAAAATGTCTATTGCTTCGGGCTAGAGAAGCTCTTCTCTCCAGCCTATTCTAGGGAAAATCTATCAGTCTAGGTTGGAGGGGTACACCTTGCGGTGGCTCACAGCACTAGAAATGAGGCTTTAAGAATGCATCCCGTCAGTATCTTAAGGACGTAATTCTAGACCGTAAGGTTGCCGAAAGGAGGAGGGGATTCTGTGACGGGAATAATCCACAGCGAAAAATAATCTAGGGATAGCGCCGGGTGATCGCCCAAATCTCGATAAATTTTCTGCTCAGGCCAGCTTGCCCGCTCCACGATATAGCTTTGTTCGAGACAGTTTTTCTCCCTCAGGATGGACCAAATTTTTTGATACTCTTTGCCGATTTTCATCAGTACAACGACATCGGCAAAGTCCATTAACTGGGAGAGTGCTGCCGCATCATAGAGGGCAGGCAGAACAACGAGTTTTTGTTGGCGCAGGGTGAGGGGATGCCCTGCCATGGCGGCGGCAGTGAGGGGGGAGCAAATGCCAGGGACTGTGATGATCTCTGGTCCAGAGCTGGAGATGCTGCCGGAGCAAGTCAGATTGTCAGGGACGCCAGAACTTAAGTTCTGGACGCTGTGGGCTAGGTAGCTGAAGGTGCTGTAGAAGCTGACATCGCCTTCGCTAACGAAGCAAACATCTTGGCCTTGCTGCAAATATTGCAGGACTTGGGTTGCAGCTTTATCCCAGGCCTGTTGCAAGGCCTCGTCATCCTGGATGTAGGGAAAGTCTAGGGCCAGGGTTTTCTGGTCTGGTCTGAGCCAGGTGCTGATGATTTGCTGGGCGATGCCGGGCTTGCCGTTGCGGCCCGAAGGAAAGGTGACGAGGGGCGATCGCTGCAAAATCTTCAGTCCCTTAACCGTAATCAGTTCTGGATCACCGGGACCTGCACCAACGCCGTAAAGCTTGCCCCAGGAAGATTCAACCAGGGCGGACTGTTCAAGGGACTTGCTCACCAAAGATTTCGTTGCCGCTGCTTTTAGAATGCTGTCGGTTTGGCAATGGCAGTTTTGCCATTGCCATTGTTTGAGTCCAGGCCATGCCCCGGAACAATTTGCTCGCTACACTGCGGAGGACTGACGCTGTTCAAGGTTGTTGGACCGCATTTCACCTCGCCGCCGCTGACGCTTCTATGGGTTTACCGACCATCATCCTACCGGGTTATTTTGCCAATGCTGCTCCCTATGGAGGATTAGCAGCGCTTTTGAGCGATCGCGGCTTTCCCACCACTGTGGTTCCACTGCGTCGTCGGGACTGGATTCCCACTCTGGGTGGGCTACCCATGACACCGATCCTCCGCAGCTTGGAGCAAACTTTAGATCAGGTTTTGACGAAAAGTGGCTGTGAACAGGTCAACCTCGTGGGTCATTCTGCTGGGGGCTGGATTGCTCGGTTATTTCTGGGAGATGAGCCCTATGGCGGGCAGCAATGGGGGCGGCGTAGCGCAGTGGCAAAGCTTGTAACCCTTGGCACGCCTCACGTTAGCCAGGAGCGCTGGACTAAAGCCAACATCAATTTCGTCAATCAGCATTACCCCGATGCTTTCTATCGAGACGAACTTGGTTATACCTGCGTGGCAGGCAAGGCTGTATTTGGTCAGCCCCGGCTCGGCACTCGCATTGCTTACAACAGCTACAGCATTACCTGCGGGACGGGGAAGACCTGGGGAGATGGCATTACCCCGATTCAAGCAGCCCACCTAGAAGGAGCGACAAATCTGGTTTTAGAGGACGTACAGCATTCGCCTCGACCGGGAAAACTTTGGTACGGTTCTCCCGAAGTCGTTACCCAATGGGAAAAGTACTTAAATTAGACGACAGCACATCTATCAATCGTTGGAATCCTTACTGAGAGGCAGCTGTTTTGGCAATGAGCAATTGTGCCACCCAAAATAAGTGGCACAGCCCCCTTGGGGATTACCCTACCCAGCGGATATTGTATTTGTGTGGTGAGGAGTGAAGTTCCAACCGCCTAACCAGATGGGGTCGAAACACGGCAAGACTCCCGGAAAGTTAGGAAAGGAAGAACGCTCAAGCTCTACGGAGAGCTCAAAAAGCCCCCAGTGATTTAGGTCGCTGGGGGCTTTTTGTTTTTGCACGTGACGTCCACTGTCAGGAATGAACTTGTCCTGGCATTTTTGGTAATGAGCTGGAGAAAACGGGAATATTTTGTAGTGAGATGAAGTTTTGGGAAACGTCGGGGTATTCGCTCTAGATAGTGGATCCCCTTTGTTAAGCTCTACCCCAGCAAGGAGAACCAACTCAGCCCTTGCCTGGTTCATGACTGCCAAGAACGCTACTGCTTAAATAAATTCCTATGGCCCTCAGCGAAAAGATTCATAATCCCTCCGGTGTCGCCGCCGATTGCGCCAAGCTCATGGATGAGCAAGTTTCTGCCAAGAAAGGCATTTCTGGCATGGCGATGAAAGCCACCTACGGGGTGGTTAAAGGGATTGGCGCAGATTATATTCCTAGCGCCCTAACGAAGATCATGCCCGAGACCTTGGCTGCCTTGGACCCGATGTGGGCAGAAGGTCTGGAGAAGGGCGATCCCGTGGCTCACTTGACCGAGCAGAGCGATCGCACCGCCGATACAATCCTCAGCGTGACTGATGCTCGCATCGAACGTTCCAGCAACGGCATCATTACTGGGGCCTACGGCAAGTTTCGTAAATCCGTAAAGGATGACATCGCTGCTGCGGTTCCCGGTCTTGCGCAAATCCTAGGCGAGCATGCCCAGGCGGCTTAAGCCTCTCGGCTCTATGACCCGGCTCTGCAAGGCTTATCCCAAGCGAATGCTCGGTTGGGAGCTGGCCTCAAGGCTTTGGCCAATGATGGTGCAGTGACCATAGCCTTGGGCTTGGAGCGCTGTAATACATGCCTCAGCCTCTGACTGGGGCAAAGCA
>CALECT010000214.1 GCA_937949725.1 uncultured Pseudanabaenaceae cyanobacterium
TCCTTGTGGCTTGATGGAGCGGGCGGTGAGTAGCGGGTTGCTGGCGGCGAATTCCATTATTGAGCGGGAGGGGTTGCAGCGGCGGCCCTTGCTGACGGTTAATCCGGCGGGGGTTTTGTCGCCGGTGTTGTCGGCTTAGGGGCGAACCGTGGGGACGAACCGTGGACGAACAGCGGTTCGTCCCTACAGTTGGCGATCGCTCGTTGTTTATGTGTTGGATTTTATGGCTGCTGCATCTGAAATCACGACTAGTGCCACTGGGCTGGCGAGCGATGCTGGACTCACTGCGGTGGCATCACAGCAGGGTCGTAAGGATGTGCGCAGTCTGCCGCCGAATCTGAATCATTGGTACGCCTTGGCGCGGAGTAGTGCTGTGGCGGGTGAGCCCTTGGCGGTGGAGATTTGGGGGGAGGCGATCGCCCTCTACCGCGATGCCGATGGCGAAGTCCATGCTCTGGAGGACCGCTGTCCCCACCGCCAAGTCAAGCTCAGCCACGGGGCCGTGGTGGGGCAAAATCTGGAATGCTCCTACCACGCCTGGCAATTTGATGCCCAAGGCCGCTGCGCTGAAGTGCCCTACCTGGAGCCCAGTCAAAAGCTCCCCGCCTGCAAGATTCGCAGCTACCCCGTTCGCGAGCAAGATGGCTTCATCTGGGTTTTTCCCGGTGATATTGCTCTGCTTGATTCCAATGATGAGGCAGATGCGGGGGCAACTAGTCCTGTGCCTTTGGCCATTCCTGAGTGGGACCACCTCAACTATATTGCTACCGTCTCAACGATTGACTGCGAAGCCCATTTCTCGTTCCTGATTGAGAACCTGATGGACATGTACCACGGTCATCTCCATCGGGGCTTTCAAGCCTGGGCCTCCGCTGCCCTGGAAACGCTGGAGGAAACCCCCGATAACGTGGACGCTCTTTACACCGCCGAGAGCTACTACAAGATCGATAAGATTTGGTCTATCTCCCAGCTTTTCTTTCCGGCTCTACGCAAACTGCACCCCGAGCCCCTGCGGGTCACCTACGACTATCCCAACTGGACCTCGTCTCTGGGAGATGACTTCCGCATTCTCTGTTTGTTTGTGCCGATTAGTCCCACTCATACAAAAGCGCACCTGATTCACTTCGTCTCTCTCAACGCCTTTGGGAGATTGCATAAGCTGCCAGTGAAATTCCGCCGCTTCGTCAAGGACAGTCTTTTTGGTGCGGCCCAGAAAATGCTAGATGGTCTGGTACGGGAGGATGTGGTCATGCTGGAAGAGGAGCAAGCGGCGTATCTTGCCCAGCCCGATCGCCGGGCCTATGAACTCAACCGGGCCTGTCTGGCAGTGCAGCGACTGATTGTGGCCCAGGCAGAGGCGGTGTCAAACTCCCCCCAATAAGCTGGAGGCATGAAAACTGCCAGCGAATTCCTGGGACGAGTTGACGACCTTATTTCTCGGTTTGGGAACGATAGAACAGAATCAATATCTCGTTGCCGAAGTGATGGATGCTCGGTGGTTAGGAGATTTGCCGCATCAATGCTAGAGCAAAACTCATTTGACCGATTAGGGAAATAGGCCGTATTCCCTATAGATGCGGCATTTTGCCTTTATCCAAACTTCAAGGGCTTCTTTGCAGAATTTGTTAAGGTTTTGTCAGAGAGAAACCCAAATACCGAGCTATCGGTGGCAACGGGACAACTGCGCCAGCTTGACTGGACGCCTCAAGAGAGAGATTAAAGGAAATTTCTATGTCTAACCCCCAGGATCGCCGCCCTATGAGCCCTCCGGCTGGTCGCCCTGCCGTTCCACCTCCTCCTGGGGGAGATCGCACTGTGTCTTCTATGGCACCTCCAGCAGCAGGAGCACCTGACCAAACGCGTCAGCTATCCACCCCTCGCGTTGCGCCTCCTCCAGCGGCTCAACCCCGTGCGGCTGCAGCTCAACGCCCTCCTGTGGCTCCTCCGCCGCGTGCAGCCCAAGGTGGCCACCGTCCTGTGGCTCCCCCGCCAGTGGCAATGCCTGCCCAGGTGGCACAGCAGCGCGGCAAGCGTCAGTTGCCTCCCGGCCAGCCCACCATGGCCCAAATCGTGCGCGATGCCTTTGATAAGGGCATGTCCGATATTCATGCGGGCGTGGGTGAGAATCCCCGCTTTCGCGATCGCGGCCAAATCCTCTCCACCAACTATCCGCTGACGGATAAAGAGACCTTCATGTGTTGGTTGGAGGAGATCATGACCCCTGCGGAAATTGAAGGCTTCGAAGAGAAGCTCGATTTTGACGGGGCCACCCAATACGAATTCGCCCGCGTTCGTATCAACGTCTTCGATACACTCCATGGCTATGCCCTGGTGATGCGTTTGATTCCCCTGAAAATCATGACCATGGAGCAGCTCAATCTGCCCATGGTGTTCCGAGATGTTTGCCACTATCACAAGGGCTTGATTCTGGTGACGGGTCCTACGGGCTCCGGTAAGTCCACAACCATGGCGGCCATGGTGGACTACATCAATAAGGAGATGCCTAAAAACATCATCACCATTGAGGACCCGATTGAATTTGTCCACAAGAGCCAGCGATCGCTGATCAAGCAGCGAGAAGTAGGCATCAATACCCGCAAATTCGACAATGCCCTCAAGGCCTCCTTGCGAGAAGATCCCGATATCATTCTCATTGGTGAGATGCGGGACCGAGAAACTGTTAATACGGCTCTGAAAGCGGCCCAAACCGGCCACTTGGTCATGGGAACCCTGCACACGAACAGTGCAGTTAAGACCATTGAGCGTATCCTCAGCCTGTATGAGCCTGCGGAGCAAGAGAGCATCCGCATGTCCTTTGCTGAAACCTTGGTGGGCATTATCGCTCAGGGCCTCTGTCGCACCACCGATGGTAAGCGGGCTGCGTTCCACGAAATTATGATTAACACCGATGCTATTCGTGACTATATCCGTCGCGATGAAATCGATGAGATTGAGGAAATCGTTCCCCGCTGTACCTTTGATGGCATGTGCAGCATGAACCAGTCGCTGTACAAGCTCTACGAAGAGGGCCGCATTACGGAAGAGACGGCGCTGGAATGCTCGCCTAAGCCCAATGAGATGGCGCAGATTCTGCGCGGTCGCGTGTAGGTCTAGTTTTCCGTTCCTTTTCTCTTTCTTAGCCCAGCGGTTCTTACTGCTGGGTTTTCTTGTCTCTAGTGCCCAGGCTTGGCCTAGGAGCAGGCTGTTGGAGGTTGTTGTCTTCTGCTTTTAGAGACAAGTCGGCAAGCAGCAAATCCGCTAAATCTGGGAGCGAATGGGGCTGCCAGTATGGTTTGACTATGCGGCCTCGGACTGTGCTAATTTGCGTTTGCGGAAGGTGGCGAGGCCCATGCCGAGGAGGCTGGGGAAGAGAGCTGGGGTGGGCACAGCAGGAGTGCCCTCACGCACCAAGAAGATGCCCGCATCGCGGAAACTGAAACTATCGCTCTGATTGAAAAAACCGGCTGCTGCACTCATAAAGATGGAGTTATAACCAAAGACTTCAGGGTAAAAATCCACGCCTACATATACTCCGTCATAGGCGGAACCATCATAAAAGGCACCATAGGTATATTGCTCTGGTTTGTTAGTGTCAGCTTGCCCAAACAAGCTGATGAATGTTGATGCCTGCTCAGGGGTCAAGGTATCCAATATGGCTTGCTCTCCTGCCGAACCGTCGAAAATGTCGGAAGCGCTAGAGTCCATGATGAGTGCCCGATATAGGCGATTCATGTCCGTTACTGTGGCGACCCGAAAGCCAGCGGCCGCTCTCGTTGGCGTTAGAGCAGTGTTAACACTCTGTCCAATCGTTTCTGACAGCTTTATCCACTCAAAATTGGTCCCGTCCTCTCTCACGATATCGAGAGCACCATTCCCATCTAGAAGATCTAATCCGTCGTCAACTCCAGTTAATGAAACCGCATGGGCAGATCCGCAAACAGCCCCCAGCAACAATGCTGAACCCAATCCCAAACCAACACGAGCAGTCGTTTTCATTTTTTCCGTGCCTTTTTTCACCAGAACGTTTTGGAAGATAACAAAGGCTTGGCTCGAACCCAACTCGCGAAATCCTTAGTAGGAGAGATCAAAAGCTCTTAATCGAAAGGCAGATACCAAGGCCTTTGCTCGCACACTTGACTCAAAACTTTCTGACAGTAGAAATGTAAATCTTATGACTCAGTCTCTCAAGTGGTTACTGAGGCAACCCCCTAGTAAGTTCACGGGCTTGTTAATCATTGATGAAGAAAGGTCGTGTCTCAAGCCAGTGAAAAAATTGCTATTGCCTCAACACCTCGACCTCTCTGACTCCTAAGCTGTGCCTGGGAGAAGGTGTTCCGAGGTTCCAGCCTCCAGATCTCTGAGATAAAGCAGGGGTAGGAGCCGCCGTTAGAAGTTGGAAGTGAGCGATGCATAGCTCCGTCACTAGAGGCAAGAGACAAGAGGCAAGAAGACCACACCAGCAGACTCACAATTTTCTATACTGGACCAGATAAATAGGGTAGAAGCAGCGGATGCAGATTCAGGAGCGGGGACAGGTCATTGCGAATGAGGTACTGGTAGAGGCGATCGCCAACTGCCAAAACTACCTCCTCTCCCAGCAAAAGCCCGACGGCCACTGGATCGCCCAACTCGAATCCAACGTCACCATGGCCGCCGAAGTCGTCCTCCTCCACAAAGCCTGGGGCAGCGACAAAACCCGCCCCCTCGAAAAAGTCGT
>CALECT010000215.1 GCA_937949725.1 uncultured Pseudanabaenaceae cyanobacterium
GGCGGCATTGTTGCAGCAGGCCCCACCAGTGAATTAAGCCAGGCTGTGATTCAGGAGTTCTTGGCGGTTTAATAGAAATCCCCTGAATGACCGTAATACTCCTGCCAGATGCAGTAGAGACGGAAAACTCAGCCCCCATGCTCTTCTATGCGTTTCCAATCATTTGCAAACCATAGGTTCGCAATCTTATATATCGGCATCGCGATCGCCCTCCTCACCCTCAATCCCTTCCAATTCCAAACCTACGATCCGGCTGAATGGTGGATCTGATGCTTTTGGCTCACCGATGTTCTGCACAAAATTCTGCTCTTTCTCTCCCTCGACATCCTGCTACACCACAGCCTGGGAATACCCCAGGGCATTGGTCTTCCAAGCAAGACGCTCTTGTATCACTAAGCCGCCTCAACTTGCAACTGAGCATTTCCTAACATTTGAGCGACATATTCTGTCGCCTCTGCTCCTGGCAAAGGTTTTGCAAAAAAGTATCCCTGACCCATTTCACAGGAGAGTGACTTAAGATAATTGAGCTGCTCTTCAGTTTCAATTCCTTCCGCAACCACATCCATATTCAAGGTACGAGCTAGGGAGGTAATCGTACGAACAATCTCAAAACTACTCTTGCCCGGTTCCATACTATTTACAAAAGAGCGATCTATTTTCAGCGTATTGATGGGAAAACGATGAAGATAACTCAGGGAGGAATAGCCCGTACCAAAGTCATCCAAGCTCAAGCGAAATCCTAGAGATTGAAGCCGCTGAAAGACTTTAAGAGTTAGCAGTCGGTTATCCAACAAGAGGCTCTCTGTAATTTCTAGCTTTAATTGGGATGGCTTAAGATTCGCTTCTTCAACTATAGCTAAGAGATCTTCGACAAAGCCGAGATTCTGAATCTGCCGCTCTGAAATATTGACACTCATAGTGAACCCAAGGGGCTCTGAGTAATGAGATTGCCAAACTTTCATTTGTCGGCAAGCTTCCCGGAGCGCAAACTCACCTAAGGGAAGAATGAGGCCTGTTTCTTCAGCCAATGCGATGAAATTAATGGGTGGAACAACTCCGAGTCGAGGATGTTGCCAACGCACTAAGGCTTCAAATCCAGCTAGCTGCTCCGTTTCTAGATCGATAATAGGTTGATAGCAGAGAAATAACTCATGACGCTGAAGTGCATCACGTAACTCTTTTTCCAGCGTAATCTTCTCCATAGCTTGCGCATACATTCTCTCGCTGAATAGCTGATGGCAGGCTTTGCCTAGGTGCTTCGCTTGATACATTGCTAAGTCAGCATCTCTCAGGAGTTGATCCGCTGACTTATATTTAGGCGAATATTGCACAATACCAATACTTGCACTCACCACAATAGGCTGCCCTTCTAAGATGATGGGCTGCTTTAAGAAAGCCTGAATGCGATCGCTAATTGCTAGAATCTCTTGAGTCTCTTGAAGATTACGCAATAAGACTGTAAATTCATCTCCCCCTAAACGAGCGATCAAATCCATCGGCCGCACGGCCTGCTTCAGGACCTCTCCAACTTTTGTAAGTAGCTGATCACCACAGAAGTGACCCAAGCTATCATTAATAATTTTAAATCGATCTAAATCAATAAACAAAACAGCAAAGTGTTCTTGCTGCTCTAGAGAAGGTCGGTTGAGGAGTTCATTGAGCTTTTCTCGAAAAAAGGAACGGTTTGCTAGGTTGGTGAGGCTATCGTGCTGAGCAGCATATTTAAGCTCACCCTCCACCTGCTTGCGACCGGTCACATCATGCATGAGACCATCCATTTTCAAACGATCGCTATCGGTATTTGAGCGAACCTGAGCCTGGCATTGTAACCAACGGATCTCACCATCAGGTCTAACAATACGATACTCACAATCAATCAAATTGGGAGTATCAGTGTTCACCAATAATGCTTCAACTTTCTCTAAGTCATCAGGATGAATCATTTTCAACCAGATAGAGGAATCCTTGATAAACTCTTCAGGAGTCACATCATAAATATCTTCTGCAACTGGATTAAAATAAAGAAATTCTAGCGGATGTAAGTGTGCAGACCAGACAATCTCTTTCAGAGAATTTAGAATGCCTGTAAGTCGAGCCTCACTAGCAGCCAAGTGTTCCTTCGTTCGCATAAAATTCAAATGGGTTTGAACCCGTGCCAAAACCTCTTGTTCTTGAAAAGGTTTGGTAATGTAGTCAGCAGCACCTAAAGCCAGGCCTTTTACCTTATTTTCTACGTCGGCTAAAGCCGTCATAAAAATGATAGGAATATTTTGGAATCTTTCATCTGCTTTGATACGACGGCAAGTTTCAAACCCGTCAATACCTGGCATCATAATATCCAGCAAGATGAGATCAGGCGGATCTTGACTAATTTGTATCAGTGCTCGCTCACCATCTAACGCGATCGCAGTTTCAAAGCCTGCATCACTAATAGCCTCAGAAAGAACAGCTAGATTTGCAGGTGTATCATCTACAATTAGCACTAATTCCTTTCTAGAGATTTTAGATGTAGAGAAGGATACAGGAGAAGTCATGGTAAGCGTGATGAAAGTGAGACAGAGGCAAAGGCTTGGTTGACTTTTTAGTTTGAACTAGGACAGTATTCGCATTCTTTACTGTCCTATTATTTTTCTAAGCTGGCTTGTAAGGCCGATTCTAGTTCACGAACTTCAAATCGTTTTGCAAATCCCTTCAGAGGATTCAAAAATGGCGATAACTCAGAGTCTTGTTCACATAAGAAATCAACATATTTACTAAATTGACGTATCCTACCTATACTCACTAACCTCAGCATCTCCTGTAGATCTTCGAGAGGAGGAGTCTTAAGTATTAAATTCGATTGTTGAGGCACAGAAGGCATAGGCTTATGCTCCAAAATCTCAACATGCCAACTCAAATTCAAATGTTTTTGAAGCAGGTCTAAAAGTGTATCTAAGTTAATAGGCTTACCAATAAATTCATCTCCTCCTTGGGCTAGAGTCATGTCTCGTGCTACAGCATCCACAGAAGCGGATGCAACAAAGACAGGTATCTTTGAGAATTGAGGAGATGCCCTCAGTAATTCTAAGAAACCATGGCCATCCATGCCCGGCATAATCAAATCAGTGATGATCAGATCGGGTTTATATTGTATGGAACTTTCTAGCGCCTCCTGTCCATTGCAAGCCTCATGAATTAAGAAACCTAGAGGCTCTAGATAAGAGCGAATCATATTTCGATTATTCACTCTGTCATCGACGACCAGGATTAGCTTAGATTTTCCTTTATAGCCAATAACTTTGCCTCCATGAGATTCTCTATGATTGCTACTATCGTTACCTATGGGAACATCAAGCTCAAAGGTAAATTCACTCCCTTGGGCAGGTTGACTCCTAACTCGAATTTCATCTCCCATTAGTTTTACAATCTGTTGACTGATGGCTAATCCTAGGCCTGTTCCTTGAGCTTGAATAGAATCTTCGCCAACCTGCTCAAACGCATGGAATAGAGATTCCATCTCTTTGGCATCCATGCCAACTCCTGTATCCAAGATAGAAAAATGTAAGCGACAGGAAAGCTCATTAACGACCGAAATTGAGAGGCATTCAACTCGGAATTCTACAGATCCTGTCTTTGTAAATTTGACAGCATTACTAAGTAAATTAAGGAGAACTTGCCGCAGACATTTTTCATCAAGAATGACTTGTTGAGGAATCTCCTCATCTAACCTTGTTTGGAAAGTAAGGCCTTTCTTTTCAGCCTGAATACGGCAGATCTCCACAACACCTCGTAGCAATGGCATCAGTTTAGTGGTAGCTGGCTGAAGTTGAAGCTTGCCTGCTTCGATCTTAGCCAAATCCAAAATTTCATTAATCAGCGTGAGTAAGTGCTCCCCAGATTCGCGGATCACAATCACACCATCCTGTTCTTTCTCTGTCAAAGTTTCAGATCGACTGAGAATTTGGGCATAGCCTAGGATGCCATTGAGGGGTGTCCTTAGTTCATGGCTCATGCTGGCCAAAAATTCACTTTTGGCTAAACTAGCGGCATCTGCTAAATCCTTTGCAGTTGTTAATTCTCGGTTGATTTCTTGTAGCGCAGACTCCGCTTCTTTGCGTGGCGTAATATCCTGGAATGTCACTAGGACCCCCATCGGATTACCATCAACATTGTGAATTGGCACTTTACTAGTTTCTAGCCAAGCCTGCGTTCCATCGACTTGTAAGAGTGATTCTTCAATGGCTAACTCAGGAGTATCCGTTTCCATAATACGGATATCACCCTGGCGAATTTCCTCAACTTTTTGAGCACTCCAAGGTAAATCCTCATCCGTTTTTCCAATAATTTCTTCTGGAGACGAGAAGCCAGTCATATAGAGTGCCTCGCGATTGCAGCCGAGGTAGGCTGAGTTTCGGTCTTTCCAAAAAATAGCCAATGGAATAGTATCCATTATTAACTGCAAAAATTGTTGAGATTCTTGCAATTCTATTGTTCGGCTAAATACACGTCGCTCTAGCTCTTCATTCACTCGCTTCAGTGTTTTTTCAGCCTCTTTTTGAGGGGTAATATCTTGGAATGTGCCTAGGACACCAATGACATTTTTATCATCATCGTAGAGCGGCACAGTATTTGTTTCTAGCCAACATTTTTGACCATTCTTTGTAACCTTTGATTCAACAACACCTAGCTCTGCTTGGCCAGATAACATGACTCGCTGATCATGGCTAATGAAGAACTCCCGTTCTCCAGGTTTCCAGGGTAAGTCATCATCACTGATGCCAACGATCGCGGCCGGAGAAGATAACCCAGCAACATCAGCGAATAGCTGATTACAGCCCAAGTAGGTACTACTGCGATCTTTCCAGAACACTTTTTGAGGAATCGTATCTAAAACCAGTTGTAATAATTGCTGAGACCGATGCAGTTCTGCTTCGGCCTGTTTTCTAGCACTGATCTCTTGAACTTGAACAAAGTTATAGGCCTTACCTCGATATTTCACATAATTAGTCGATATTTCGACCGGAAGAATGCGACCTGTTTGACTGCGATGTTGAGATTCAAACACTTGGTTAGGCAAGAGTTGTAAAGACACCCAATGACTTGCCCAGCGTTCCGGTTTGAGATGGACATCAATATTCCAAATTTTCATCTGGGTCAATGCTTCGGCGCTGTAGCCCAGCATTTCCACAGCAGCTTCATTAGGGGAACTCAAGCTGCCAGCTTGATCGATCCAAAATGTACTGAAGGCACTATTATTAACAGCAAATTGGGTAAATTCCAAAGCCTCTTCCGCTGCCTTGCGCTCGCTAATATCGCGACAGATACAGATGAGTGTTTTGTCTTCTAATAAAAATAATGTGATTTCTTGATCGAAACTGCTGCCATCTTTATGGAGTCCTCGTGATTCACCTCGCCATTGGCGACTCTTACACAGGCTCCGCAGAACTTGACCTTGGATGAGCTCTAGTTCTGAGTCAGGGTAAAGGTGATTCCAGGTCTGACCGATCAACTCTTCTAGTTCATAACCAAAAAGTTGAGCATAGGCCGGATTGACATAACGGTAATGTCCGTTATCCAGAATGGCAACGCCATCTAAGGAAGCTTCGATCGCCGCTGAGCGAGGAGCCAGGGAGTCTTGTAGTCCAGCATTTCTAAGGGCGATCGCCATCTGATTGGCGAGGAAATCGACGATCGCCTGGCAGTCCTGGGAAGAGCCCATAGGCAGCCAGCGATGTTCCAAATAGAGCACCCCATATCGCTCCCCTTGATACTGCACTGGCACCGCTAGCAAGGCTTGGGGTTGCTGGCGATGTTGCCGCAGATAATCTTCCTGCAGCGCTAGGGCTTTGACCTGCACATTGGCATGGGCAACTGTAGACTCACCCGTTTCATGGCAACGCAACAGGAGGTTCACGGGAACTTGCTGATGGCCTAGTAAAGGCATCGGTGACCCCACTTCAACTTTGCTAGAAGCATTGGCATCCCAGTGATAAACCTGCCAGTCTGCCTGGACATCCCAGCGAGCAAAGGCGCAGCTATCTGCACCGGCATAATTCACCAAACAGCGGAAGCATGATTCCACCAGTTCTTCAATATCTAGAATCGCCACTAATCCCTGCAATCTGGGCAATAACGATGCCAGAGCAAAAGCATTTTCCCGCTGAGGTAGCTCAATCTCAGTACTACAATGCTTCAGCTCTCCTGTCGCCTCTAATTGCCCCAGACAATGACGCAAATCTCGTTGCAAACTCAGAGCATTGGGATATTGACAAAAGCCACTACCATCCAGCAAACGCCGCAAAATTCCAGTGACTGCTGCTGGGAGAGCGAGTAAAACACCAGGACTCAAAAGAGCACAATGATATGGCTGGGACGCGAGACTAGGCGGACTGGCGATGGCCAAGTCGGGTAAGGAGAATGTTTTTTGTAGCAGAAGATAGAATACCTGCCCTAATGCAAATAGATCATTCTGCTGAGTTTGTTGTCCACACTGAGCTTGGCTGAAGTCAATCAGCCATATTTTCCCATTATTGGGGTGAATGAGAATATGGTCGAGTCTAATCGCATTATGGCTAATACTCTGTTGGGAAAGAAATTGTAAAACATCAGAAATCTGAAGAATAATATTCAGAATTTCAGAGATTTTGATAGAGTTTGAAATTAGGTATTTATCCAGAGAGATTCCGCCAAAATCCTCGGTATAAAGAACAGGTTTCTGGGCAAAATAATCTAAGGACAGGCACTTTAAAAGACCAGAGTGTTGCAATCCCTGAGACAAACTATAGTGATGGTATAACCTACGCAGGGGAAGCTGTGCGAGGGATTGGCCCTGCACTAAGGTCTTGAGAATGACAGGTTTCTGATCTGCAATATTGACTGCTTTAGCAATCACAGTATGCTCACTGCTATGGACCTCTTCTAAAACTTGATACTGTGGGAGCGTTAGCATTGCAGATTAGATCTTGCAAAGGCAGTACAGAAATGAGCTTATTCCATGTGTTGCTTGTCTAGAGTCAAAACATGAGTTTAGAAGCTGTCTAGATCTAGTATTGGTTTTGCTCCCTACATTTTTCTCAGTTGTATTACTGAATTGTAGGATTATCAATTCATTGCCAAATATCGTCAAAATTAATCGCAGGCAGAGTAAAGCAGACAGCCCTTAAGCAGTCTATTGTGCAAGCAACTTTTGTCATTTGAGCCAGATCTAGTTTGGCAAGGCACTACAACCCCGACGATCGCACCTTATAGGGATGCTCCTCAATGGGCAGATTATGCACATCCAAATCGCCATAGCGTAACTGCAGTCGCTTCTCCCCAGCATGCTCAACCAGCCTGCCACCATAGCGCTTGGCATCTAATCCTAGGCTTTGAAGCTTGACGGTGCCGTTAAAGATGGTCGCCCTCGCCAGATAGATTACTAGATCATCGCGAGAAGGGCGATTAACCGTTGTGCTGGCCGTTAAATGAGCCAGACCACGCTCGTCAATTTCTTGGGTTAAGGCAAAGGCGGTGTTGCGAATGCCGCGAATTGCGACTAAGGCAGAAGCAACAGCCATGGTGATGTCGATGCCCTCATCAGTCACAATATACTGGCTAGACAGGAACTGGAAATTTCGCTCCCCCAGGTCGCTACGAATGCGGCGATGAATCAAGTTCTCGGGGTGGTAGTCGGTTAGGGCTCCCACAATGGCACCACAAGCCGATCGCGGTTCTCGCCAGGGGGATTCCTGGGTTTTGCCATAGACCTGCCTATCGCCCTGCCGCAGCCGTCCCACATGGGTTTTGAGATCGATCGCCACGAGGGAAATCGACTTAGGATTGCCCGCATAGATCTCTTCCTTGAGATGCTCATCTAGCTCATGGGCAACGGTCACATGGGCCAGGGTGGCACCGTTATCCGTACCGCCGCCCGCAGGGAAAAAGGCTTCCAGTTTTAGCTCACCAATCTCGGAAAGGGTGGCAAAGCGGGAGGCAACGACATCGCGGTAACGCTTGGTGGCTTCGCCCTGGTGGATGCGATCGCCGCAGTTGGTATAGGCCAGGGTTGTCACCACACTGGGCATGCTCAGATCCGCGCCGCAAGCCTTAATGTCAGTCTTACTGGCCGCTGCAAATTGAAGTTCGTCCCGCAGCAGTTGCAGGCCGTTAATCAGGGCATAGCGATCGCTGACCAGCTCATTCAAATAGTTGTGATAGGCATTGCGCTCCATGCCAAAGCTGGCACCCAGCTTCCAAAAGCGCTCAATACCCGCTTCAGCGGCGCTGGGGTCAAAAGGTAGCGTCATGGGAGCAAACTCTCCAAGGAAAGGAGCGAAAGGGATTAGGACTGAAGCATGCACCATCATCCCCAGTCTAGAAGCGATGGGACTGCGCCTCGGAAAGATAGGAACAGATCTATGAACTTTCGCCAAGGTTCATTGCATCCGCAGCAACGAATCGACCTGAAAACGCAAACAATCGCCACATCCCGCTAAAAATCGCCTGGAGACACAGGAGCAGTGATAGTTTTGCAGTAGCTATGTCTTGAGATACGGCCCTTGCCGCAGCTGCAATCCATTTCCTCTCCGGTATCTATCACCATGCCCCCTGCAACTGCTAGTCAGAACTGGCAGGGCAAGCTTGAGCTGACCTATGGCCAGGAATTGCGCCATGGCCAGCCCACCACGGCCATTACCCACCGCTATACCGAGGCCCCGCTCAGGCTTCAGCGTCCCTTTTATCCCGAAGGGCCGCAGCGTTGTCAGAGCGTTGTGGTCCATACGGCGGGGGGCATGGTTGGGGGCGATCGCCTGGACTTCGACTTCCGCCTGGGAACCAATGCCCAGGCCATGATCACCACTGCTGCCGCTGCGAAGATTTACCGCAGCAATGGCCCGGAAGCACAACAGAACATTCAAGTCCATGTCGCCAGCGGAGCCTGCCTGGAATGGCTGCCCCAGGAAACGATTGTGTTTAATCAGGCGAACTATCGACAGCAGATGCAGGTGCTGTTGGAGCCGGGTGGCCAGTGGCTGGGCTGGGAGGTGACGCGGCTGGGGCGGACTGCTATGGGTGAGTCGTTTGTGGCGGGGGACTGGCGATCGCGAACAACGGTGCATCAGCAACAGCTAGACGGTTCTCAGCGACCCCTGTGGATAGATCGTCAGTGGCTGCCGGGCAGTCCAGAAATTTGGGCCAGTCCCCACGGCTTGAATGCCTGCCCGGTCATCGGCAGTTTTACCTGGCTCGGTGCCAATATTAGCGATGAGGTAATTGAAGATATTCGAAAAGCATGGCTCAGCCAATCTTCCCCCGTCACCGATAGCGCAGGCGTCACGCGACTTTCCCAAGGGTTACTCTGTCGCTATCGAGGCCATTCCACCAGCCTGGCAAATCGCTGGTTCCGCCAGGTTTGGCAGCGCATTCGTGCCGAACAATCAGGGTTACCCGCCCAAGTGCCGCGAGTTTGGCAGCATTGATTGCCCATTCCAATTTTCAATTTATCAGCCAGTCGTTTTACCTGAGTCGTCCATGCAACTAACTCCCCAAGAAAAAGACAAGCTTCTGATTTTTACCGCTGCCCTAGTGGCTGAGCGGCGCAAGAATCGCGGTGTGAAATTGAACCATCCCGAAGCGATCGCCTTTATCTCAGCCGCTATCCTCGAAGGCGCTCGCGATGGCCAAACCGTTGCGGAGCTGATGACCTATGGCACGACATTGCTCAAGCGCGATGACGTAATGGACGGCATTCCTGAAATGGTCCATGAGGTCCAGGTGGAAGCGACATTTCCCGATGGCACAAAGCTGGTGACGGTTCACGAGCCGATTCGCTAGTCCTTCAAGGCAAACAGCCGCCCCCATCCCCCGGCCCCTTACCCCCAATTCTGGGGGAAGGGGAGTTTGAAAATCCTTCTCCCAAAGTTAGGAGAGGGATTTAGGGAGAGGGCTTGAGACTAAATATCTGAGATACGCTTACACCTTAAGAAACGCGACCTATGATTCCTGGCGAACTATTTGTGGCCGATGGTGAGATTGAATTGAATGCAGGGCGAGAAACGACAACGGTGAGCGTGGCTAATAGCGGCGATCGCCCCGTCCAAATCGGCTCCCATTTCCATTTCTTTGAAGTCAACCCAGCGCTAAAGTTTGATCGAGCCGCTGCCAAGGGTATGCGCCTCGACATCCCCGCAGGTACCGCTGTTCGTTTTGAGCCAGGCGATGAGCGAGAAGTGACGCTGGTGGCGCTCGCCGGGAGTCAGGAGGTTTATGGGTTGAATGCTTTGACTGAGGGTAAGGTTTTCGGCTGAATCATGACGGTTGATTGAGCCAATAGAAATTCAGCAGTGGAGCAGCAAGTTGCTACTTAATAGTGCTCGCTGGTCCAGCTAGTGCTGCTTGGCTGGGAGGCTGGCAGTGGTAGCGAATAGGCTTTTGCGATTGTGATGCAGCGGCTTGCAAGCAAATCATAATCCAGTTCATAAGGTTGCTTATCAACTTCCCAAACTAGAGGCTTGCTAGTCTCTGGGATGTTGACATCTGTAGCTCAGCGATTGTCCGAATCAACCTATCCTCCCCATCAACCCATGCAACCTTATCAACCCCATAGGATCAGCCGAAGCCGACTCATTGTTGGTCTGATGATCATGGCGATGCTGGCTTCTTGTACAGCACCAGCCGCAAATCGTGAATCAGAAGAAGGTTCCTCCTATGGCAGCGGCGGCATGAGTCCGCCCACCACTGTTCAACCAACGCCCTCCAACAGCACTACCACTAAGCCCAGCTCCTCCACAACCACTCCCGCTAAACCTGCATCGACGTCCGGCAAAGGTGCCGTCAGCGGAAGGGGTAGCTCTGGCTTCGGTAGTTCCTATGGCTACAGCGGTAAAGGTGGAAAATAGAGAGTTGCTTCTACAATTATAGCGCGAGTTGGCTGAGTGAATGAGATTAGCTGGCCTGCGATCGCGCGTCTACCCCTAAGCACTTTCCCTCCACAGTTCCCATGCACCCCATCAAAATTAAACGCCGCTTCAATTGGCGAGGACATATTAAAGCCAATGCCTACCAGGTCGATGCTCTGGGCGATCCAGAGCTGCGCTATTGGACTGAAGCGCTAGAAACGCCCTATGCCGTGCAGTTCAGTGAAGCTGAGGAAGAAGCACTGATCGATACCACCGAAGCCTTGTGGGAAATGAGCTGTGAGTTCCTCGATCGCTTTTTTACGGAAGAGACACCGGGGGCGGTAGGCGATCGCCTGACTCGCCTAGACATTCTGCCGGAATATAGCAATCCTCGGAAAGGATAGTGCAGACTATGAGGTGTAGTGACCGAGTCGAATGAGATGGGAGCCCCTTACAGTCAAGACCTACGACGAAAAGTGATAGAAGCTGTGGAGTCAGGTAGACCTCGTCCCCAAGTC
>CALECT010000216.1 GCA_937949725.1 uncultured Pseudanabaenaceae cyanobacterium
CTAGCGCTGTGAGCCAACGAAATCGGCAACAGCGTAATGCCCTCCAACCGCGACTGGACCCAACCATCTCCCCATTGCCAGTGATGGAAACCATCGATCGCCCCACTCAAAATCATCTTGAGCTGAGTGTCATCCGCAATCACGACTCGATGGTCAATCTTCACAGGCCCCAAGGAACTGCTGTAGAGGCTGTCCTGCTGCAAACGGCTTGGCAGCGGGTCGGAGAAGCTCTGGGGAGCGAGCCACTGCTTAAAAGAATCGGGCTGAAGCAAACTGCGAGAGAGCTGAGCCGCTGTGGCTTCCACTTCGATTCGAAGGTGGCTTTGCTGAAACGTTCCAAACATGGGCGCAGCCGATAAGTTCCAATTTAGTTTTAGTATGCCAAAGACAGTCTTAACGGGGAGTGCAATTTAGATGGAATCCAGCGGAACCCCAAATCCGATCGCCTCTCCAGATCCTCAGTCCCCAGGGGCTGATGCAGCCGTTCCAGAAGTGGCAACTGCATCAAAAGCAGCAACACCAGACCTCAGTAATGGGACGCTACCCGCTAATCAAGCGCTGTGGCAGAACAGCCTCGGCTGGCAACCCAGCGAAACAGAGCAGGCCAAACTCCAAGCGCTCTACCAAGGCATTATTGAAGGCAATACCAAACTCAACCTCACTCGGCTGACCGAGCCAACTGAGTTTTGGGAAAAGCATTTGTGGGATTCCCTGCGGGCGCTGCGTCCCTGGCTATTAGACGAGCTAGCGCTAGGCAAAGCGGAGCAAACTCCCAAGATTATCGACATTGGTACGGGTGGAGGATTTCCAGGGATTCCAGCGGCGATTGTCTTTCCCCAGGCTCAAGTCACCCTATTGGATTCCACTCGCAAGAAGATGGTCTTCCTTCAGCAACTCGTCAGCGAAATGCAGCTGCCCAATGTCAGGACTGTAACGGAGCGGGCAGAGGCTTCTGGCCAACAAGAGCAGCATCGAGGGAAATACGACCTAGCCCTCATTCGAGCCGTGGGTCCCGCAACCGTCTGTGCCGAATACTGTTTGCCCATGGTCCGTTATGGCGGCATGGCCGTGCTTTATCGGGGCCAGTGGAGCGTGGAAGAGGCAGAAGCCTTGACGGAAGCCGTCCATCTTCTTGGTGCAGAAGTAACCGAAGTCGAAGCTTTTGAAACCCCCTTAAGCCAGGGAACTCGTCATTGCATTTACATCAAGAAAATTGCTGGAACCCCCGACATGTTTCCCCGTCCAGTGGGTGTACCGGTTCAAAGCCCTCTACCCTAATCAGTCCTGAGTAGTGGCGAATGAGGCCGTAACGATTGCAATATGCTTGGCTCAGAGCACGTCCAAGGGAATCACGTTTTTTTCCAGGACGATTCGAAAGCAGCATCTCCACTCAACCTGAGTTCGACAGCTCGAAAAAGCACTTGCGAAGCAGGCTGGGAATTATTTATTCCCAGCCTAAGAGCGAAAGCCCACTAAAGTGGGCTGCAACCCTCACTGGCAGGCTGTTCAGTCCGTTTTAACGGACTTGGCTCTGCTGCCGTGAGCTAAAGTTCACGGCAGCAGAGCCAAGTCCGCCTTAGATTTGTCGAACTCAGGTCCACTCAGGCTCAGCAGCTTCCATGGCATCTCCTTCATCCAAACCCAGCCTCAGCGACGAACTCACATCCCAGTTCTCCATTCTGCTGACCTTCCTAGGCGTGATGTGGGCTGTGGAGATTTTCGACTGGCTACTACAGGCTCACTTCGATGTCTACGGCATTATTCCCCGTCACTTCATTGGCCTACGGGGTATCCTCTTCGCGCCCTTCCTCCATGGGGACTTTTCCCACCTGATGGCCAATACCGTGCCCTTCTTTAGCCTGGGCTGGCTGGTGATGCTGCGTCGCACCAATGATTTCATTGCCGTCACCCTGATTGTGATGGGTTTAGGTGGCTTGGGAACTTGGCTGATTGGCGACCTATTTGAGATGGGCCGTTTGGATCAACCCACGGTCCACATTGGCGCCAGCATACTGATTTTTGGCTACTTGGGATATCTACTCCTACGGGGCTGGTTCGATCGCCAACCCTATTCGATTATCTTTTCCGTCGCCGTTGCCCTGGTCTATGGCGGCTTGATCTGGGGCGTGGTTCCAGGGCAACAAGGCATTTCTTGGGAAGGGCATTTCTGTGGTTTTGTGGCGGGGGCGATCGCTGCCAGGCTCTTGTCCAAATCCCGTGCCTCCCAACGAGCAGCCAAGGGAGAAACCGCCGGTCCTACACCTTAGACTGGGAAGTAGTGGCAAACAGTTCGACCTTTCCACTCTGACTCGTTTGCGACCCCTTAATTACCCATCAGATCAGTGACATCTTCTCCAGCGATCCCGCTCTATTTCCAAGCCTCCCCCCATAGCCCCCAGCCCAAACTCTTCATCCTGGGCTGTGGCTATGTGGGGAGCACCTTGGCCCACCATTACCAGGCGTCAGCCCCAGCAGACAGTTCTCCGCACGTCACTGCGACTACGACTACTCCAGGACGACTACCCGAGATTGAGGCGATCGCCCACCAAGCCTTGCTGCTCAGCATTGACGATAGTGAACAACTCAAAGCTGAGCTTCAGCATCAGACTCATCTCGTTGTCAGCATCGGGGCTAAGCGAGGAACACCCTACGCTGAAACCTACCTCAAGGCAGCCAAAGCCCTGACCCAAGCCCTAGAGGGCAACAGCAGCATCCAGCAAGTCATCTACACAAGCAGCTACTCGGTATATGGCGATTGCCAAAGCGAATGGGTGAACGAGGAAACGGCGATCGCCCCCCAAAGCGACAATTCCAAAGTCTTAGCTGAAACCGAGCAACAGCTCCTAGCCCTAACCACCCCACATCGCTCCGTCTGTGTCTTGCGCCTCGGCGGCATCCATGGGCCAGGCCGCGAGCTGGGCCGCATCTTTTCCTTCGCCGCTGGCAAGACTCGTCCAGGCGATGGCTCAGATGCCTCCAACTGGGTTCACCGGGATGACATCGTCGGCGCGATCGACTTTGCCCTCGCCAAAGGGTTCAACGGAATTTACAACCTCGTCAACAGCGACCCCATCGCCAGCAAAAAGCTGTTGGACTGGGTTTGCGATCGCTACGACCTCGCCCCTATCACCTGGGACCCCAGCCAAACCAGCCAACGCCCCTACAACGCCAAGGTCTCCAATCAGAAACTGCGAGACGCAGGCTACAAATTCCTCCATCGCAGCGTTATTGAAGATTGATGGCCCATGAGGTTTAACATTGATGGCCCATGAGGTTTAACTATGAAAACCAAACTCATCCTCAACTTCGAGTTCATTGCCTCCCACGCCCTAAGCGTCCGCGAGGAGCCCCACAATCATCTCTGGCGCGTCCAGGCCGTTATGGCGGGGGAGCCCGTCAATGGCATGGTCCTCAACATGGTCACGGTGCGGGAGCAATTCTCCACCGCCCTTCAGCCCTTGGCCAATCGTCACCTCAACGACAATGAGCTGCTGCCCGCCGAGACCCGCGCTACGCCAACCTGCGAGACCTTAGCCGCTTATTTTTTTACGGCTTTTGGCGGCATCCTCACAGACCAGTTCCACCAGGACAATCCCACCGTGCAGCTAGATGCGATCGAAGTTGAGTTGTACGAGCCCAATGGCAAAGAATGGGGCAGCGCTCGCCTAGAAGCCTAGCTTTCATCATCCTCGAAGGAACAACGGTTGGGAACAAAGGCCTGTTCTATATCCCGATGTCTTAACCACCAAAGCAAAAGTCGAAGGCAGGGCTTTTTATCGAGCTTTCCAGTAAGTAAAATTTTAAGAAGATCTACCCAAGTTCAAGTTCACAGAGAGTCAGTCTATCTTATTCTGATGGACGGGAAAGAAGAATCATAGCTAATTCTATATAGATCGAAAGAAAAACCATGGCTTATACACGGAATAATGCGTGGGACAACAACGGTACATTCCAAAACACGAGTCTTTTGTGGTATGCGAAAGGCGTTGGCATCATGCAGACGCGCGCGCTAGATGATTTGAACAGTTGGTGGTTTTTTGCGGCCATCCATGGCGAGTATCTAAACGAAACGAACTATCCCGGCTGGGGGTCTATCCCTGGCCCTCCTCAAGTACCAACAACTCCCCTGCCCTCAAAAAGCATCCAAGACAGCTATTGGAATCAATGCCAACACCAGAGTTGGTACTTTCCTCCATGGCATCGTGGATATCTGCTGGCACTAGAAGCACAAATCCGAGCAGCAGTGGTGAGCCTGGGTGGTCCAAAGAACTGGGCTCTACCTTATTGGAACTATCTTGGCCCCAATAATCAATACAAAATGCCACCTGCATTTGCCCAACAAACTTTGCCAGACGGAAGTCCCAACCCACTCTTCGTGGAAGCTCGCTATGGCCCTCAAAATGATGGGGATATATTCATTCCAATTCCTCCAGTATCAGAACAATGCCAGGACAATACTCTATATACCGGCAGCAACCCTAATACTCCCAGACCTGGGTACGGCGGCCCAAATACAGGGTTCTCCCATTCGGGAAGACTTTCTGGCAACCTAGAAAGCAACCCCCACAATCAAGTGCATGTTGACGTTGGGGGACAAGCTCCGCAAGGCAACGTGTGGGGACTTATGAGTGACCCTGGATTAGCAGCGCTTGATCCTATCTTCTACCTCCACCATGCCAACATTGATCGGATGTGGGCAGAATGGAATGCGAAGGGAAATAGCAATCCGACGGCTTCAAATTGGCTGAATGGCCCAGCTGCTGTCGGCCAGCGGGAATTCATTATGCCAATGCCAGACTGCAACGCTTGGGTCTACACACCAGCTCAGGTCAACAGCCTCAGCCAGTTAAATTACGAATATGCTGACCTATCCTCACCTGCTCCGACTCAACCTGTAGCTTTCGATGCAACAACCCGAAGGCTGACACGATTGGGACTGCCACCTACGGTAGTTGCCCAAGGAGATCGCATGGATAACGAAAATTCATTGGAACTAGTTGGCACCCATGACGGAACTATTTCGCTCAAGAGTTCGGGAGCTCGCGTCCAGTTAAGACTTGCTCCAGAGGTTAACCAGCAAGTTATTTCAAGCTTCGCAGCAACTTCTGAGGGAACCTTGCCAGACCAAGTGTATCTCGAGCTTGAAAATGTCCGAGGCGCACAAGATGCATACAAGCTAACTGTCAATGTCAACGGGCAGACAGCCGGGACTGTAGCACTTTTCGGACTTCGAAGAGCAAGCATGGAAGATGGTCAGCATGGTGGCCAAGGCCTCACATTCGTGCTTGATGTCACAGAGATAATTGACAATCTCCATATGAACAATGCGCTTGACGTAGATTCACTCGACGTGAGAATCACCCCCAATAACTCGATTTCAGAGGATGCAAATATAAGTGTTGGGCGAATCAGCATCTACCGCCAGAGTTACCAGTGATAGAAAACGCCCGCATTCGCTCGAGAATTGTAGCTTCAGTACTACTCATTTGCATAATTGCATGGACGATAATTCTGGTTAATCCCGCCCCCTTGATGTTCCATGCCCATCACCTAGTGACTTACTCAGGAGCATCAAGGAGTTCATTTCCTATAATTCTGTTGCTAAGACAGCTCGCTTACTTAGTCCTAGGCTGGGTAATTATGCTGTCTGCAATGATGTCGCCAACACTAATCGAATCGATTCAGCATGTCGCCGAACGTAGTTTCAAACGTCAACGTGGCCGAGCCATCGGGCTCTTCATTATTGGCTATGTGACGGTTTGGATAGTCACCAACAGCGCCATACTCTTAATAATGCTTTCAATCAGCTTGCTTGAACTACCATCTCATCATCTGATAATCGGGGTCAGCATAATCGCTTTTCTATGGCAGTGCTCACCCATCAAGCAACGTTCTCTCAATCGTGCCCACAATCATCGTGAGCTAGCAGCATTTGGTCTAGCAGCAGATCTAGATACGCTTTATTTTGGAATCACACACGGTAGTTGGTGCATTAGCTCTTGTTGGGCATTGATGCTGTTCCCCATGGTTCTTCCACAAGGACATGTGGCTGCGATGGCCACAATGACTTTTCTAATTGTCAGCGAGAGGCTTGAAGCGCCTAAAACACCAACCTGGCATCTGCGATTCCCTGGCAAGCTGATACAGATTTCAATAGCACAGACTCAAATACTGTTTTCTTCCCAGCTCCTGAAGCAAGAGTAAAGTTAGAGGCCCTATTTACGCGATCCTTTGCCCAAACAGACAGCAAATCGCTCACCACAATTGATCTGTCAGAGTTCAATGTTTTTGTAACGAAATGGCAGATTCATCCACAACTCCAAGTCCAACCTGGGCATCAAGGGATCATCAGAGCCCTTACAAAACAAAGACTCTAGGCAATCATAGAAGTTTTCTAGGTTTGCTTAACCTTCAGTGATAATCTGTTAAGTAGCAATTTTACCTATAAGCAAACGCTCTAGTTCTTAGGGTATTTGCAAGCCATATTTTTCCGAAGGTGGAAGCTTGTCTCCTTAGACATGACTGAAGCTCTAGGCGGTATGGCAAAAGCGATAGATGTGGCGCGGCTCCGATGCGCGCAGCGAGCTGATCACACCAGATAGGCGCAAGATGGTCACAACGACAGATAAGTCAATTGGATACGTAAGACAGGTCATCGGACCTGTATTGGACGTCGAGTTTCCTTCCGGATCTCTGCCCAAAATCTATAACGCAATTGTTGTTAGCGGTAAGAACCCCGTTGGCGATGATGTGTCTGTAACCTGCGAAGTTCAGCAATTGCTGGGCGACAAGCAGGTTCGCGCCGTTTCCATGAGCACCACCGACGGTTTGGTCCGTGGCATGGAAGCGCTTGATACTGGCGCTCCTATCAATGTCCCTGTTGGTCCTAAGACCTTGGGTCGTATTTTCAACGTCTTGGGCGAGCCCATTGATGAATTGGGTGACGTGGGTGCGGAAGAGTCTTCCCCCATTCACCGTCCCGCTCCTAAACTCACCGAGCTTGAGACCAAGCCCGCTGTGTTTGAGACCGGCATTAAGGTGATTGACCTGTTGGCTCCTTACCGTCAAGGCGGCAAGATTGGTCTGTTCGGTGGTGCTGGTGTAGGCAAAACCGTACTGATTCAAGAGCTGATCAACAACATCGCCAAGGAGCACGGTGGTGTATCCGTGTTTGGTGGTGTGGGTGAGCGCACCCGCGAAGGTAACGACCTCTACGAAGAATTCAA
The DNA here is from genome assembly GCA_937949725.1 of uncultured Pseudanabaenaceae cyanobacterium. Lineage (GTDB taxonomy): Bacteria > Cyanobacteriota > Cyanobacteriia > PCC-9006 > JAAUQQ01 > JAAUQQ01. Next base: position 7,227 of record CALECT010000216.1, read on the forward strand.
AGAGTCTGGCGTTATCAACAAGGACAACATCAGTGAGTCCAAAGTGGCCCTAGTGTACGGTCAAATGAACGAGCCGCCTGGGGCACGCATGCGCGTGGGCCTGTCTGCTCTGACCATGGCGGAGTACTTCCGCGATGTGAACAAGCAGGACGTGCTGTTGTTCATCGACAACATCTTCCGCTTTGTACAGGCTGGTTCTGAGGTATCCGCGCTGTTGGGCCGTATGCCCTCTGCTGTGGGTTACCAGCCCACCTTGGCTACGGACGTGGGTGCGCTGCAAGAGCGCATTACTTCCACCAAGGAAGGCTCCATTACCTCCATTCAGGCTGTCTACGTCCCTGCTGACGATTTGACTGACCCTGCTCCTGCAACCACCTTTGCTCACTTGGACGCCACCACCGTGCTGTCCCGTGGCTTGGCTTCTAAGGGCATCTACCCTGCTGTAGACCCCTTGGATTCCACCTCCACCATGCTCCAGCCAGACATCGTTGGCGACGACCACTACGACACCGCTCGTGCCGTACAGTCCACTCTCCAGCGCTACAAAGAACTGCAAGACATCATTGCAATTCTGGGTTTGGACGAGCTTTCTGAAGACGATCGCCGCACCGTTGCTCGCGCTCGCAAGGTTGAGAAGTTCCTCTCCCAGCCTTTCTTCGTAGCTGAGATCTTCACCGGCATGCCCGGTCAGTACGTAAAGCTGGCTGACACCATCTCTGCTTTCAAGAAGATTCTTGCTGGCGACTTGGATGAAGTTCCCGAAGGTGCCTTCTACCTCGTGGGCAACCTCGACATGGTCATGGCCAAAGCTGAAAAGCTGAACGCTGAGAACTAAGCGAATCCCGTAAACGTTTAGCAACGTTTAGCTAGCGTCATCGGTTTTCACAACAAGGGCGCACAGCAACTGTGCGCCCTTGTTGTTGGGAATTGGGTTATTGAGCACCTGGATTAGCTTTAAATCCACAGATAGGAAGAAGAACTATGGCATTAACTGTTCGTGTAATTGCCCCCGACAAGACCGTTTGGGATGCAGAAGCAGAAGAAGTGATTCTGCCTAGCACCACGGGTCAACTGGGTATCTTGGCGGGTCACGCTCCCCTGCTGTCCGCTTTGGACACGGGTGTGATGCGCGTCCGTGCGGGTAAAGACTGGAGTGCGATCGCCGTTATGGGCGGTTTTGCAGAAGTGGACGTGAACGAAGTTACCGTTCTCGTCAATGGCGCAGAGAAAGGCAGCGACATTGATGCTGCTGAAGCTCAGTCTGCCTTCACCGCAGCAGAAACAGCTTTGGAGAACGTCTCCGATAGCGACACCCAGGAAAAGATGCAAGCCACCACTGCCTTTAAGAAGGCTCGTGCGCGTTTGCAAGCATCTGGAGCCAAGCTCTAAGACTTCTGGAATCAGTTCAAATGAAAAGCGCCAGCTCTAGAATCTAGAGCTGGCGCTTTTCATTGGGATTTTATGGCTTTAAGCCGGGTGAGCTTTAGTCATGTAAACCTCACCCAGCGTAGACCTTACCCAACAGACCTAGAGATCAGGCGCTACCTGTGAAGACAACATCTTCAAACTTCTCTTGGGCCTTGGACATGGGCTTCTTACGACCCTCTTCCTGCCAGTAGTTGATCACCTCAGTGGCTTTGTTGAGTAGCTCAACACGCTCGACTTCGGAGATCCAGTGCTTGGCTTCCATTTCAGCTTTAAGCTGTTCCCAAGCATCGTTCCGGGGCCAAAAGAAGTAGGCCGTTAGGGGGCTGGTGCCTTTACCAACCACCTGATCGACTGCGAGAGCGACGCTCTCATCTAGCCATAAAACTTTTAGGATGAAACGGGACAATCAAACCTCCGGTAACTAGGCGAACCTAGCTTTCAAATTGGACAACGCAACAGCCTCTAATCTTAAATTGAATGGGGACTTGAAACAAGATTTGTTAGCGATCGCATTCAAATTAGTCCCTTTAAAGCTAAGCAATAACAGTAAGCAGACCTGATAGAAGCACCATGCCCAAAGCAATCTTAGTTTTCGATATCGACGGCGTGGTGCGCAACGTGGGGGGCTCCTACCGCCGGGCGGTGATGGATACGGTGGAGCATTACACCCAGGGTGCCTATCGACCCAGCTCTAGCGATATCGACGACATTAAGGCTGAGGGCATTTGGAATAACGACTGGAAGCTGTCCCAGGAGATGGCGGAGCGCTATTGGGAAGGCCAGGGCAAGAGCCGGGCGGAGCTGGGGCTGGACTATGACGCGATCGTTGAGTTCTTTCAGGTGAAGTATCGCGGTCCTGAGTCTGCGCCGTTTACGGGCTATATCAAGGATGAGCCGCTGTTGATGAGTCCGGCGTATTTGGAGAGTCTGACGGCAGCAGATTTGGCTTGGGGCTTTTTTAGCGGGGCTACTCGGGGGTCAGCCGGTTTTGTGTTGGAGAAGCGGCTGGGTTTGCAGGAGCCGCTGCTGGTGGCGATGGGCGAGGCGGCAGATAAGCCGGAGCCTGCGGGGCTGTTTCAGGTGAGTGAGAAGCTGGCGGGTGGTGCAGCGGGTCTGCCGGTGGGGTTGCCAGTGATCTACGCCGGGGATACGGTGGCGGATATGCATACGATTCGCAATGCCAAGGCGCAGCAGCCGGAGGGGCATTGGTATGCGGTGGGGGTGTTGCCGCCCCATGTGCAGGAAACGGAGGCAAGAGCTGAAGCTTATATTGGCGTGCTGAAGGCTGCTGGGGCCGATGTGGTGGTGGCAAATATTGAAGAGCTAAATGGGGAAATGGTGGATTGGTTGGTTGGCAGTTGTTGATTGGCAGTTAAGGGAATATTGCAGAATCCAAACTGTAAAATGTAATCGCTGGATGCTGTCACCTCACACCCCAGGGCCTTTTTCATGCAAACCTCAATCAGCACCTCAAATACTCCATCCATGGTTCCGCTCCCTGTACAGGACCAGCAGCCCAGGCTGACCATGTATGATCTGCCCAGCGAGTTCCCAGGAGAACGCGGTTTGCCCGACGAGTATCACGACCTGCAACCCGAATTCCTCAGTGCCACCCTGCAACTCACACAATTCGGAGCCCAGCAACGCTTCACCGGCACTGACATGTGCCTCTACTACGATGAAGCCCATCCTCTCTGGCACAAGCGTCCCGACTGGTTTCTTGCCTTGGGCGTCCCTCGACTCTACGGTGAAACAGATCTGCGGCTGAGCTACACCACCTGGGCGGAAGGGGTTCCCCCAAGCGCGATTGTTGAGCTAATTTCACCTGGAACTGAAAAGCAGGATTTGGGACCGTTCTACCGCAGTGCGGAACGCATCGATCCTACGGTTTTAGACGAGCCAGAGGTGGATGCGGAGCTGGGTAACGGCCAGATTGGTGAGCAGCCGCTGATTGAACTTATCCAATCTCGGGATAAAGCGAAGCCTAAACCGCCAGAGAAGTGGCAGGTGTATGAGCAAATTCTCAAAGTGCCTTACTACATTACCTATAGCCGCTACAGCAACCAGATGCGCTGCTTTCGCTTGCAAGGGGAGCGCTACGAAGAAGAGACCTTAGATGCGGCGAATCCACGCTTCTGGCTAGAAGACTTACAGATTGGTTTAGGCATTTGGCAAGGGGAATACCAAGGCATTACTCGCCCCTGGCTGCGCTGGTTTGATGCAGACGAGAATTGGGTGCTCACCCCAGAGGAGCGGGAGCGACAGCGGGCTGATGATGCGGAACGGCGAACTCAAATCCTGCTGGAACGGTTAAAGCAAGAGGGCATTGAAATCGATCCTAAAGCGTTGTAGCTCTGAGAATATTTGGACTCTTCTCAAGGCTCAAACTGCTCTTGCTCCGCTAAATAGCTCATGTAGATGCTTTCAAAGAGGTAGTCGATTGGGAAAAGCTAACTCTTCTCCCAGGGCTGCGATCGCCAGTTGCTATAAACAACAGCCCAAACTGCATGTCCAAATGGTTCAAAGACTCGGTCCTGAAGCCAAAGCACGACAGCCACCGTCACCAGTAAAGTCCAGGGTAGTGCCATTAGCTGGGGGATAGCCAGAAGTCAGCGATAGAGAGGACTTCACAGCTCTTAGTCATGCTTTCAGCTTGAAGTATCAGGCAATTTTCGAGCTTTTTGGGCGCTTTAGCCAAGCCTTGAACGGTGTAATAGGCATTACAGCCTTCAGACCTCCTTGATACTAGGCCTCGTCATTTAGGCCATGGAGCAGTATGACCCTCTCAGGGAGAGGGTTATAGCTATCCCCCAGCTAAGTGGACTACCGGGGAAATGGTGGATTGGTTGGTTGTGGGGTAAGGGATAGCTGGCAAGCCGTATCGGTGATGCCGCGATCGCTTAGGGGAACAGCATTGGGCCAGAATCTCTGAGCCTCTGCCAGTTGAATGTTTTTCCCAATGCAGGATTCAACAATGCCCAACCAGCAACCTCGATGTCTTGGCAGCACGAAATCGGCAAGGGTTGAATCATCACGTTAAGGTCAAGCCTTACAACGTTCCTGCGCTGTCTGATAGCCCAGCCACATCAACGCTTGCCAAAAACACATCCAGCGTCATATCAAACGGCAACTTATCAATCTACAAAATCGCCTGCACCTCCTCGGCCAATACATTTTGCTTAAATCACAGGAACATAAGGCCCCACAACATTATCTTTGGCAGCAATAATACCTGCTGCGATCCCTGCGGCTGCGGCTGCGTGCCCCATTAAATTACCGCCAGGGTATATTTGTCCTGGACCATTGCCAACACCATCTTTACCTTGAAGGGCCACCCAGTCTCCTGCCACCACAAAATTAGACAAATGGGGTTCAGCAAAGAAGGGGGCCGGCCGATCGCCTTGGCCAACTTGAAAGCCCGTAAAATTGTAGTAGCGTCCGATTTGTAATCCACCATTGGCAACGTAAGGAGCATCGGCTAGCGCAGAGAGACCACCGATGTCTCGCAATTCTTCTTTAATAGCAGCCCACAACTCTTCGTCAGATAGACTTTGAATTAATTCCCACAGCTCGTCATCGCCAGAACATTGAGCGACTTTATTTTGCAGTTTTTCATCCTTTCTAGCGAAAGTTGGGCCTAGATCGTAGGCATGAACTTCAATGACCCAACGATTTTCCCCCGCAGGCGCGGCTTGAACCCAAGCAGCCTCGTTTTTTTCAGTCTTATGGGCTTGAAAGACTAAATCTATTAGTTGATTTTCAGGTGTTTCGATCACATCGGGGAGATGGGGGTTTTCCGGCTCGCCTAATAGATAGGCACGAGCAACGATATAAGGGGGTGAGGTGCGTAATCTATTGACTCGCGATCTCACTTTTTCGAGGTTAGCTGCAGCAACCTTATCCTCTCCCAAGGAGGCAGAAACGATTTCTTTGGTGCCCCTAATATCCGTTGCTAAAACCAAATAATCACAGCTTTCAGTTTCGTTATTAGTAAATCCTAATCCCTTAATACAATTCCCTTCGACTTTCAGATGATCCACTCGAAAACCCAAATGAATTTCTACCCCTAACTGAGTTAGATGTTCTTGAAATGGCAGTATTAGTGATGTGTAATGATTGTCTGTAGGAACAACTCGCCGCATTGCATCGGGTTTACGAATAAAGAATGTCCACATCAAATGAAATACTTGGGCAGCACTAACCTCTTCAATTCGATTAAGACTGACCGTAAGAACAGTTTTAATAAAGATGTCAAAAAAAGGCTTAGATATTTTTTTCTTTCGACAATATTCAACCATAGTAATACTATCAAGATCTCTAAACACCCTTTCATGGTTGTAGAAAAACAGCGGCAACAGCATTCCTGGTGAGCTACGTATAGAATCCCAAAGACTGACATTTGGAGATCTCCAAATGATGCCTAATGTATTCAACAAATGAGAATTAGGTCTAGCTTCAAATATTTCTGGTTCGTAGTCTTCAAACTCTAGAAACACTTCGTTTACAGGTTTAAATTTCTTGTCTGCCCCCACTTCCAAGATTTTCTGCATCAAGTAGTCATAGACATTATGAAAAAAATGATGCAATCCATGTTCCCAATAACCAGAAGGAGATGTATCACTGGGTTTTGCTCCCAACCTCCCTCCAACAAAGTCCTTACCTTCGTAAACATCGACTTTATAGCCAAGCTTGACCAATTCTAAAGCTGAAATCAACCCACTCAAGCCTGCTCCCACCACTGCAACTTTTTTTTCTTTTCCTGGGGGTAATTTGGAGAAACCTTTGGTGATTGGTGGTTCGACTACTCGACCGAAATCGGTTAGTAAACATGGTGCTACCCCTGTTAAAGCTTTATTGAGCTTGAGTAATATTTTTTCCACTGATGGCGGAATGCCCTTGTTTGTGGCCAGGAGGGTAACGTTACTTTGATTACTCCAAGCGGAGCTCTGCAATGGATTAACGAATCGTCGCTGCATCTACTTACCTACTTACCAACTAAACTAATAGATCTCCTAACCTTTAAACACTCCGGACAATATTAAGAGAAACTTTCTACATAAATCTCATGCAACAAAGACATCAAATGAATTGCTCCAAATAGGAGAAGTTTCAATTGGTGGTCAACAAAATCAGCTGCCCTGTGAGCTCTACTACGAAAGTTTTTATGGTGATAAATTGGGAGACAAAAACGAAGAGGATGTATAAAAGTTTCTTTTGTAATTAGTGTTACACAGCGACTGTTCAAACAGCCTTTCTCCTGAGCTCTTGAAGTGGCTACTCAAACAAGCTTTCGAGCTTCCACTACAAGACTGTCGCAAAAATTACTCCACACCGAAACAGTTTTAGCTCTGCTTGTCCCAGCTTAAGTTACCCCCCTCTTAAAACTATCCGGATTATTGTAAGTTCGCACGATATAGGCAGAAAGCTGCCCTAAATCAACCGACATCTGAATAGGAAAATATGGCTTACATTTCAGAATCTTCCTCTTCCCAATCAGTCAACAACAGTAATTTATCTCATCGTTTTCCTAGAGCATTTATGTCAGTAAGTCGAGAAGAACTATCACAAGTTCTTCTCACCGTCAGGGATCAGCATGACAATCCTGCAAAACTCCCATTAGATCTACAAGGTCATGTATTTGTTATCTCCTTTGCAGGTACAGCTTCTGCTCCACCACCAAAGAAAACGCCTAACAATGCGCTCCCAATTCAAACTGTTATGCCAGGAGCAGATGGTCGCACAGCACTATTTGATGGAGATGGCATGGTCTACCGATTTGACTTCCACGAATCTCCGGGACGAGAGAGAGAGGAGGGACAAGTACGACTCTCATCTCAATTACTTAAAACACCTGCTTTTTTTGCCGATAAGATTACATACGAGAATAAAAGATATGAAGACTTCCGATTTTGGGATACCGGTATCCCAAGATACTCCATCTTGGGGATTTGTAATCAAATCAATACATCATTAGTTCCAGTCACCGTAAGTAATAAACGTTGTCCTCGGCTATTAGCAACGAATGACGTTAACAGGCCTTATGAAATTGACCCTATTAGTCTAAAAATTGTAGCTCCCATTGGGAATTTGACTCCAAGAGAGCCTGAAGCTATATCGGTGTGGCCTCGGATGAAATCATTACCTGGAATATTTGAATTCCTTATCAGTTCAGCACATCCTGCTACTACTTTTTCTTCCAGCCATAACCAGGAAGTAGGAGAGCTTTTTACCGCCTGTAGCACGAAGAGTACGAAGAATTTAATCTTTCGGCCCGATAGTGATAAAGACCCAGAAGCAACGGATAAAGTGTTTCTAATTAGGTGGAGGGCTAGCTCTGAAGGAAAAGAAGAACTACAGCGCTGGGAAGTTAAGCGCTATGACAGGGTAGAGCAGCGCGAAAAATCGATTCAACTCTCACAGTCTACTCATATGCTAGGCGTTACGGAGCATTACATTGTACTGGCTGATACAGCGATGAAAACAGAGCAAATATCATCTGTTTTCATGGTGATGGTTGGAATTTTTAACACTGTATTCAGTGTACTTAAGCCCGCAGGGGGGAACCGTAGAGAAACTTGGGAGCAAGTGAAAGATGGCTTCAAAGCTTTACGCAGGCTGGTCAAAATGTATCAAGTCAAGCCAGAAGAGTTAGTTGAACCTTTATCTGATTCAATCAACCAGCAGTTAAAAAAGATGCCGTTAGCGTCAGCTGTTTTGAAGAAGCCTATTCCAAAAACTCTAGAAGTTATCCAAAAAGAGCTAGGTCCAGAATCAGATTCAATATCTGATACGGAGTTAGAATCGCATTTACCCAATACTTATAGAAGAAGCTCTTCTAAGTCTGCAGAAGCAGACTTATTTCGTCCCTTAAGGGAAGAGGAGAATACTGCATCAAAGAGTTCTCTAGAGCATTCTCTCGATTCTCATTTTCAATCAGTTAGACATCTTAAAACATGGCTAATAGACAAACTAGTAAAGAAGCTAAGGTTAACCTTTTCGTCTACACAGAATCTCGACACTCCCCTCTATATCGTTAGGCGTGAAGATCTGGAAAATAGTGACTCTTTAGATAGCCAGCAGGTAACTGCTCAAAGAGTAGATATATCAGGTGCATTCGTACATTTTTTAACAGACTACAAAGAAACTGAGAATGGAGAAATTGTAATTACTGCCCTCATGACAGATGCTTTAGATCCAGCAGAATACATTGTCGAATATGATCGAGCTAAATTCGTAAAAGCCAGTATTGATGATCTCTCTGGAACTATCCCAGTTGGGATGGATAGCAATGTTGTCGCCTTGATTAAAGTCAAACCTCAGCTAGACAAGCTGCAAGAGACGACTTATGAAAAACATGAGTTGACATTTGAAAAAATTCGAAAAAGCGAAAAATATACAAAAGGAGAAATATACCAAGAGCATAGAAACGATCCTCTTTACCTTGGCTTGTATTCTTTTAGAGGCGATAATCCTTCTATAACAGATTTATATGTGATTGAAGGAGGAGCTTTTCCTGAAATTATTACAGAGTTCACTTATGATCTCTACAAGAATTATTCGGACGAGCGGAGGGTGCCATTGGATGTCTTCTCGAAGGCAGTCACTGTCGGAATTCCGATCATTTTGACTCACGTCAAGGTGAATCGAGACAGTCCTTTAGCACCTCTTCTTGTTGAGCAAACCTATGAGTTACCCAAAGGGTTTTTGGCATTTTCTCTACAATTTGTACCTAAAGCAGGAAGCCCAGCAGAGCAGGGTGACAATGGCTATCTGATTTGCTCAATCGTTAAGTCAGATTATCTCTACTCCAATAGTGACGAGAGCCTAGATAAGGATTGGTCAGATAATAGCGAACTGTGGATTTTTGATGCGCAAGCTCTCTCAGAAGGGCCTCAGTACAAAATAAGTCATCCCAATCTTAATTTTGGATTAACTTTACATTCAACTTGGCTCAAGCATCTTGAATCTGCCCCCTCAAAGTCCTATTCGTTCAAACAAGACTATGGACCTGCAATAGATGAATTCGTCAGAAAATATGTAGCAACTTTTAAGGAGGGAAATAAGGCGGCTAGTCGTGAAACGGTTGAGGCTTTATTCCAAGAAATTGACCAATCCTTTGAGCGTTATAGACACAAAATATAACTCTCCTGTGCGCTGCAAGCAGCGGGACCTATACCCAGAATAGACTTACCGCCTAGAAAAGACTTTGGAACTGCTAAAAGCAAGAATTTCTCAGCGATATGACATTAGCCTCTAAAGCACTCAAGCCCTTCCTAATCAAGCCTCAAACCGCTCCTGCTCTGCCTGATAGCCCACATAAACGCCTTCCAAAAACACATCCGGCGTCATATCAAACGGCAACTTCTCAATCTGCAAAATCGCCTGCACCTCCTGGGCCAAGCGCAACGCCAGGGACTGCCGTGCCGTGGATAGCATCTGCGAACGCCGCTCCAAATACTGCCGAATCGTCGCAAAATCATCCGGCAACAGCGGTGACAGATCTGACAGATTCAGCAACGCCTTAGCCGCATCCTTACCCTCATCCGAGAGCAGCACCGCGCCCTTCGCCTCAGCCTGCTCAGCCTGAATCACCAGCGTCCCCGCCACCAAATCGCCCAAACGCTTCTCCTGGGAATTGAAAAAGACAATACAGAGGAAGCCTAAAAACAAAAACTCATCCACCGGCCGCAACAGCGCCCGCAGCGTCGTCTGGAAAATCCCCACCGGGCGACCATCATCCCGAATCACCCGAATCTTGGCGAACCGCTTCCCCGGCGTCTGCCCCTGGCCATTCGCCTCCATCACCGCGAAATAGCCCACATAGATCACGAAAAGCGCCAACATCGCCAGGGCAGCCAGCCACAGCTCCAAATTGCCCAAGCCCCCAAATGTCTCAATCAGCTTAATCAGCTGCGTCGCCAACATCGTCGCCACCAGCATGACCACCATAATCGCTGCTGCAATCACGATGTAGTCAATCGCCAAGGCATAGGCACGACTACCAATCCCCGCCAGGGTGAACTCCAACTCCACACTCTCAGGCGTCCGCTGCTTAACTTGCTTGAAAAACTGCATGGAGGATTAGAAGAAAATTCTCTGAACAACGACAGATACAGCGTTAAGCGGATTGATGACCCAAGGAATCCTTGGGGCCACCGCGCAACTGAAGATCTAATCCTTCCTTACGAGCCCGCAGGTCGTAATAGGTTGCCGCCTTAATACACTGCCAAAAGGGCATCGTCACCATACTAATCAAAATGCCCAGAACTGAAGCGATCGCCTCGATCAGCGATCGCAGCGTAGAGCCCTGCACCAAGGACTCAGACGCCAACTGACTCACCAAATTCACCACAATCGAGGGAGGAATGGTCATCAGCCAGGCCAAAAACACAATCACCATCACCCGCAGCACCGCCGCCTGAGTCAAACGCCAGCTCCGGCCCATCGCCACCGTTGCATCTCCGGACTGCCCGGCCATGGCAATTTCCATGTCCGTCAAAAAGAATCGCCCCGGCAACCAAGCCAGAGCAAAGAAAAAAACCAGTACCAGCGCAACACCGAGGATGACCCCCAGCACTCCCAAAGCCGTCCCCAAGAATCCGCCCGAGGGAATCAAGGCTCCAAAAATAATGGCCAGCACCATCCCTCCCATACCCAGCAACAAAATAAACGCCACATAGACGCCCATCACCGCCAAACCCACCAGAATCGCCGCAAGCAAAAAACTCCACAGGCGACGTTGAACGACAGCGCGAGCTTCCTCCACCGTCTCCGGCTGGTTCATCAGCTGCCCAAAAGCCAAGCGACCAATTAAACCATGGTGCATATAGAACTTGGCCCAGCCATAGACCGGCACCAAAACCCACAAATAGGCCGTCGCAGACAGTTTGAAATAGCGATTAAACCCAGACTTAAACAGGCTGAATCCCGTCGTGACGACATTGCCAATGTTGAGCGGCCCCAAAGATGGCTGAGATGGCATAGGCTTCAAAGATTACAGGGAAGAAAAGTGGCTTCCTTCTCAACATCAACCTGCTGAAAGACTGATGGGGTGAGAAAGAAGCCATGGGAGCGCGCAACCCAGACATTCTGAATTGGCGGTTGGTTTCGTCAGAGATCAATTCCTAGAGAGGGCGATCGCGCAG
>CALECT010000217.1 GCA_937949725.1 uncultured Pseudanabaenaceae cyanobacterium
TCCGATCTCTTCGCTGCCTGGCCCGCCCGCCGCCAAGCCCTGCCCCACCCAGCCCAGCAGCTGCGGCAAATTCAGCGCCTCGTGCAACTCATCGCCCTCGCTCATCCCGGTATTACTTGGAACGTGCATCAGGGCGATCGCACCTGGTTCTCCCTCTGGCCCGGCCCCTCCGCCCAAACCCTCCTGCCCCAAATGCTACGCGGCGTCGCGGAGGCAGACTTGCGAGAAACCTCCCTAGAACTCAGCAACCTCGAAACAGAAACTTCGCCCCATGCTCCCTCCAACGACCCAGAGCATCGGCATCACCCTTCAAAACTCAACGCAAAACTCAACCTGCTCATTGGTCTACCCGATCGCTGCCACCGCCGCCGCCCCGACTGGGTCAAAGTTGCAGTCAATGGCCGCTGCATCCGCCTCCCAGAGTTAGAGCAAACGCTGCTCAGTGCCATGCGCCGTGCCTTACCCCGCGATCGCTACCCCGTCGCCTTCATCCACATCCAAGCCGACCCTAGCCAAGTGGACTGGAACCGCCATCCCGCTAAGGCCGAAATCTACCTGCATCACTTGCCCCAATGGCAAGAAGCAATCAAGCAAGCCGTCATCCAAGCCCTCCAACTCGCCCCCGAAGCTGCTCAGCTCACCGAAGGCGCTCGCGTCCAAGACCTGCTCAAAGCTGCGGAGCAAGGCGCGGGCTACAGCGTCAGCCGCCACATTAATCCTAATGCAAAATCTGATGCCCAGGCCAATGCCGAAAGCATTCGCACTCAAGGCTTAAAGGCCCTAGCCCAAGTCCACAACACCTATATCGTCGCAGAGTATCCCGGGGGGCTATGGTTGGTGGAGCAACATATTGCCCATGAGCGAGTGCTGTATGAAGAGATTTGCGATCGCTGGCACTGCATCCCCCTGGAGCCCCCCATCGTCCTGGACCAGCTAAAAAAGCGTCAGATCACCCAGCTCGAACGTATCGGTGTCGAACTGGAACCCTTCGGCGAAGACCTCTGGGCCGCCCGCTCCGCCCCTACTCTCTTAGCCCAACGGGAAGACTGCGCCGCAGCTCTGATTGAACTCAGCCTCGGCGGCGATTTACAAACCGCTCAGGTTGCGACTGCTTGCCGCAGCGCTATCCGCAACGGCACCGTCCTAAGCCTCCCAGAAATGCAACAGCTCCTGGATCAATGGCAACAAACTCGCCAACCCCAAACCTGTCCCCACGGCCGCCCCATCCACATGGTCCTAGCGGAAACGAGCCTCGCCCGCTTCTTCCGCCGCCATTGGGTCATCGGCAAGAGCCATGGTATTTGAGTCAGCCAGCATCGTGACATCCCGTGCCAGCCTACACCCAGATCAGCCAAAGCATTTAAGCTTAAGCCGCTTCAGTTTCAAGGTTGTGGGGAATGATGCGCTTGCCCATTTGACGATTTAGAGCCGCGATCGCCCGCATCCGCCAGCCCGGAGCATTCTCGCGATCGCAACGGTAATCTTCCTGCCCAAACCAGACTCGGTATAGATCACCCAAGCCAAAGCTGTATCCCTGAGCCTCAGCAAAGTTCAGGATCTTCTCCTCTCGCCACTGGCGCAGGCGCTCCCGCTCCTCATCTAAGTAAGGCAATTCTGGGACTTCGCTACAGAGTTGCTGATAAGACCGGTGTAGATCTCGATTAGAACCGAGCGCTTTGTAAAAAGCGAGGGCACTTTCAAATGACATAGGTCGGTCCTCAATGGGGTAGTTGGGGGAATGTTGATGACCGTAGATGACCAGATGACTCCAAGCCCAGCGGCTCAAAGCCAAAGTCCGGCGACTCAGAGCTCAGCAATGTTGAGCAAACTCGGCTTATTGAAGGCAGGGCAGATAGCTCAATGGAAAAGTGATTCTCCCTCAAGCTGTAATGCAGTCCACATCACCCGTAATTAAAGGGTGACCAGGAAGCCCGTATCGATAACGCTATTTTTAGTAAAATTTATACTTAATAATTCTCTACGACCGTCGGTTATTAGTCACGACTTTTAGACAATTAGTCATATATATGGCTGATTCCCATGACTTGGGACAGTAGTTTTTCGCAAGAACGCAACCAGGCCACTGCAAATGTGGCCTGGTTGTAGCTCAGCAGCCTTACTGCACCGGCTGTCCTACGGGCGTAGTTGCGCCCCCCATCTGAACATTGGGAGCCTGGACTACCGTGGCCTGCTGTCCATCCCACTTCTGGATACGCTGGTGCTCCACCTTGAGCTTCTCCAACTCCAACAGCTGAGGCGTAATGGAATTGGCCAGGAGGCGATTGGATTCCGCCTCAGCCTTAGCTTCCTCTAAAGCAACCTGAGCAGCACCCTTAGCGCGGGCCACATTGGAAGCGGCCTCAGCTTCCACCTTGCGGCGGTTAAAGTCCGCTGTCTTAGCCGCCTGCTGAGCGGCAAACTGCTCATCAATGCTGGCCTGAATATCCGGGGGCAAACGGAGGGGACCGAGCAGAGAAACATCCTGGACCACAATGAACGGGAATTGCTCCTGGGTACATTGGCGCACCGCTTCCACCAGCCGCTGTTGATTGGTCGGCAACATGGAAGGGTTTAGCTCCAGAGTCTCCGATGCCTTGCCGAAGCAGTTCCGCAGACCATTGCGAAGCTCATTGGCACGGAACTCATCGGGGGTCTTGCGATAGGTCTCGTAGAATTCGTGAAGCTTGGTTTTATTCTCCTCATCATCCAGCAGTTCCGTGGTGAAACCAAAGGAAACGCCCACATCCGCTGAGACAGGGCTACCCCCAACGGAGAAGACCACCGACTCATCGTTGGGTGAGCCCTCTGTGGAAGCCTGGGTGAAGGGATAGGTATTAATGAATGTTGGAAATACAACTACGCTTTCCGAATAGCCGTTGTACCAAACGCGGCCATTGACCAAACGGGCATTTTCAATGCCTTTGTCGCCGCCATAGAGACGAATCTTGAGGCCTGCATAGCCCGGCTCAACGGTGCTGATGCTACTGCCCGGAATCACGCCACAGCTGCCCAGTAGCGTCGTCGAAGCGGCCATAGCCATAAGAGACAGTAGCCTCCAAGGTTTACGACCAATTAATTGGGAAGGCATAGATAGTAATTTCATGGCTGTCGCAGAGCCTTGCTTTGCGGATATGTAGTTCAAAGGCGTTGTATCGAGTTTTCTCTTGTCTTTTGTCATGGCGAACCGCTGCAGTTCAGTATCAGCGGTGTAATGAAACAAACGGGTTTACAGGTAGAAACAGCAGGCATTCACCAGAAATCAAGCGATCGCCCTTGCCCAAAAGGCAACAGCGATAGGGCTAAATTCAATCCAATAGATTTCTGGTCATCCGCCCAGACCTACAGCGGTCAACGCTTGGGCAGATAAGCCATTACAGTCCTACAGATGCAACGCCGCCGGTTGAGTAGGCAGTGCGCTTCATCCTAAACAGAACTACAACAGGTAAGTCAGGGATTTCGGACAATCCCCACGAAAAAGCCTGACTCTCGAAAGAGAGTCAGGCTTGAGCAGAATGACATAGAGGAATTTCAGAACTGGCCAAGAATGTCCTGCAAGGCAACTATTCTTCCAAGGTCAAATCATCACCGAAGGTATCAATGCCAGGAGCCGCTCCGCCGGGGGCAAGAGCGCCTGGGTCAAAGGGATTGCTAGGCGGCGCAGTCTGTCCGTCCAAACCAAATCCTTCTAAACCTGGCGTCAAGCTGGGATCAGCTAAGCCTGGATTGGCAAACGGGTCTGGTACACCCGGAAGTCCCAAACCGGCTCCAGGCGGAACTACCGTTCCATCAGGTAACCCCGGAATTAGAGGCTGACCGCTGCCCGGTTGAGGCTGCTGTGTGGCCAGGGCAACGCGATCGCCCCCAATGGAGCGCATCTTGTCCAATAGCTGAATCACGCTGTCGTAAGTGGCGGAGCGATCGGCATAGAGCACCATCAAGCCATCGGGATTCTCCTTCTGGAAACCCTGCATGGTGTAGTAAAGGTTGTCCTGGGTGACGGGCTGCTGATCCACGTAGATGGTTCCAGCACTGTCAATACTGACAATTAGGCTCTTCTGAGTCTGCAAAGCCGAGGTAGAGGACTGGGGCAGGTTAATGCTGATGGCCTGTTGGCGCGTGAGCTGGAGCGACGCCAGGATAAAGAAAATCAGGATGCAAAACACCACGTCAATCAGTGGAATCAGCTCAATGCGGACATCATCGGCCTGGTTTTCAAAGTCTAGTTTCATGGCTTATCTGGCTGGGGCGAACAGATGGCTTAGGCGAAGAGAATCGAGCTGGAAAGTGGAAAAAAGAGTTACTCAAATCGCTGGTGCAACTACAAAGATTTCTTCGGTTCCGCCCCATCCGGCGTCGCCAGGTTTCCGCTCTGGGCTGCCGAATTAGTCAACACACCGGGTAGAAAGTTGCCGCCGGTTTGGGACCAGGTCTGACGATAGAGCAGCTCCATGTCGTTGCCTGCCCGCTGGAAAATTTTAGCTTGGTAGAAAATCAGACCTTGGAAGAGGCGATAGAAAGCCAAGCTGGCAATCGCAATCACCAGGCCAAAGGCGGTACTAAACAGCGCATTACTAATACCGACAGAAACACCGTCCGTCGCCGTCGTGCCCAGGTCACCCAGCTCAATGTTGCCCAGGGACTGGCGCAGGCCCAAAACCGTACCCAACAGACCCAGAAGAGGAGACAACGCGATCACCGCTTCGAGGATCTTATCGCCGCGACGCATGGAGACAATCTCCTCATCCGCCGCAGATTCCAGCGCCAGGCTGAAGACTTGGGGGTCAGGGTTGGGCAACTTCAGAGCTGCGAATAGGAAGCGTCCCACTGGGCGGGACGTGGAGCGCCTCGCCACTTCAATGGCAGAAACCCAATCCTGCCGAGCGATCGCGCCCAAGACCTGATTAATAATTTCCTTTTCCTTGGTCAACAGGCTAAACCAAAACCAGGTGCGTTCAATGATGGTACTTAGGGCCAAAATGGAGAGGCCAACCAAAGCCCAGATGGGAAATCCACCTTGCCGAAATAGATCGAGTAAATCGCTAGACATTTTTGACTCCTCACACAGTCCTAAGAGAATCGGCCCCAAGAGAATAACCCTAGTGCCTCAGACAATCCGCAGCAGCCCAAAAACAGCTACAGCGAGATCCAGGGAATTGCTTAGCAAATCCTCTCGACACATCAAAGTACCACGCCCGCAGATCAGTACATAAGCGCCATAGATCACATTCCAGGACTGAGATCACCCTCCAAGGGGTTCCGCATCAGGCAGTATTGGCAAAAACTAGCGCCTAAACAGCGGCTATCAAGCAATAAATATATGGCAATTTAGTTTGAATCGGGAGCGTCCAAGCCATGCTGACTCAGCTCAATGCAATGGTGCAGGCTGGCATTAGTTTTAAACGCCTGGGCAGAAAATTGTGTTGGGCTGGCAGCGTAGCCTTCTGCCTGGAGGGCCTGGATGAGGCGATCGCGTTTGGGTGGGTCCATCTTGCCCCACCTGCCCAGCTCCCCCAAGGGATAGTGATAAGGCGGCAGCTCAGCCTCTGCAACCATCACCGCCAGTAACGAATCCAGATGGCCCCACCCCCAAGCCTGGGCCTGAGCAAGCATTAACTTCAAGAAATCCCCGTCATGGAGCGGCCCCAGCCACTGGGGACCACTCAGGGTCAACGGTCGGGGTACATCGTGATACTCACAGACTGCTCGACTCAACTTGCGCCAACCCACACATTGATACTCACCGCAGTCATGGCAATAGCCTAGAAACCCATAGGGCGGATGCGCCTTCGGGAACTGCTGAGAAGCCACTGCCAGCCCTCCAGCCTGACTACGTGGCAATAGCTGCACCATCACCCGATAAGTCTGGCCGCCGAAGTAGGAAAAGATAGGCCGCAACCCAAATCCCCTGGCACTGGCTTGCTCCCAAAGCCCACCAATCACCAACCGCAGGCCCTGCTCCTGGCAGCTGGGATGAATGCGAGCATAGACCCCATAGGCGGTCAGACTCTTCTCCGGTGCCCGCCCCGCCAAGGTTCGGGAATCCGTCGCTGTCAGGTAAATCAAGCCCCCCATAGCCGTTGCCCCCACAGCAGCGGCCAAAAATGGACCCACACTGCCAAAGGCATCCACATCTACAAGATCGTAAAAATCCTCATCGGCACAGCAGCGAGCTAGGGGCTGCGCTGCTCGCTGCTGAGTTAAGCGATAGCGTTCTGGACTGAGATTCCGCTCCAAATTGGCTCGGCGTAGCGCTGCAATATCGCCATTGCCATCATTGGTCCAAACAAAATCTGCTCCCGCCTCCAGGCTGTAGCGCAGGGAGCGAATGCCACTGCCCGCCATGGTTTCTAGTACGCGCAGCCGTCCCTTCTGCTGCTTGTACACCGCTGCAGCCAGAACCCCGAGATCCCGAGCAGGGCGACTGTCCGGGCGAAAGAAGGCATCCCCCACCTGGAACTGGGCCTTGCCTTCGGTAAACCATGGAGCCGTAGCCGCCGAAACATCTGAGTGCTCAGCGTCTTGGGAAAGTTCAGAACTCAGCAAAATTTCATCCATTCCTCTGACCGATCCAACTGAAGCCTCACGTACGATTCAGCCCCGACAATTACGGTCATCCCAGCGAGAAAGGCATTAGTCGCCTTGGAAAACATCACCGGCAAGAGTCATGGGCAAGAAAGTACTCCTTAAAATACTATTCTCGGTCGCGTCAGAGATTCTATTAAACCTCTCTGGGATGGACGATTTGGCCGACTACAGCGAATTCATCACCCAACTAAACGATGGGGCAAATGCTCCCCAGACAGAGCAATTCATCACGCTGTAAAAAGCCTCCACCAGAGAGAGAGACGACCTCAGCATGACCGCATCTACAGGGAATATTTGGGCAATCTAAGTTTCAGTGATGCACAGCAATGTACGGGGGGTCAGCTCGGGATTTTAGTCCCCAGGCCCAAGCTTCTACCAAAGCCCTTCCTTGCCAGTTGCCATGGACCCCACAGCTAACCCAAGCCCTTCTTATCGCCTCGACCCTTCCATGTTGCGGATGCTCAACCGCCTCCCTAAGGAGATGGTCGAAGGATTTTCCGAACAAGAGCTGTTAGCGCTCTATCGCGCAATGCCTCGCTCCGGCAAACATGCCGTTGATCTACGCTTCTCAATTCCCTTTCTTCCCAAGCGCCTCTATGTTGTCTTTCTGATGGGCCAGGACAAGCGTTCAGGTAAGGCAAGGCCTGAGCAGCAGAAGCCCTGGACACCGGCAACCACGGCCTTTGCAATGGTTCTCGGTATTGCAACAGTGATTACGGTCTATAGCGTCACCTATCGGGTCATGCAGGCCCAATCCCGGACCAATATACCGGCTGAAGCTGCGACATCCCATCCCACAGCATTACCTTGGATTGAAAAGCAGAGCGACTGCAAGGGTCAAACGCGGCAATGGAAAGATGGTCTTTGTTTCGAGGGTGACCACGATCCAACGTTCTAAAAGCCTTCGTCTCCCAAATAGGTCATCCAATACGGATACCCACCACCTGCGATCGCGTTTCTTCCCGGCTGACCATGGCAAACTTAAAGCTGGACCTGAGCCTTCTTAAGCCGTGCCTTCTCTCTCCGCTATCCCGGACAGCCCTCTACCAACTGACTCTTCCCTAGAAGCTGATCCAGCCTCAACCCAACGCTTAGGTCGCCAACGCAATTGGCGCTGGCGAGGCTGGCGCGTGCGCTATAGCTTTCGCCAGGCGGCCCAGCCCAGCAACAAGCCTCCGATTCTCTTGGTCCATGGCTTTGGCGCAGCCCTGGGCCATTGGCGTAACAACATTGAAACGCTGAGCCAACAGCACGATGTTTATGCCATAGACCTATTGGGCTTTGGCAATTCTGAAAAGGCTTCAGCGCCCTATAGTCCACTGTTTTGGGCAGAGCAGCTCCATGATTTTTGGCAAAGCTTTGTCCAACGGCCCGCCATCCTCATTGGCAATTCTCTTGGCTCCGTGACCTGCATGATGGCAGCCACGCGATTTCCCGCCATGGTCAGTGCAGTGGCTTGGATTAACCTGCCGGATTCTTCAGTTCTGGGGCCGGAGATGCCTGCTCAGGCCCAGAAAGTGCAGAAATCAGTTTTCTTGCTCTTTCGCCCTGTAGCCAAGACGGCTCGCTACATCCTGACTTCACCCCTAATTATTAATCCGCTCCTCACCGCCATTCGCCCCCGGCGGTTTCTTACCTATTGGGCTAAGAAGGCTTACCACAATCCCACAGTGGTAGATGACGAGCTGATGGATGTCTTGGGCCTCCCCCCCTACGATCGCGGCTCTCGCCAAGCTCTCCGCGCCATGACCCGCTTCGTCGCCAATGTGCCCAGTGCCTATCGAGCCCGCCAGGCACTGCCTAAACTGACGATTCCCATGCTGTTGTTGTGGGGCAAACAGGATACGTTTGTGCCGCCTATGCTGGGGCCAAAAATTGCAGCACTCAATCCTCGTATCCGTTTAGTGGAATTAGATAATGCGGGACATTGCCCTCAAGATGAATGTGCTGATGTGGTGAATCAGCTAATCCTAGACTGGGTTCAAGAGCTAGATTGTTCGTCCAGCAACATAATTGATCAATCAGACCATTCCCTCCAAGATGGCAGCGCAGCATAATCATGGGCCATATTCATGTCGTCGGCATTGGCTTGGATGGGGCTGTGGGCTTGTCCGCTGCGATGCAAACACTGATTGCTCAGGCTCAGCTTTTAGTGGGCAGCGATCGCCATATCGCCTATTTCCCCAACCATCCGGCTCAACGCCTAGCTCTAGGTGATATCAGCACTGCCATAGCCCAGCTCCAAGCCTTCGCCCAAACAAAGCAAGCTGGAGCAGCCATCGTCCTAACCTCCGGCGATCCCCTTTTCTTCGGCCTAGGCAGACTCTTGCTGGAGCAACTACCAGCCGAGCAGCTCACCTTCCACCCCCACCTCAGCTCCATTCAGCTCGCCTTCAATCGTCTCAAGCTGCCCTGGCAGGATGCAGCTATCCAAAGCATTCATGGGCGAGACATGGAGCCATTGGTGAAGAAACTTCTGGGTTGTCATCCCAAGATTGCTGTGCTGACGGACCCGGTTAATAGTCCAGCGGCGATCGCAAGTCTAATCCTTAGCCTCAGCCTACCGATCCACTACCAAATCGCAGTCTGCGAAAACCTAGGGGGGCAGCAAGAAAAGGTCACCACTGGCCTCACCCCAGAAGCTTTACAAGACAGAAGCTTCGCCTCGCTATCAGTCGTCGTACTCACCCCCGTTTCAGAATCAGTCAGCACTGAAAACTTGCCGTTGCTAGGCATTGCAGACCGCCATTTTGCCACCTTTTCTGACCGCCCTGGATTGATGACCAAGCGAGAAGTGCGATCTCTCATTCTCTCAGAGTTGGCTCTGCAACCCAATCAAACTGTTTGGGATATTGGCGCAGGTACTGGCTCCGTCTCCATCGAAATTGCACGCCTCTGCCCCAGCTCCCAGGTGTATGCGATCGAACGCACCGCTGCAGGAGCAGGCCTTATTCAGCAAAATCGAGAGCGCTTTGCCACTGCGAACGTTCATGCCATTGCAGGCAAAGCACCTCAAGCTCTTGCTGAGTTACCCAAGCCAGACCGAGTGTTTATTGGCGGTAGTGGCGGGCAGTTGGCGACAACCCTCAATCACTGTGCTCAGGAGATGAATCCAGGGGGACGGATTGTTCTGGCGATCGCCACCCTAGAAACCCTGGCGGTCGCTCAGCAATGGTTTGCCAAAGCCGATTGGGAAACAAGTTTGCTGCAAGTGCAACTGTCTAAGGGCGGGGCCATTGCTAACCTCACTCGCTGGGTTCCTATGAATCCAGTGACTTTGCTGACTGCTTGGCGTTGCGGCTGAAGGACTTTTGTAGCCCAATTCTGATTTTTCCTTTGAAATCCTCTAGGGGCGCAAAGCTTTGCGCCCCTAGGCTCAATAGATGCTCCTTGGGGGTTACTATTCCGAGCTCTCGCTCGGTACCTTTCCAATAACGGTCTTCGCAGCAATGCGAGTTTGTTTGCGATCGCGTTCGGACAGTTCCTCCCCGGATTGCAACCTTGTCGCATTCTCCTGAAGAATCGTGCCAGCCTTCTGGTCGCCCATTTGGAAAGCCGTCTTGGCTGCGGTTTGGAGCATGGTGGCTGCGCCTGTGCGATCGCCCTGTTGCAGCTTCGTCTCGGCAATTTGGGTCTGACGATACTTAGCCAAAGTTAGGATTTGGTCCTGGACTTCGGGGTTGGGCTCGGGCAGATGGTCCGCGATCGCCTCGATCTGCAAGGGAATCGCCTCGGTTAGCTCACCAATGGCCCCAGCTGCCGGGTTGTCATAGCGGATCTGGAAGGTGCCAATGTTGTGGCTGCCTACGGGTAATGCTTCAACGTAGAGGTTGACCAAAACCTTGCGGTTGAGATCCACCATCAAATCACCCAAGCGCACTTCGATGCGGTTGCCTTCTACGAGGGGCGTCAGCTCAATCACATCCGGCGTCACCTGGGCCAAGGGCTTGGTGTCAGCTAGCTTGGCATGGGAATCCAGCTCAATAATCAGGTGGGCGTTGGTCAGGCCAATGGTTTGCATCCGCTCGAACAGGCGGCTGAATTCCGCCACGGCTTCTTCCGAGCGTTCGATGTAGCTGAGGCTGCCGCCGCCTGCATCGGCAATTTTTTCGAGGACATCTTGGTTCCAATGTTCACCGAAACCGAGGCTGTTGATGGTAAGGCCATAGTCGGCAGCGAGCTTGGCAAACTTGAGGCAGCGATCGTTGTCGCCATGCTCGTTTTCGCCGTCGGTGAGCAGCATGGCTTGAGAAACGGCATCGTCCTTGCCCTTGGCAAATTCTTCAATGCCCAGGCGGAGGCCTTCATCAATGGCCGTACCACCTGCCGCTTCCAACTGACCAACAGTGGCCCGCAGAGTCCCTGGGTTATCAACTTTTTGGTTCGCAATCAGCGTCTTGGCCTTGTGATCAAAGCTGATGACCGAGAGGCGATCGTTGGGGGTGAGCTTTTCGATCACCCGCATGGCAGCTTGCTTGACGGTTTCCATGGGCTTTCCCCCCATGGAGCCGCTTTGATCGAGAATGAGACAAAGGTTTAGGGATGTGCCTACACCGGCTTCGCCTGCCAGGGCTCCGATGGAGACGGAGACTTGGCGTTGACTACTGGCAACGCCAGCGGCGATTTTGTCATCGCTGAGGGAACAGTGCAGACCCACTTGCATGGATGTTTCTCCTAAACCAAAGGGGGGGACGAAAGATAGAACGATGTCTCAGGGAAGTCCCTCAGCGTAATGCTTTAGGCCGATTCCTTGGAGGTGGCTGATGCGCTTTCACCTTAACAGTTTTCCCATTGAGTGAGGAAAAATCAGAGGAACTGTTAAGCCGCCCGTTTGTGAACTGGGAGGGTGAAAGCGACTCCTCCAGAAGTTTGCTTCGCAAGACACTAAATTAAACACAAGAGAACTGTTGAAAATTCCTGACGATTTAAGCTGAGAGAAGGACAAATTGTTGCTTGCTTCGGCCATAGAAGCCTTTGAACGTTTTTCCATCCATGGAAATCACCGGGGCACCTGTTGGGTTTACAAACTGAATTTCGCAATTCGAAAGAGCTTTATTCTTTAGCTGGACAGTGCCAAAGTTACCGCTCAGCCTGTCTCATACCAAATCCTAATAGCTGCTCCCCGAAACCCTCTGCGGGCGAACCGCTGTTCGCCCGCAGAGGGTTCAACTGATGTGAATCGGGTGTCACTGAAGCGGCTTGGGTATCAAATGATTTCTAGATGAGGATGCCTTGCCAGAGGTTGCTGGATGAGATTATTGGGGCTCTGTGGCGATCGCCAATTTAGCGCCGCGCACTTTCCGCAACTCATCCATGACCTCAACCACTTGGCCATGGTCTACTGATTCATCGGCATTAACGATGACGACAATCTCAGCTTGCTCGCCTCGAAGCTGACCGACCTGATTCGTGAGCTGTTCTAGGGGGACGCGATCGCGATT
>CALECT010000218.1 GCA_937949725.1 uncultured Pseudanabaenaceae cyanobacterium
CTAGGTTCGCGGTCGTGCAAAACGGCTGGCCAGCCCGAGTGACTTCTAGCCACCTAACTGTTGTTTTCTCCTTTGGTCGATCGCGATGAACCATCACCCCCGCCCCTCTCGCAAGGCACGCCGCAGCTGGCAACAGCTCACAACCCATGCCATAGCTCTAGCCATGGGCATGGTCATGACCCTTGGCAGCCTCCGCGTGTTGCCCGCCTGGGCCGCTCCCCTCGACGATGCGCTGCCCAAAGCTTCTGGAACAGAGGCTGCACCAATCCAATTGGCCCAACGCAGCCCTATATCTCCCAAAGCGGCTCCCACTCTGGCCGCAGTCTCTCCCACAGGCCATAGCTTTGTCGCCGATGCAGTCCAAAAAATTGGCCCCTCCGTCGTCCGCATCGACACCGAACGGACCATTACCCGAAACCTCGACCCTATTTTCGACGATCCCTTCTTCCGTCGCTTCTTTGGCGATGACATTGCAGGCAGCATGCCTCGGGAAGAACTCCAGCGAGGCCAGGGCTCAGGCTTCATCGTCGATAGTAAAGGCATCATTTTGACCAATGCCCATGTGGTAGACAAAGCCGACACGGTAAAGGTAACCCTCACCGATGGTCGCGAATTTGAAGGCAAGGTTCAAGGAGCAGATCGCCTCACAGATCTCGCAGTGATTAAAGTCAACACCAAGGGAAAGGCCTTGCCCGCAGCGGCCTTAGGCAACTCTGGCGAGATTCAAGTGGGAGACTGGGCGATCGCTGTGGGTAACCCCCTCGGTCTCAACAACACCGTCACTCTCGGTATCGTCAGCACCCTGAGCCGCTCCAGCAGCGAAGTCGGCATTTCTGACAAGCGCCTCGACTTTATCCAAACCGACGCTGCGATCAACCCCGGCAACTCCGGTGGTCCCCTGGTCAATGCAAACGGTGAGGTCATCGGCATCAACACCGCCATCCGCGCGGATGCCATGGGCATTGGCTTTGCTATTCCCATTAACAAGGCCCAGGAAATCGAAACCCAGCTCCTCCGAGATGGCAAGGTGGCTCGCCCCTATGTGGGCATTCAGATGGTTTCCCTGACGGCAAAGGATGCCAAGGAAAACAACGCCGACCCCAACGCCGACTTCATCATTCCTGAAGTGGATGGCGTACTCGTCGTGCGGGTTCTGCCCAACACCCCCGCAGCCAAAGCTGGGATTCGTCGCGGTGACGTGATTACCCAAATTGGCGGTAAGGCCGTAGCAACCGCTGCCGACTTGCAGGAGCGAGTGGAAAAAAGCGGCATTGGCAATGCGTTGAAAATGCAACTCCGCCGCCGTAGCCAAAATCTGACTATCACGGTGACCACCGCCGAACTGGAAAACCAGGGCTAACTCAACTACCCTCAGTTCCATATAGATCAAAAACCCCGTGATGCGGCTTAGCGCATCACGGGGTTTTTGATGAACAAGCCAACGTTGACTGCGATCGCCCTATCCCCCACCGCAATCCCTCATCGACGAGACCGATACCAAACCGCCCCCAGCACTAAGACACCGATCGCCGCCAAAGCCATCACCACCGGCAAAATCTCCCCCGTCTGAGCCGCCTGGCGGCCCGAGCTGCCAAGCCACACAAAGGGGGCAACGCCTGGCACAGTCCCCAATAACGTCCCCAGCCAATAATCTCGAAAGCCCATGGCCGTCAGCCCTGCCGCCAAGTTCACCAAACCGTAGGGAAACAGCGGCAGCAAACGAATCGCGAATATATAGGCCAAGGCATTTTGTTCAATGGCCGCATCCAAATCTTGCAGACCGCTGGGTAATCGCGCAGCAGCCCAGCCTCGGCCCACGGTTCGAGCCAAGGTAAAGGCGATCGCCGCTGCCAGCAACGCTCCCACCGTCGTCCACAGCAGCCCCAACTTAAAACCAAACACTGCGCCGCCCAGCAAGTTCAGCGCCGTCGAAGGCAGAATCAGCAGCGTCGCCACCACATAAATCGCCACATACAACAGCGGTGCCCAGGCTCCAAGGCTGTCCAAGCGAGCCTGCAAAACCGTCGCATCCAAATCCACGGCCCAGCGCAGCGCAACCAAGGTCGCTCCCAGGCAAACCAGCGTGAAGAACAGTCCCCAACGCTTTTGACGATGGTGCGGCTGGGTCATCGCAATCGCCGTCCTCCAGACTGACCACCACCATTGCCCAACCGACTCGCTATCACCTCAGTCTCCGCCAAACCATACAGGTCCCGAACCAGATACAGCGGTCGCCCCTTAACCTCTTCGTAAATCCGCCCCAAATACTCCCCCATAATCCCCAGGGTCATCAACTGCACTCCCCCGAGGAACAGCATCGTCACCATCAGCGACGCGTAGCCCGGCACATCAATACCAAAAATCAGCGTGCGCAGAATCAAGAAAACCCCTCGACCAAACGCCACCAGGGCGATCGCCAAGCCCACATAGCTCCAGACCCGCAGCGGTCCAAAACTAAAAGAAGTGATGCCATCTAGGGCAAAATTCCACAACCGCCAATAGTTCCACTTGGTTTGGCCCAGGTGGCGTTGGGCGCGATCGTAGGGAATAGCAGTTTGCTTAAAGCCCACCCAGGCAAACAGACCTTTCATAAATCGGGTGCGCTCGGGCAGTTGTTTGAGCGCATCCACCGCTCGGCGATCCATCAAGCGAAAGTCCCCGGTGTCTCGGGGAATCGAAATCGCGGTAATGGAACTAATCAGCCGGTAGAACGCCTTAGCCGTGGTGCGCTTCACCCAAGTCTCGCCCTGGCGCGATCGCCGCTGAGCATAAACAACCTCATAGCCTTCACGCCACTTGGCCACCAGCTCATGGATCAACTCCGGCGGATCCTGCAAATCTGCATCAATGGGAACCACCGCATCGCCCTGGGCAAAATCAATGCCAGCCGTCATGGCAATGTCCTTACCAAAGTTGCGAGAGAGGGCAATGACCTTAATGGCACTATTGCGATGGCGGTGAAGAATCAGCAGGTCCAGGGTTTCATCGCTGCTCCCGTCATCCACACAAATAATTTCGTAGGACAAGCCCAGCTCATCCATGACCCGCTCTAAACGTTCAAATAGGAACTCAATATTGGGCGCTTCATTGTGAAGCGGCGTGACGATAGAGAGTGCGACCATGGGATAACCAAGGCGTCCTAGCGATAAAGAGCAATCTGTCTTGAGTTGTCCTGAGCCGCCGCATCCAACGTCATCATTTAGCGGATGATCACACCTCGCAGCTCCCCAATCCCCTCATTCAGAAGTGAGTTTACTCAAGGTATGCTGACAAAATGGCTAGAGCAGCATTTGAGGTGAATTCAGACCCTGGACTCGGTTCCTGCTTGCTCTCATTCATTTTCATGTTCGAATTTACACTCAAACATTTTTTGAACGTTCAGTTTTCTAGCAGACCGGCCCAATGATGATAACTTCCAGAGCGTTTTTATGGATTTCCTTCACGCTCACAACGGCAATATTGGGTGCAATCAGCGGTCTGCAATTGTGGCTATTTGGAGCCGGTGCAGATTTAGGTTTTTTTGAGCAACTTTTATTTCTCCAAGGTCAAGGGCTTCCGCCAATTTCTACCCTCTACAAGGGCATTCATCTGGTCGGAGACCACTTCTCGCTGATTTTATATCCCATCGCGGTGCTCTACAAAATCTATCCCAATATCTATTGGCTTCTCCTGATCCAGTCAGCGAGTTTAGCATCGGGTATTTTCCCAGTTTATGCCCTCTGCAAACAGTTCGACCTATCCAAACGACTCTCCCAAGCCTTCTGTCTTTGTTACCTGCTTTATCCCCTCATTTTTAACATCAATTTCTACGGAGATTTTCGACCAGAAGTCATTGCACTTCCCACTTTTCTGTGGGCCTTACATTTCATTCGTAAAAACCGGATTATTCCCTTCTATTTATCTGTAATCGTGATTCTGGCCACAAAAGAGATCATGGCCCTCAGCATTTTTTCCTTGGGTGCTTGGCTAGCACTGTTCCAAAAGCGTCGCTGGCATGGACTGTTCACGATGCTGCTGAGCATTGGCTGGATCGTTGTAGCCTTCGGCGTGATCATCCCCAACTTTCGAGGTGACCAAGGAATCGCCAGCTTAGGGTTTTACAGCTACCTTGGGAGTTCCTTAGGCGAGATTAGCCAAACATTACTGCTTAATCCAGCCCTTGTCCTTAAAAAAATTCTATCCCCAGACAATCTCGGATATTGGCTTCTACTCTTACTTCCAATCATCCTCTGTCTCAAACCAAGCAAGGTTCACAATCTTGTTCCGGCCTCCATTCCACTCCTAATGAATGCCTTGTCTAGTGGCTGGCAAAGGGATCTAATTCACCATTATTCTTTGCCTATTTTGCCCTTTTTAATCTACTGGGCCATTGACTCAAGCGCATCCTTCAAAAAGCGAGGTCAACGCAAGTGGCTGAGACCGAATCGGATTGTCATTTGGTCCGTGATCGCATTCTTAGCCCTCGCCAAGTATGGTTACTTCTACAGTTCTTATTTACCCAAGTTACCCGAGGCATCAGCACTGCATGAGCTATTTCCGCTTGTGAAGGAGAATGACAAGCTACTCACAAGCTCCCATCTCGTCTCTCATTTCACTGGGCGGCCCCATATTCAAATGGTGACTGGAGGCAATTGGAATGAGGACGAAATCAAAGCGGAAGACTTTGATGCCATCCTTTTATCACGACCCTTCGCTGCACAAAATGAGACCGAGCGAGTAGAGCAATTCATTGCCCAGCTTTCCCAAGACTCCAATCAGTTCAAAGTCTTTGAGAGTCCAGATCAACAAAGTTTTCTATTTCGGAAGATCAATCAGCCCAGCAAATCTGTCTCGAACTGAAGTCATACCAAATCCGATTCAGTGACACCCGATTCCCATCAGTTGAACCGTAGGGGCGAACAGCGGTTCGCCCACAAAGAGTTTAGGGGGACAGCTATTAGGATTTGGTATCACTTGAGCGCCCGCTGAACTCACTATTTCGGGGAGCTGCGAAACAGGTTTAGATCGCAGCAAGCGCTTTGCTTCTGTCATTCAGGCTGCGCTAAAGATTGAGATTGAAACAGCACAACCCCATCTTGATTAAACCTCTGCTGCCAACTCGGCTCCCCCTCCAATCTCGTCACCAAAGCCTGAACCGTTTCCGGCGAACTACTCCAACCGGGATGCTGACGGTTAAGTAGAACATATTCATAAGGCGCTAAATCCAAACTCTCGCTGCCCGGCTCTGCCAGGGTAACCAGGGGACGATGGGTCAGGTGGGGCGCAATTTGGGATGCCGTCAAAACACCGCCCTGGGTTTGCACCTCGGCGATCGCCCCCCGCATCGCCCCCGCCGTCTCTAACTGGGACAAATACAGCGAGCCAAAGTAGCCATACTTTGCCAAGGCTAACCAAGCCACCGTGGCCCAAACGATGATCCAGCGAGGTCGCCGCAGCAAACCCCGCTCTGCTGCCAAGGCCACCATAATCGCCACCAAGAAAAATGGCAGCATCGGCAGAGCATATTGGTGGGTCAAATCTTTCTGGGGCTGATGGTCTGCCAACAAGTTCAAAAACAGCGTCGGCCCTGCCCCCAGCAGCGGCAATAAATGGCGCGGCGACAGCCCCCACAAAAACGGCACCAACAACAGGACCAAATATTCCAAGTTTGCCGCCGTAAACAGATAGCTAAAAACCTGTTGGGGCTTCAACACCAGGTTCTGCAAAATCCCCAGAACCGAATCTCCCAGATAACTATAGCGACCCACCGCCTGGGCCTCTTCACCGCTAAAGGCTGGAATAATCACCTGGGTACTAATGCCAAACCAGGCAATCCCTAGAGCCAAAGCCACGAAGCCAAAGCTCCGCCGTTGGGACAGCAAAAGCCACAGGCCCAACGCGGCAATCGTCAGAGACAGCACCGCCTTACAGGACAGCACTAGCGCGATCGCCGCCATAAAGCCCAGCCAGGTCCGTCGCCGAGCGGCCCAGATCGCTCCCAACAATGCCGGGACTGCCATGACCTCAGGATGAAAATCGAACAAGTTGGCATTAAAGACAACGGGGTATAGCAGGTAGACCCAGCTCAGGGCGATCGCCTGGGAGCGCTTCAAGCCATAGTCCAAGGCCAGATGCCAGACAAAAAATGCGCCACTGGACAGAGCGATCGCCTGCACCGCCAATAACCAATAAACGCTGGGAAAAATCTTGTACAGCAGCGCCAGGGGATACAGCACAAATGCCCCATGGTCCCCCAAAGCATGAAAGCCAATCAACGAGACAAACGGCTCTGCCTCCGTGCTGATCATGTAAACGGCTTGGTCAAAAATGCCCAAATCGTAGGCATTGGACTGGAAAAGATTATGCCGCAAGCTGCTACAAAGCATCAGCACCGCTGCCGCTCCAAGGATTGTGAGCAGGAGCGATAGCGGCAGCTTGCCCTTCACCTCTGGGACAGACCTAGCCTCCCCAGCCTTCACCGAATCGGCATTTCCCGCTTGTCCCATCCTTGCTCCCCGTCCCTTTTACAGACCTATAAAGCGTAAACCGCCGAGGAGCCATTGCACCTCGGCGGTTTATTCAGACGCGATTGAATCTCAACCAGATGAATTCAAGGGCTAGGCCTTGGTGTTGTCATCAATCAACTCTTCATCATCAAGAATCATACTAGAACGCTCCTTGCCAGGAGCAGGTGGTAGATCAACCGTCAACGGAGGACGATTGTCAGCAGCTGTATCCAAGCCGTAGGCACGAGCAGTCTTGTCATCTAAAATGCCGCTGGTCAAAGAACCATCATCGGTCAAAACCCCAGCCGCCTCGTAATTAAAGTCCATCTCTGGAGAAGCCGTAGCTAGGGAATCCTCATAGGCATTGAACCCCGTACCTGCGGGAATCAAACGACCGATAATCACGTTCTCCTTCAGGCCACGCAACCAGTCAGACTTACCTTGAATTGCAGCTTCAGTTAGCACACGAGTCGTCTCCTGGAAGGAAGCCGCCGAGATGAAGCTATCGGTATTCAAGGATGCCTTGGTTATGCCCAAGAGCATGGGAGTGTACTCCGCTGGAGCACCGCCCGTAATGGCCATGGCCTGGTTGACTTGATCCACCTGGCGTAGCTCAACTAGCTCACCTGGCAGCATCGTGGTGTCACCGCCATCCTCAACCCGAGCCTTTGAAGTCATCTGCTTAACAATGACTTCAATGTGCTTATCAGAAATCGTAATGCCCTGGGACTGATACACAGACTGAACTTCATTCACCAAGAAGGACTGAACCTTCTGCAAGCTAGCCATGGCAGCTTCGTAGGTATCCAGCTCTTCACGATAGTTCTTGAAGAAAATATCCAAGATTTCGTGAGGGCTCGATAGACCATCTGTGAGGGGCTCAGCAGCAGCCACTTTCTGACCATCTGCCACCATCACGCTCTGACCAGGGTTGATGGGGTAATCCGTTACCGTACCGTCGCTATCAACAACCTTGACTTCAATGATGTCACCATCATCTTCTACCAGCTGCACCGTGCCAGGACGAGCTGAGAGCACAGCGCCTTCTTTAGGCTTTCGAGCTTCCAAGAGCTCCTCAATTCTAGGTAGACCCTGAATAATGTCACCGGTCTTAGCCCGCTCAAATACGAGCAAGACGAGGTTGTCACCCCGCTGAACCAGGCTCGTATCATCCACTTGCAGTACCGCACCTGGAGAAACGCGATAGGGACGAGCCACGCGGAATTTAATCTCATTGGCCCCCACAGAAGTCACTTGGCCCGAGCCTTCCATCTTTAAGCCAGGCGCAATCTCTGTACCCTCCACAATCAGATCACCTTCTTTAACAGAAGGTGTCTCATTACCAGTCGAGACAATAATGCTGTCGGCATCACGCTCAATCAAGATACGGCGAACGGCCTCAACACCTTGCTGAATGCCCTGAATAACCCCGGTCTCCTTACAAAGGATCTCGGTACAGGAAACAACAGATCCACCTTGAATCAGCTCACCATCTTTCACCAGCAAGCGAGTCTTGGTACTCCCTTGAACTGCATCAGCCGCGATATCGCGACGCAGCACCAGGGACTCAAGAACCACAATACTGAGTCGCAGGAGATCAGCATCCTTCTCATCAGGCAGCAGCTCAATGTCTGCCATGATTTGGGCAGAATCAGCTTCCATGACCAGCACTAACTGAGTGCGCATCAGGTCAACACCTTCAACGGACTGAACACGCTCGCCATCCTTAAAGGGAATCCGCTGAATAATCTTGAGGCCAACGGAACGACCGTCACCATCTTTAGCGACCTGACTAGGTAAAGCAGGCTCAGTGGGAACCTGATACTCAATCACGGGGCGCAATAGAACGGCCTGCCCCTCAGGCATCTCTACAACCTCAACATAGCGAGTCTCCTCAACCTTGACCCCCTTCATGACAGTGTCGCCAGGGTTTGCCAAGGCACCATCGCTAGACTTGAGATCCTTGGGATTATCAAGCATATGGAGCTCGCCAGGCTTGACCACGATCTCCCGCAGAATGTCATTTTTCTGAGTGACTTCAACAATGCCGCTGCTATTGCAGAAGACATCCTTGACCACTTCAGTGCCAGCTTCAACAAACTGGCCATTCTCTACCATCAACAGGGAGATATCCTTATTGACCTCGTGGGCTTCCTCTGGAATCCAGAGTAATGTGCCCCCTTGGGTCACCTCAAAGCCTTGTTTAGACTTACCCTTCTTACCCACTTCCACACCGGCATATTTGATAATGCCGCCCGTGTGGGTGCGGTATTGGTCACTTTGCAGCTCAGCAACCACCTGGCCATTGAGAACCTTAGTACCAGGTGTGGTGGTGATATTGAACTGCTGACCATCCCCAGTTTCCAGCACATAATGCTCACTACCGGAGGAAACCTCAGCATGGACACGAGCCTTATCTAAAGTGACCGAGGCAGTCACAATCTCCACTTCGCGGTGGCCTTCTCCACGGTTGGGCAAACGCACAACACCGCCATATTCCGTGGTCAAACGAGTCTCTGCCAAGATGGAGTCTTGGGTGACACTTTCACCATTTTTGACGATGGGTTCAGCACCAGGCGGCAAGTTATAAACCTCTCCCCCCAGGACCCAAATCAGTCCACCACGCTGGGCAATACGAGTGGTGTTGCCCTGACGGTCTTTCTTCTCTTCTGCCGCAATGTCTTGGAAGAGGATTTCACCGGCCATGTCCGAGGCCACATCCTTGGTTGCCTTCTCAGTGGAACGCTTGGCCCGCCCACCCACGGGCACTTCTGCAAGCATTTGGTTAGCAATCACTTCATCGCCATCACTGACAAATACCGTCGAGCCCTGGGCCACTCGTACAACTTGCTTCTTGCTACCTGACCCCAGCGTGATGTCAAAGTTGGCTTCCGCAACAAAGACATCCTCACCATGGCGAGTCCGGAAGGCTCTGGTACGAGCTTTCTTTGAGAAACTAACGGTGCCTTCTTTTTTGGCACGCTCTTGACGAGCCACCTCACCAGTAAACACCCCCCCCGTGTGGAAGGTACGCATCGTGAGCTGGGTACCCGGCTCACCAATGGATTGAGCCGCAATAATGCCAACCGCTTCACCCATATCCACCATTTGGGCATGAGCCAAACTCCAACCATAGCAGAGGCGGCAAACGGAGCGGGCTGCTTCACAAGTCAGGGGAGAGCGAACCTTCAATTCCTCGGCACCAGAGCGGTCTATCGCTTCCGCAAGGTCTGCCGAAATATCTTGATTGCGCGCTGCAACCAGTTCACCCGTCTCAGGATGCATAAGGTCTTCGGCCACAACGCGACCTAAGAGGCGATCGCCCAGCTTAATCAAAACCCGCTCACCATCCTTCATTGGCTTGATGGTGACGCTGCGAGTCGTGCCGCAATCCAGCTCACGCACAATCACGTCCTGGGAAACGTCCACCAGACGACGAGTCAAGTAACCGGAGTCAGCCGTACGCAGAGCGGTATCCACCAAGCCCTTACGCGCACCGTAAGAAGAGATGATGTACTCCGTTACGGTCAAACCTTCGCGGAAGTTGGTCTTAATGGGCAGGTCAATGATCTCACCCTGGGGATTCGCCATCAGGCCACGCATACCCACCAACTGGCGAACCTGGGAGACATTACCACGAGCTCCAGAGAACGCCATCATGTAGACGGAGTTCAGCGGGTTGTTGATCTTGAAGTTCTTGATCACCTCGTTCTTGAGCTCGTCACTGGTGATACTCCAGGTGTCAATGACCTTCTGGAAACGCTCAACCTCGGTGATTTCGCCTCGGCTATAGCGAGCTTCGGTGGTGCGAATCTCTTCCTCAGCAGCCTCCAGCATCTCCCGCTTAACCTCAGGAACTTTGAGGTCATGAATACTGATTGAAACCCCTGCCTGGGTCGCAAACTTGAAGCCCAGACCTTTCAGTTGGTCAGCAACCTGAGCGGTGCGAGCAGTACCGTGATTAATGAAAGATGAGGTGATCATCTTCCGCAGCTGCTTCTTATCGATAATGCCGTTGTAAAACGCAACGGGCTTCTTGTTTGCCTGGTTTTGCTCTGCCATGGTGTCGCCTAATTACCCAACTGAACTGCGATCGCTCTGCTGTTGAGAGCCAATACTGAAAAAGTCGATGCCGTCTCGAAGCGCCCAATGGATGAGCCAATGACGATTGGGTCACCGGCTCATCCCATCAACTCCTAATTGACCAACACATCATGGATGGTTTTGTTCAAGATGCTTCTCCCTGCCGTCGTCAAAACGTACTGCGACAAAATATTGCCCTCAGCATCTGTCCGAACACGACGCTTCTCATAGACCGTCGTGATTGAACCATCATCATTAGTGGTCACTTCAGTCGGCTCACCTTCGTCAGAATCCTGCTCGACAGGGCCATCGAAACGCACCCAGACATAGGCATGGAGATCAATTTGATCCTGCTCATAGGCCATGATGGCATCGTTCATCGAGCCATAGAAACGACCCGCCCCTTTCTGCTTCATAGGGTTATGGACACTGAGGTAGTAGCAACCCAGAACCATATCCTGACTCGGCGTGATGATCGGAGAACCAGTTGCCGGAGAGAGAACATTGTTAGAAGCCAACATCAACAGACGAGCTTCTGACTGAGACTCAAGAGACAACGGCACGTGAACCGCCATTTGGTCGCCGTCGAAGTCAGCGTTAAAGGCTGGACAGACCAAGGGATGAAGCTGAATGGCTCGACCCGGCACTAGAATCGGCTCGAATGCTTGAATCCCCAAGCGGTGAAGCGTAGGAGCTCGGTTCAACATGACGGGGTGGCCATCAATCACCTCTTCCAGGACCTCCCAAACCACAGGATCCGTGCGCTGGATGAGCTTCTTGGCAGCCTTAATGTTGTTGACCAACCCTTGGCGAATCAAGCGATGAATTACAAAGGGCTGGAACAGCTCGATCGCCATCTCCCGAGGCAGGCCACACTGGTGAATCTTGAGGTTTGGACCCACCACAATCACAGAACGACCGGAGTAATCAACGCGCTTACCCAGCAAGTTCTGGCGGAAGCGACCCTGCTTACCCTCAATAATGTCGGACAGAGACTTGAGGGGACGATTATTTGCCCCCACAACCGTGCGGCCACGGCGACCGTTATCAATCAGAGCATCGACCGCCTCTTGCAACATCCGCTT
This sequence comes from uncultured Pseudanabaenaceae cyanobacterium, assembly GCA_937949725.1. Taxonomy (GTDB): domain Bacteria; phylum Cyanobacteriota; class Cyanobacteriia; order PCC-9006; family JAAUQQ01; genus JAAUQQ01. Next base: position 11,654 of record CALECT010000218.1, read on the forward strand.
CTCGTTGCGGACGATAATTTCCGGAGCCAGAATCTCCTGCAAACGGGCCAGGCGATTGTTGCGGTTGATGACTCGACGATAGAGATCGTTCAAGTCAGAGGTCGCAAAGCGGCCACCATCCAACTGCACCATGGGACGCAGATCGGGGGGAATCACTGGGATGTATTGCAGCACCATCCAGTCGGGACGGGAACCAGTGGCGATGAAATTGTCAATCACCCGCAGGCGCTTGATCAACTTGGCCCGCTTTTGGCCCTTAGAAACTGCAATGGTTTCCCGAAGCTGCTCAGCCTCACCATCTAGATCCAAATCTTGCAGCAGACGCTGGAGTGCCTCAGCACCAATACCAACTTCGATCCCTTCAAGCGTGGAATCTTCAGAATAAATCTGCTCTTCTAGCTCCATCCACTGGTCTTCATTCAGCAGCTGCTTGTGCTGAAGGTCAGGGTGATTACCCGCATCCAAGACCACATAGGAGTTGAAGTAAACGATTTGCTCGACATCGCGCAAAGGCATGTCGAGAATAATCGCGATATAGCTCGGAATCCCCTTGAGATACCAAACGTGGGCCACCGGAGCGGCCAATTTGATATAGCCCATGCGATGACGACGCACGCGGGACTCGGTCACCTCAACGCCGCAACGCTCACAAACAATGCCCCGATGGCGCACCCGCTTGTACTTACCGCAATGGCATTCCCAATCCTTAGCAGGACCAAAAATCTTCTCGCAAAACAAGCCATCCATCTCAGGCTTAAGCGTGCGGTAATTGATGGTTTCAGGCTTCGTTACCTCGCCCACAATGTTGCCATTGGGCTGGGTTCTTTCACCCCACTGGCGAATTCGTTCAGGAGAGGCCAGTCCGATTTTGACGTAATCAAACCGTTGTTCTAGCTTTGCCATTGGGCGCATTCCTTTCTGGTGGCGTTCGAGGGCCGAACGGTGGCGTTCGAGAGGCGAAGAGCCAGGGCAAACAAGCCCTGGCAGTCAGTCGCCGAAGAAAAATTTCGTTTGCTAGCTGCTCATTCAAGCAGCTAGGCTGCGGCCTGTCATAGACCGCAGCCTTGATGGGCTAAGACTCAGGAGCCGCCTCCTCACGAGGAGCGATGGACTCATAGGTCGGGCGAGAAGGAGCACGACGGTTGCTCACATCCACCATCAGATCAACCTCAGTGTCCTGATCGGTCCCATCCATGCTGGTGTCCAGCTTGTGAACCGCAATGTCCAGGCACAAGGACTGCAATTCCCGCATAAGAACCTTGAAGGACTCCGGCGTACCGGGCTTAGGAATTGCCTTGCCCTTAACGATCGCATTCAAGGCTTCATTACGGCCCTGCATATCGTCAGACTTCACCGTTAGCAGTTCCTGCAAGGTGTAAGCCGCACCGAATGCCTCCAGCGCCCACACTTCCATCTCACCGAAGCGCTGACCACCCTGCTGAGCTTTACCACCCAGAGGCTGCTGAGTCACCAAGGAGTAAGGACCAGTGGAACGAGCGTGGATCTTATCGTCCGCCATGTGGACTAGCTTGAGCATGTAAGCCCGGCCCACCGTCACAGCCTGGTCAAATGGCTCACCCGTACGACCATCATAGAGCTGGATTTTACCAGGGTTATCTTCGTCAAATACCCAGTCATTGCCCGTGCGTTTACGAGCCGCAACCAGCTTGGCATTAACCGACAGGCGAGAAGCCTCTGCACCGTGCATCTCATCAAACGGCGTCAGCTTAAAGCGGGTATTGAGGTTATCACCAGCCCAGCCCAGCAGACACTCAAACACCTGACCCACGTTCATACGGGAAGGCACACCCAGGGGGTTGAGTGCGATATCCAGAGGCGTACCGTCGGGCAGATAAGGCATATCCTGCACTGGCAGAATCCGGGAAATAATGCCCTTGTTGCCATGGCGACCCGCCATCTTGTCGCCAACTTGAATCTTGCGCTTCTGGGCCACGTAAACGCGAACCACCATGTTCGCACCCGGGGGAAGCTCATCGCCCTGCTCCCGAGTGAAGACACGAACGTCAACAACGCGACCCTTCTCACCGTTAGGAACTCTCAAGGAGTTGTCACGAACGTCGCGAGCTTTCTCACCAAAGATGGCGCGCAATAGCTTCTCTTCAGGCGGCTGGTCCGACTCACCTTTAGGCGTGACCTTACCCACCAAAATGTCACCGGCATCGACCCAAGCACCAACGCGGATGACGCCTTGCTCATCCAACTGACGCAGGGAGTCTTCACCCACGTTAGGAATCTCACGGGTGATTTCCTCAGGGCCAAGCTTGGTTTGGCGCGCCTCAATCTCAAACTTCTCGATGTGAATTGAGGTGTAGACATCCTCACGAACCAGGCGTTCACTAATGAGGATCGCGTCCTCGTAGTTGTAGCCCTCCCAAGGCATGTAGGCCACCAGTACGTTCTGCCCAAGTGCCAGCTCGCCACCTTCCGTAGCAGAACCATCAGCCAAGACCTGGCCCACTTCCACTTCATCACCTTCAAAAGCAAGGGGACGCTGGTTCAAGCAGGTGTCTTGGTTGGAGCGCTGATACTTTTGCAGCGGGTAAACAATATGCTCGCCTTCATCGCTCATGACGATGACTCGCTCAGCATCCACCTGGGTCACGCGACCCGGCGTACGGCTGACAATGACCATACCGGAGTCACGAGCAGCCTGAGCTTCAAGGCCTGTACCCACCAAAGGACGCTCTGGGCGGAGCAGGGGCACAGCTTGACGCTGCATGTTTGAGCCCATCAGGGCACGGTTGGCGTCATCATGCTCCAGGAATGGAATCAACGAGGTCGCTACAGAAATAATCTGCACCGGCGAGACCGCCACAAAGTCAACCTGATCAGGCGTCGTAGTCGTGAAGTCTTGGCGATAGCGAACCGGGATGGTTTCGCCTTGGATGTAGCCCTCTGCATCAGTGGTGATGTCACCTGGTGCGACGCGCAGGTCATCTTCCTCATCTGCTGTCATATACACAGAGGGAAGATCGAGGCGAACACGACCGTTCTCAACCTTACGGAAGGGAGTTTCGATGAAGCCGTAGGGATTGACCTTGGCGTGGGTTGCCAAAGAGCCAATCAGTCCCGCGTTAGGACCTTCAGGCGTCTCAATCGGGCAAATGCGACCGTAGTGAGAGGGGTGAATATCGCGCACAGCGAAGCCTGCACGCTCACGGGTCAAACCACCCGGACCAAGGGCGCTAAGACGACGCTTGTGGGTCAGTTCTGCCAGAGGGTTGGTCTGGTCCATGAACTGGGACAGCTGGGAGGAACCAAAGAATTCCTTAATGGCTGCGACCAAAGGCTTGGGGTTTACCAATGAAGCTGGTGTGAGGGAGTCAGAATCTGACACCGTCATGCGCTCACGAATGATGCGCTCCAAACGGTTCAGACCCACGCGAACTTGGTTTTGCAGTAGCTCACCCACGGAACGAACACGACGGTTGCCGAGGTGGTCAATATCATCGACGTTGCCGATGTCAAATTCCAGGTTCACCAGGTAGTCGATGGAGGACAAGATGTCCTGAGCCGTCAGAACGCGCGTCGTGTCGGGCACGTTCAGGCGCAGCTTGCGGTTAATCTTGTAGCGACCCACGCGACCGAGGTCATAACGCTTGGGATCAAAGAAGCGGGATTCTAGGAGTTGCAGACCACCGGACACCGTGGGAGGCTCACCGGGGCGCAACTTACGGTAGAGCTCAAGCAGTGCTTCTTCTTCGTTGAACTGCCCTTCCTTCTCAATCGTCTTCTGGAAGTACTCGGGGTGACGCATGGCGTCAAAGATTTCGTTATCACTGAGGCCGATCGCCTTCAGCAATACCTGAGCCGACAGTTTTCGGGTTTTGTCGATGCGAACCCAGACCAAGTCATTCTTATCGGTCTCAAACTTCAGCCAAGCTCCACGGTTAGGAATTAGGCTGGCGTTATAGGTACGACGGCCATGCTTGTCAGTCTCAGACTTGTAGTAGACACCCGGGCTACGAACAATCTGGTTAACGATGACCCGCTCAGCACCGTTGATAATGAAGGTGCCCCGTTCAGTCATCAAAGGCAGATCGCCAATGAAGACTTCCTGTTCCTTGATCTCACCATTTTCTTTGTTGATCAAACGTGTCGGAACGTAAAGTTGAACCGCATAGGTTCCGTCCCGTCGCTTCGCTTCATCAACGTCATATTTCGGACGCTTGAGCTTGTAGTCCTTACCCAGGAAGTGAAGCTCTAGCTTCCCGGTGTAGTCCGTAATGGGCGAAAAGCTCTCTAGCTCTTCAATTAGGCCTTCTTGCAGAAACCAGCGGAAACTTGCTCGCTGGATCTCAACCATGTCTGGGAGAACAAAAGCAGCGGGGGCAACGGTGATCTGATCAGTCATGCGTCTCCTCGAACGGGTCACGCCTAGCGCGACCCCAAATGTTACAGCAACACGGGCGGTACTTCAACAACCCATCAAAGTCAAGATTGACTTTACGGACTCATTTGCGCCTCCAACGACGCGATCGCCCCTAAAAAGCAGGACAAATACCCACGAAAGGCAGCGAAATTTTAAGCCGCCTTAGGAGGTGGATGCTTCCAGGGCTGGCAAGTTAAACAAATCAAAAGCATTTTGCGTCGTCTGCTGAGCAAGCTCTTCAATAGAAACCCCACGAAGTGATGCAACTTGGGCAGCCACATGGGCAACAAAAGCAGGCTCATTACGCTTGCCTCGCTTAGGAACCGGAGCCAAAAAAGGACAGTCGGTTTCGACCAGCAGGCGATCACTGGGAACCATACGGGCAGAGGCCTGAATTTGTTCAGCTTTTTTAAAAGTGACGGTGCCACTAAAGCTAATGAAAAAGCCCTCGTCCAAGAACAACTGGGTTTCTTCAGGGCTCCCTCCCCAGCAATGCATCACCCCAGACACGATGTTTTTCCCTGACTTGCGTCGTGCCTTCTGGAAATCAGCCAATTCTTCTGCCATGGCCACAGCGGCATCACGGCAATGAATAATCACGGGCAACTCTAAATCAGCCGCGATTTCAAGCTGTGCTCGCAGTGCAACCTTCTGGAGTTCAACAGAATCAGACTTAAAAAAGTCCAATCCCGTCTCCCCAATCGCCACAACCCGATGATCAGACTGGGCAAGCTCGCGAATTTTACCCGCAGTCGCATCACTCCACTGGTCAACATCTAACGGATGTAAGCCAATGGCGAAGCTAACTTCAGGAAAGCGATCCGCCACCTGTCGCATCGACTCAAACTCACCCGGCTCCACACAGGAATGAACGAGACGAGTTACGCCCGCCTCACGCCAACGCAATGCAACCGCTTCCAGGTCTTCCTGAAAGCGGTCAAATGCGAGATGAACATGGGTGTCAACCAACAGTGGGGGAGCAGCAGGTTGCACAATCAATACCTATCGAGCAAAGGAACCCAGCAGCGACTAGAGCTTTAAGCTAAGCCGCCCACAACCAAACGACCCAGAGAGATTAGGCGTTGTAAGGTTCAACCTTTGACTTGAAAAGCTTCGCGATATTGGACTTCTTGTTCGCGCCAGTGTTCTTGTGATACACGCCACGCTTAACAGCCTTGTCAATCTTGCTGTAAGCAGCGGACATGCGTTCTTGAACAGCTTTCTTAGCATCATCGCCAGGCTCAGCCACATAGGCCTCCACCGCAGTCAAGTAATGCTTGGTCAGGGTTTTAACCGCAGACCGATAGGATTTGTTACGCAGACGGTTGCGCTCAGAGGTTTGGATACGCTTCTGAGCAGATTTAATATTCGCCACAGTTTCTTCTAAGTCTCGACGCTCTACCAGCATTTCATTATGCCATGGGTCTGCACATCTGAGGAGTACCCCGACAATTAGTGTTATTCGGGATGTCTGGTGGCAAGACCTGGAGTTCAAACAACTCTGAGAAGCAGTCGGCGAAGTCGAAGCAGGGTGCAGCATCCCCAGGAGAATCAAGCTAAGCTTGTACTAATAGAACATCGAACGAGTTGAGGATAGCTGAAGCGACAGGAGTTGATGCGCAACTCATTGCTCAGCTTCAATCCAATAGTCTTTTGTTCACTGGTCTAGCCATTTTTTCGATTTTTCCGCCCCTACCGCCATGCTGCGAATCGTCACCCGCTGGGATGAAGCCCAAGCAGAGCTAAAGCGCATCTGCGATCGCACCCACGACAGTAATTCCTCCAATACTGAGGCCACCGTCCAGCAGATACTTCAGGGAGTGCAGCGTCGGGGAGACCAAGCGCTGCTGGAATATGCCCTGGAATTTGACAAGGTAGACCTGGCTGCATCCGAGCTGCGGGTTGATGCTTCAGAAATGGAAGCAGCTTACCAACAGGTCCCCAAAGCTTTTGTCGATGCAGTGCGGGTGGCTCATACCAACATCAAGAGCTTCCATGAGCAGCGTCAGCCCAAAAGCTGGGTGCAGTTTGGGGAAGATGAGGTCGTCCTGGGCAAGCGCTATACCCCGGTAGATGCGGCGGGTCTCTACGTTCCTGGTGGTAAGGCTTCCTATCCCAGCACGGTATTGATGAATGCGGTTCCCGCTTTAGTTGCTGGGGTGCCCAAGGTGGTGATGGTGACGCCGCCCGGTCCCGATAAGCGCATTAATCCTGCGGTCCTAGTGGCAGCTCAGGAGGCAGGGATAGAGGAAATTTATCGTGTAGGGGGTGCTCAGGCGATCGCGGCCCTAGCCTATGGCACCGATACAATCCCAGCGGTAAACGTCATCAGCGGCCCAGGCAACATCTACGTCACCCTGGCCAAAAAGCTGGTCTATGGTCGCGTGGGAATTGACTCCTTAGCAGGCCCTTCAGAAGTGCTGGTGATTGCAGATCGCCAAGCCAATCCGGTCCATGTCGCTGCGGATCTATTGGCCCAGGCAGAGCATGACACCCGTGCTGCTTCGATTTTGATCACCGATGACGAAGCCTTAGCCAAGGCGGTGACGGAACAGGTCGAGGAACAGTTGGTGAACCACCCTCGCCATGGGATTGCGGAGAAAGCGATCGTCAACTATGGCCTCATTATTCTGGTCCAAGACCTAGATGAGGCTGCTGAGCTGTCCAATGATTTTGCCCCCGAGCACTTGGAGCTCGAAGTGGCCGATCCCTGGGCGCTCATGGAGAAGATTCGCCATGCCGGAGCGATTTTCCTAGGCAATTCAACGCCAGAAGCAGTGGGCGATTACTTGGCTGGTCCAAACCATACCTTGCCAACCTCGGGCGCAGCGAGATATGCCTCGGCTCTGGGTGTCGAGACGTTTATGAAGCATTCCAGCATCATTCAATATTCGCCCGAGGCCTTGGCCAAGATGTCCCAATCCATCGAGACATTAGCCACGGCAGAGGG
>CALECT010000219.1 GCA_937949725.1 uncultured Pseudanabaenaceae cyanobacterium
TCCTGTTCAGCCCTGGGAGTATTAAAGGCCTGAGAGTCTCGGAGGGTTATGACTCCAACCTGAGTTCGACAAATTGAAGGCTGGCTTGGCTCTGCCGCCGTGAGCTAAAGTTCACGGCTAAAAGCTAAAGTCCGTTAAAACGGACTGAACAGCCCACCTGCGAGGGTTGCAGCCCACTTTTGTGGGCTTTCGCTCTTAGGCTGGGAATTTATTCCTAGCCTGCTTCGCAAGTGCTTTTTCATGCCGACGAACTCAGGTTGACTGTAGTCTCTGAACAGAGAAGCTTTCAGGTAATTTTCTGGAACGATAGTTTTCTAGCTGGGAGCGGTTTATTCCTGAATAGAAGACACGAATAACTCACTCAGCCAAACCGCAATCCTTGAATATTCGACGACTGAATTACAGCTTGATCCCTGGCACTCTAATCAACCTCCCCATCCTCCGCAAGGCGACGCGCTTTGAAACCGCAGCCCCATTGCTGCATCGACACCAAAATGGCTTCTAGCGATCGCCCAAACTCTGTCAGCTCATACTCCACCCGAGGCGGTACCTCAGCATAGACATGGCGTGAAATGACTCCATCCGCCTCTAGCTCCCGCAGCTGCAATGCAATCATCCGCTCCGTGGCATTGGGGGTTAAGCGTTTCAGCTCTCCAAACCGCTTGCGCCCATTCAGCAGATGGCAGAGCAAAATGGGCTTCCAGCGACCCCCGATGACGCTCAGCGTCGCCTCCACATCACAACCTGTTTTCCAGTTGTACTTCCGCGCCATTGTTTGTTCGCTCCGACTGGGCTTAATCTGTACATCTACCTCCATTACTTACAAAAATGTGGGTACTTGTAAAGATCGCAGCATAAACCTACGCTGCAATCGGATCGCACTGAACGGCAGCAGTTTGAGCGTTAGAAATCTGCTCAGGGCCCATGAATGGCCAGAGAGTGGCAGGGCGATCGGAAAACCCGTTTTGAATCTTGTCAAATCCTAACTTTATTCACCCGACAAAATAACCATGACCAAGCTCACCATCACCGGCAACGTCCTCGCCAACCCCGACAAAATTGACTTCGTTAAAGCTGAGCTGGAAAAGCTCATTCCCATCACGCGCAAAGAAGCTGGCTGCATTCAGTACGACCTGCACCAGGACAACGAAAATCCAGCCTACTTTCTGTTCTACGAAAACTGGGAATCCCGCGACCTTTGGCAAACTCACATGAATGCGCCCCACCTCGCTGCCTTTATGGAAGTTACCGATGGTGCAATTGAAAAGTTTTGGCTCCATGAGATGACTCATATCGCCTAATGGCAATCACTGATTGCTCGCTTAGTCAGCAGGCAATATCCAATAGACCTCTTGCATAAACCTTGGCCCTCTCCCTAAATCCCTCTCCCAAGCGTGGGAGAGGGACTTTGAAACTCCCCTTCCCCAAAATTTGGGGGCAAGGGGTTAGGGGATGGGGCGTTTGGCGCATTCGTGCAAGAGCTCTATTCCTGGGCCTCATCATTAACTACCTTTAGCCCGGGTTTAGCACTCCCAGGGCGGAACAGGCTGAAACTGCTCGATCAAAAAATCGATCATGGCGTGGACTTTCGGAGCCATGATCCGGCGACTGGGATAGAGGAGCCAGATTGCAGTATTGCTGGCTAGGGGAAAGTCCGACATAATCTCGACCAGCCGCCCAGCTTTCAAGCTTTCGCTCGCATTCCACAGCGACTTAACGCCAATTCCCAGACCTTGCTCAACCATTTTACGCAGCGCCTCACCATCGTTGACCACGAACGATTGTGGAACGCTCACCGTTTGTCCGTTTTCAAAGGTCCACTTGGTTGCTCCAGCAAGACAGACGCATTGATGCTTGGCCAGATCGTCAGGCGTTGCAGGCACACCATATCGTTTCAGATAGGCGGGAGAAGCCACGAGAATACGCCGATCAGAAGCCAACTTTCGTACAATCAGACGACTATCCACCAAGGGCGCATTGCGAATAATCAGGTCATAGGCCCCTTCCACAACATCCAACACTTCATCGGATAGACGCAGGTCAAGACTGACCCGAGGATGGCGGGCATGAAATTTGGCGAGGGTGGGAACGACATACATCCGGCCAAAGGAACCCGGCAGGGTGATTCTCAGCCTCCCCTCTGCGTTTGCATCCTGTCCCTTAACTGCACTTAACCCCGTTTCCAGGGCTTCGATCATCTCTTGGGCATAGGGCAAAAACACCTCGCCATCCGTAGTCAGAGAAACGGCGCGAGTCGTTCGGTTAAACAAACGAACCCCCAGGGTTTCTTCAAGTTTGACTAGGCGAGCGCTGGCGCTAGCGGGGGAAAGAGACAGGTCTTGGGCTGCGGCTGTGATCCCACTGATTTCTGCAATTCTCAGAAATAAACGGAGCGATAGAATATCCATTTATCAAAAATATCCGAATTATCATTTCGCAGAAAGCCTATTTATCTTTTTTATTCGAAAAATTACGATGAAACCAGTGGTTAGATGACTCCCATGGAGATGCAGCGATGAAGGCAATGCTCTTAAGCTCGTATGGTGAAGACGCCCAGTTTGAACCGGTAGAGATCGAGAAACCTCAGGTCAAACCAGGCCATGTCCTGATCAATATCGCGGCATCGAGCGTGAATACGGTCGATACCATGATTCGTAAGATGGGCAAGGATTTACCACTTTCGCCCGACACGCCTGCCATTCTTGGCATGGACTTTGCCGGGACGGTCGAGGCTGTTGGCGAGGGCGTTTCAGCCTATTCTGTGGGGGATGAGGTTTACGGCTGTGCGGGAGGACTGGCGGACTTGCCGGGCTCCTTGGCGGACTACATGGTGGCGGATGCCAATCTAATTGCCCATAAGCCGAAAAACTTGTCGATGGGTGAAGCCGCTGCCTTGCCGCTCGTGGCGATTACGGCTTACGAAGGTTTAACTCGTGCGGGCATTAAGCCAGGACAGAAAGTCCTCGTTCATGGGGGTTCTGGCGGTGTGGGTCATGTCGCTTTACAACTGGCCAAGCACTTTGGCGCCGAGGTCTATTCCACGGGCGGTGGTGACAAACAGCTAGCCATGATCGAACAGCTGGGCGCAACTGGCATCAACTACAAAACAGAATCGGTTGAGCAGTATGTCGCTAAGCACACCGCTGGAAATGGTTTTGACGTCGTGTTTGATTCAGTGGGTGGTGCAAATATGCTCAATTCCTTTGAAGCGGCTGCCCTGAATGGTCAAGTCGCATCCACGGTTTCCCTGTGCGAACTGGATTTGACCTTGGCTCACTTCAAAGGGTTGTCATTACATGTTGTGTTTATGCTCATTCCCATGCTGCACAACTTTAAACGAGAGCAACATGGGGGAATCCTGCGCGACTTAGCCCAGATTGTAGAGTCGGGTGGACTCAAGCCTGTGCTGGATGAGGAACGCTATGGGTTGGAACAGGCTGGACAGGCCCATGCTCGCTTGGAAAGCCGACAAGCCATGGGCAAGGTCGTGATTGAAAACTAATCATCAGTTGCCTGGTAAACCCGAAAGTAATCCTCTCCCCAGGTGACAGGCTCCCTTTGATAGCAAACCAAGTCCGTGAACGGAGTTCACCATGCTTAAATCTATTGAAAAGACCCAATTCAAACCCATCAATCGGGGATATAACGCCACTTTTCAGCCCAATCGGTTGAGCGTCGGTCTAGTGGTCCCGATTGAGAACAACGCCCACAATCCCGTGCCGACCCTAGAACGTCACCTGGAACGGATTCAATTGGCTGAGCAACTGGGGTTCGCTGCAGTTTGGTTGCGCGATGTTCCGTTTAATGTGCCCTCCTTTGGCGATGCGGGACAAACGTTTGATCCCTTTGTCTATCTCGGCTATTTAGCGGGGCAGACCGATCGCATTGCCCTGGGCGTTGCAAGCATCATTCTGCCGCTGCGGCATCCAGCTCACATTGCCAAGGCTGCTGCCAGTGCGGATGTGCTGTCGGGCGGGCGGCTGATTCTCGGCGTGGCTTCGGGCGATCGCCCCGAGGAATACCCAGCCTTGAACTTGAGCTTTAGCGATCGCGGCACCCGCTTCCGAGACAGCTTCGATTACATCCGCCGCATGGGCGAAGACAGCCCCAGCTTCGCAAACACCTATGGCAATCCCAACGGTGGCATGAATATGCTGCCCAAACCAGCCTCTGGCAAACTGCCCTTGCTAATTACCGGCGGTAGCCAACAAGACCCAGACTGGATCGCCCAGAACGGAGATGGCTGGATGACCTACCCCCGCAATACAGTTGCTCAAGCACAAGTCATCCGCGATTGGCAGGCGCGGGTTGAGGCTGCGGGGAGTCCGGCTAAGCCCGTGATGCAGCCGCTCTATGTGGATCTAGCTGAAGATCCCCAAGCTCCTGCACAACCCATTCATTTGGGATTGCGATTGGGGAGTCGGCAGCTGCGATCGCATCTCAAATCCCTCGAAGAAATCGGCGTCAACCACGTGGCTCTCAACCTACGCTTTAACCAAACCGATATCGAGACGACCCTAAAACGCCTTGCTAACGAAGTCCTCCCCGACTTTGCCTAACTCAGCTCAGCCCCTCAAAACTCACGAACCATGCCAAAAGTAATTCTGCTCACAGGTGCGACAGACGGCATTGGCCTCGAAACAGCCCAGCTACTAGCCGCCCAGGGCCATACGCTGTTGCTCCATGGACGTAACTCCGCGAAGCTGAAAGCCGTCGAACAGACCCTTGCGGCCATACCGCAAGCGGTCACTGTGGAAAGCTATGTCGCCGATCTCGCAAACCTAGCGGACGTGGAGGCAATGGCAAAGGCCATCTCCGCAAAGCACGACAAACTAGACGTGTTAATCAACAATGCTGGCGTCTACAACACCCAAAATCCAATCACATCTGATGGGTTGGATGTACGGTTTGTTGTTAATACAATCGCACCCTACTTACTCACCCAGCGACTGCTACAGCTAATGGATGCTGATGGTCGAGTGATCAACCTTTCCTCTGCGGCCCAAGCCCCGGTCAATTCAGAAGCATTGGCCGGACGCATCAAGTTGTCCGCTGGTGCAGCCTATGCCCAGAGCAAGTTGGCACTGACAATGTGGTCACGCAGTTTGGCAATGGCCTTAGGGGAAGATGGACCGGCGATCGTAGCGGTCAATCCCGCTTCGCTGCTGGGCAGCAAAATGGTCAAAGAAGCCTTTGGTGTGGCCGGCGGCGATCTGCGCATTGGCGCTGATATTTTGATCCGCGCAGCCCTGTCAAATGAATTTGCTACGGCATCTGGCAAGTACTTCGATAACGACTCGGGACAGTTTGCTTCGCCCCATCCCGATGCGCTTGATGGGCAAAAGAACGAGGCTGTTGTGCAGGCAATCGAAGCCATTATCCAGCGCTTGTCTTGAACAAGACGTTATGGCAATCCATCAAGCTATGTTCTAACCACTTCAGCCTCGACATCAGGGCTTGACTTCATCAGGACTCCCATCCGTAGCAGCCATCAGCACGGCATAGGCATCCGCCAAATCTTTCCCAAAGGTGATAATGCCTTCCTCGTGGCCCGCCATAACCAAAATCTTTTGCTGCGGCAGATCCGTTTCCCGTAGCAACCGCTCCATCTCCAACGCCATTTCTGGCGTGCCATAGGGCGTCTCCCGCTTCGTCGTGGGCACCTCATCCATGAGATAGGCCCACAGCGGGTAGTCATGGACGTGGATTATGGCTTGAATGCTAGGGTCGGCTTGGTAGAGCGTGGCATGGGTTAAGGATTCGGAAGAGGCCTGGGCTGGACCTTGGCAGGCGACTTGGTTGGCGGCGAGATCCCAGCTGGTGACAGTGGTGTAGTGCTGGGGGGTGAGTTGGTCGAGGTGGCCCGTTTGGGTGGCGGTGATAATAAATTCCTGGGGATTCGCCGGGTGGAGGATGCTGAGGTTACCAAAGCCAATGCCGTCGGGGTATTGACCGATGAGGTTTTGGGCGTAGAGGCGATCGCGATATTCATTCAACTGCTGAACCAGCTCATCTGCCACGGCCTCGCCCTGCGTCCAGCAACAATCATATTTCACAACGCCTTCGTCAATCATGGCTTAACCAAGTAATGCAGACCTGTGCAATGGTCTGTTCTAAACAATATTGTTGTGAGTATGCCATCTGGTAGCCCCCTGTCTGAGAGACAATGAAAACAATTGTTTTTTTGCCAATAGCCCTTGCCTCGCCTCCAGCATCACAAAGCCAAACAGGTCTCCGTCAACCGCAAACGCCATTACGAAATTGACGGCCAAGCCCTCCCCGGCATCACCACTATCCTCAACGACACCAAACCCAAGGCTGCTCGCGATCGCCTCCGGGCCTGGCAAGAGCGCATCGGCAAAGACGAAGCCCGCCGCATCACCACCAACGCCTCCCGCTGCGGCACCCAGCTCCACAAGCTCCTGCGCCAACAGCTCAACCACGAAACTCCTGAGATCCCCGAAACTGTCACCGGCTACTGGGACTCCATTCAACCCGTCATCAACAACATCGAAGATATTCTCCTCGTCGAAGGCGCTATCTGGCATCCCAAAGGCTTCGCGGGCTATCCCGATGCCCTAGTCATGTTGGATAGGCAACTCCATCTCTGCGACTGGAAAACTGCCATTCGCCCCAAGACCGCAGAAGACATCGAAGATTACTTCTTGCAAATCGCGGCCTATGTTCATGGCGTGAACTGGGTGTATCAGGATGAGGCGATTGTGGTGGAGCGGGGCATGGTCGCGATCGCCCTCGACGACCAACCCGCCCAAACCTTCCCCCTCGGCCCCGCAGAGCTAGAAGACTACTGGGAGAAATTCCAAAAGCGCACCCGCCAATACTACTACCGCCGCCGCATGAAGCCACCGGGCTACGAAGAAGCTGAGCCATAGGCAAGACACCTCGCAACAGCAGCAAAATAGCGGCAAGAAACCGGGTTTCTGATAAAGGTGGTATGACCCACTTCAAGATCTCGCAGAAACCCGGTTTCTAAACCAAGCCCCCATGGACAACCTCCTCATCCGCCGCGCCACCCTAGCCGACGCTCCCAGCCTCATCGCTTTCAACCAAGGCATCGCCCGCGAAACCGAAGATCGCGAACTCCCCACCGATATCCTCACCCCTGGCGTCGAAGGTATGCTGGCCCACCCCGAGCGAGGCTTCTACCTCGTCGCGGAGCTGGGCTGTTCTCCACAATCACCGTCACTATCACAAAGCCAAGTCATCGCCTGCCTTATGGTCACCTACGAATGGAGTGACTGGCGCAACGGGATGCTCTGGTGGATTCAGAGCGTCTATGTCCAAGCCAAGCATCGCCGCAAAGGCATCTACAAACGCCTCTATCAGTTTGTGCAGCAACTGGCTGAGGAAGAGCGAGGCAAAGGCGAGAAAATCTGTGGCTTCCGGCTGTATGTGGAGCAAGATAACGCGATCGCCCAAGCCACCTACAGCAACCTCGGCATGAGCCAAACGCCCTACCGAATCTTTGAACAGCTCATCCCCTAACCTCCTACTCCAACTTGCCCACCCCTTCAACTTCCATCAGCAACCTCGTACGAGCGGGTTTAGCCATCACCATCAAATCGCCCAGCACCAGCCTCCGCTCACAACCCGCCCCGCCCAAGGCTTCAGCTGGGGGAAACCCAGCTATCCCCATAAGGCCACTCAGCATAAAATTCTGGTTGAAATCTGCTTTGGCTAGGGCTTGAGTCGGGGCAGGTTTTGCAGGAGGTTCTTTGGGAAGGTGCTATGAATGGGGGCTAAACCTGCCCCTACGGTTCTGGTATATGCGTCTTAATATTCGTCACGTTCAACTGGCTGATTACGATGCGGTTTGCGATATTTTTCTCGCGATCGTCCGTCCAGGCGACACCTATGCCTACGACCCCAGCAGCACTCAAGCCGACGCCATCCACCACTGGATTGACTATCCCCAAGCCACCTACGTCGCCGAACGAGACGGCCAAATCCTCGGTACCTACTACATCAAACCCAACCAACCCGGCCTCGGCAACCACATCTGCAACTGCGGCTACATGGTCGCCGAATCTGCCCGAGGCCAAGGCATCGCCACGGCCATGTGCCAGCACTCCCAGGCCGAAGCCATTCGCCTTGGCTTTCAAGCCATGCAGTTCAATTTAGTTGTCTCTACAAATGTGGGAGCCGTAGCCCTCTGGCACAAACTCGGCTTCGCGACCCTCGGCACCCTGCCCAATGGCTTCCGCCACAGCCAGCAAGGCTTCGTCGACACCTATATCATGTACAAACAACTCCAGGCTCCAGCATTGCAATAGCATTCCGTTCCAAACCTCAGTCCCAAGACCCATCGACATCAGAGCGTAGGCGTACGTCTTGAAACATATCCCCAACGGAATCGAAGCATTAGTTAAAGAATCCCCCATTCCCGTTCCCCCTCCCGTAGCCTGTCCTTATATATAGAAACGCTCTAACACCCCAACCTCCATGGTCGCCTCCCCTGTTGTCGTCGCCGATCCCCGCTGCCACAACGCAGAAAGCCCCATCTGGGACCCCGACAACGACTACCTTTACTGGAGCGATATCCCCCGTGGCCGCCTTTACCGCTTCGAACGCAACGGCCAAGTTCACAAAGAAATCCACCGAGGCACCCCTATCGGTGGCATGACGCTCCAGCCCGATGGAGCCCTCCTGCTCTTCCGCGCCCATGGCCGCATTGAACGCTGGCACTGGGGTGAGTTAGAAACCATCATCGAAGAAATTCCCGCCGAAATCGACAGCCGCTTCAACGACGTTATCGCTGATCCCATGGGCCGCGTCTTCTGCGGAACCATGGGCACCGCCCAACATCCCGGCAAGCTCTACCGCCTTGACCCCGACGGTCACCTACAAATCGTCCTCGATGACGTGCGCACCCCCAATGGCATGGGCTTCTCCCTCGATAAAACCCGCTTCTACTTCACCGACTCCCCCACCCGCTGCATCTCGGTCTTTAACTACGATAAAGAAACGGGGGAATTGAGCGATCGCCGCCCCTTCATCACCACTCCCCCAGACCAAAGCGTCCCCGACGGCCTCTGCATCGACAACGAAGACTATATTTGGTCCGCCCGCTGGAACGGCGGCCACCTCTACCGCTACAGCCCCGAAGGCCAAGAAGTTCTCAAAATCCCCTTCCCCGCTCGAAAAGTCTCCAGCCTCACCTTCGGCGGTCCCAAACTGGACCAAATCTACGCCACCACTGCAGGCGGCCAAGACCGTCCCAGCGAAGGTAGCGGCGCAGGTGCAGTATTCCGCCTCGACGTGAATATCCCCGGCAAACCTGAATTCCGCTCCCACATCGCTCCGACCTAAATCTGGAAAATCACAGCGCCATCTGAAGCGGTAACCTAGGAAAGCTTTTTCGATATCCGCAACTCATCTGGATGGGTGAGTGCAACTGACACAACTCCGGAGAAACGCATCCCATGTGGCACATCACGATCAACTGCTCTGCTGAAGGCTGGACTCGCTACAACCAGGAGTTTCGTGCGATCGCTGATCGCTACCCTGAGCTCAAACTCATCACCAAGAAAATGAAAGACGATGAGCGTCGCATCATGGAAGGTGACTTCGACGACGTGGATGATGCCGAGGCCTTCACCGAAGCCTGCTCCGCGCTAGATGGTTTCATCGCCACATTTGAAGCCAATTAACGGCTGACAGCGGAATCGGCCCATGCCCTTCGTCACTAACTGCAGCATCAAAATCCACTACCAGGTCAGCGGCAACCCAGCCGGGCCACCGCTGCTACTGCACCACGGTTTTACCCAGAACCTCTACAGCTGGCATATGCGAGGCTATGTCAAAGCCTTGGGGAGTCGCTTCCGCCTCATCCTCCTCGATGCTCGCGGCCATGGCCAAAGCGACAAGCCCCATGATGCTGAGGCCTATGGCATGGGCAATCGCGTCAACGATATCCTGGCTATTCTCGATGACTTAAAGATTGAACAGACCCACTTCTTTGGCTACTCCATGGGGGGACGTGTGGGCTTTGCCCTCGCCCAGCAGGCTCCAGAGCGATTGCAAAAGCTTGTCATTGGCGGCGCTCATCCCGGCAATAAAGATCTGTTTGCGTTTCAAGGTGTCGACGGTACAGATGCCACTGCCTTCATCACTGCCTTTGAAGCCATTATTGGTGAAGCACTTTCGCCCCTAGCCCAAGAATTTATCAAAGCGAACGACCTCGTGGCTCTAGCCGCTTCCGCCCAATCTCGTCCTAGCGTCGCCTTAGATCTGAGTCAGCTTGACTTGCCGATGTTGCTATTTGCAGGGGAGGGCGATCGCCGCCTCGCCAAAATCCAAGCCTGTGCCCAGCAGTTGCCAAAGGCGCAGTTTGAGCTGTTGGAAGGGGTGAATCATGTGGAGGCGATCGCCAAAAGCAGCGCGATCATCCCGTTACTCCAAGTGTTCCTAGCCTGAAGCCAAACGCCAAGCCTCAAAGCAAGCCAAGCGAGAAACCGGGTTTCTAGCAACATCTATTGCTTCAGCCAGCCAACCTCGCAGAAACCCGGTTTCTAAACCCCAAGTCACCAATCAAAAGCTAAGTTTCGCAAAGAACAAAAGAACTATAGTACAATTGAATTAACAGCGTAATTGCCCCGTTCGGCGTTCCGATGGCTGCGATCTGCGCTTCGTCCCTCGATTAGGACTATGGACCATGCAAACCCCCACCTCAGTGGCCCCAGCCCCCAGCTTGGGCATTCGTGAATTTTCCCGCCAATCCGGCTATTCCGAAGCCAAAGTGCGCCGCGCCATGCGCGAACTCTCCATCAAAGGTCAATTCCAAGGACGGGGTAAAGCCACATTGCTCAACCCTTCAGAACAGGAACGCCTTGCCCTCCATATTGATGAAGTTGAACTTCAAGGCAGCGATCGCCTCTCAACTCCCGCCAAGAAAACTCCCGCTCCAAAAGCATCCGCAACTGCAAAGCCCATCAAAAAGCCTTTGACTCAGTCAGTGAAACCAGCAGTTGTTCAGCCAACTAAAGAACAGCCTGAGGCAGGTGCGATCTCCCCAACCCCAGCAGCATCAACCGACGCCCCCCAGACCTCTCACAGTGGAAGCTCAGAAGCTGACAATGCAGCCGTTCTAGATCAACTTTGGGAAGCCCGCCAAGCCATCCATAACTCAGATGAGCCTTTGCCTGCCCAAGCTCACTCTCCCTCCGAGGCAGATCTAAATACAGTCCCAGCTGACCATTCGTCTGTTTCCCCCCAGCCCAATCCAGTCCAGCCCGTCATGAATCAAACGCCCCCCCCTGCTCCTCACGAAAACATTCCAGCCGAACCTGATCCCCACAACCAGCAGCTATCTGCTCCTGTCCAACCCCAATCTGCTCCTGCCTATTACGATCCCTACTTCGATGCCCATCCGGCGATCGCCCCCACCACACAAATCCAGCCCGGCAACCATCGCCAAACCCTAGCTCCCCAAAACCTCCCCGAAAGCTACGACCTAGGACAGTTCCGTAGCGAAGAAACCATCACAACATTGGCTGATCCAGGGGCGATCGCAGCCCAGGCCATGGGCGCAATCAATGCCCTAGTCCAAGGCATGGATGCTGATATCCAGCAGCAGCGCATCCATCTCGAAGAAACCCAACGCGCCGCCCAAACCCTTCGCCTCAAAGCCAAACAGCTCCAAGACAAAAAGATTGAATACATGATTCAGTCCTCCACCCTAGGCCAGGCCCAACAGCAAAGCACCCTCGAAATCCAAGAAGCACTGGAGGGCATTCAAGTCCTGGGAAAGTCTCCCAGCGACGAGCCGACGTCGCCGTCATCGTCGCCCTCCTCTCCCTCACCATCGGCCTAGGCTGTTTTATCGCCGTGGCTCGACCCAGTAATCCTGCTCCTACCCCGATGGAACATTACAGATAATTAGAGAGGACAAATTCTGGTGAGCCAGTCGTTTGAGATTAAGCGTTGTCTTAACCTCAGACGACCTTTGGTTTATGTAAACATCGCCAAGATTTCACGTCTTTAAGTTCACAGATACCTGGAGTGGAGAAAAACAACCTTAGAAATGCTGTTTTAAGTGTCAAAATGCTTGTGTATTGATTCTGGAAAACTAGCAGGACATTGGACGAACTATTTGTTTAATTTAGATACTTATAGACGCTCATTTTGTTTTTTTGGCAAGCGCTATAAGCACTAAAAATATGTGTTTCAAGAATTAAACATTATTCTTTTACATGCGCTCAATCCGGTATGCGCATGACGCACCTTAGGGTTCTCTCAGTAAACATTTAAGCTTTATTCAGTCATTCCTCATAAAACTCATTTTTTGTATCTCTGAATACGAACAAAATGAGAAAAGCCCAGCATATTAAGAGGCGGTTACGAACTATTTTTGGTGTGAGTTAGTCATGAGTAATTATTTGTGGCGTATGACCCTTGGGGTCGTACCTGCCTTGCTGGGCGTGGTTGCGGTACCCGCTGCCCAAGCAGGTGAATTGGACGCACTTTCCAACGTTCAGCAGTATGCCCGTGAAGGCGCTGCGATGGGTCAAGTGACCTCTGTTTCTCAGCTTCGTGATGTGCGTCCTACTGACTGGGCTTTCCAAGCACTCCAGTCCTTGGTTGAACGCTATGGCTGTATTGCGGGTTATCCCGACGGCACCTACCGTGGCAACCGTGCCATGACTCGCTATGAGTTTGCTGCTGGCTTAAATGCTTGCTTGGACCGCGTCAACGAACTAATTGCTTCTGCAACTGCCGATCTCGTCACCCAAGAAGACTTGGCAGTGTTGCAGCGTTTGCAAGAAGAGTTCCAAGCTGAATTGGCGACTCTACGTGGTCGCGTGGATGCGCTGGAAGCGCGCACATCTGAGCTGGAAGCGAACCAGTTCTCTACCACCACGAAGCTGGCGGGTTCAGTTGTATTTGACTTGGGTTCTGCATTCGCAGGCGAAGTTGATGGCTTTGATGTAGAGGATGAAGTCACCTTTGGTAGTGACGTCACTCTCACTCTGGATACGAGCTTCACCGGCCGTGACTTGCTCACCATGGACCTGAATGCAGCTAATATTCAGGGCTATGGCACTCGTTATGAAGGTGGGTTGCTTGATCTGGGCGAAACTGCAGTTGATTACGAAGGCGACACAGGTAACACCTTCGTTCTTGATAACTTGTGGTACAACTTCCCGGTTGGCAATGCCTCAGTTTACGTGGGTACAGTTGACCTAGAAGCTGACGAAATTGCCCCCACAACTGCCAACCTGATGGATGATGCCATCGGTGATTACTTCGGTGGCAGCAACCCCTTGTCTTACAATCTTGTGGCAGGTGCTGGTGCAGGTTTCAACTACCAGTTGGGCGATAGCCTCAACGTGGCTGCTGCCTATTTGGGTAGCGAAGCAAGCTCCGCTGGAAACGACCTTGGCCTTACCGGTGGCGACAACACCGCCTTTGCCCAGGTTACTTTCACTCCTGGCGACAAGCTTGTTCTGGCAGGCACCTATAACCGCGCTTACTATTCTGGTGGTGGCGGCATTGCCGGAGGAACTGAGTCCTATTCCGTAGATGCCTTTGGCATCAATGCAGGCTACGCACTTGCATCTAAGCTTAATGTTTCTGGTTGGGCTGGCTTTGGCTCCGCAGACTCCAAGGATAGTGATGCTGATGCAGACCTGTTCAACTGGGCTGTACAGCTCGGTTTCCCTGACCTCTTCCGCGAAGGCAACTTTGGTGGCGTTTCTGTCGGCGGCTTCACCAGCATTACCGACGAAAGCGGCAACGCCTTCACCGAAACGGAGGACACACCTTTCTTAGCTCAAGCATTCTACCGGCTTCAGCTAAGTGACAATATCAGTGTCCAACCCGGCGTGTTCTACATCGCTAACCCTGGTGGTAACGATGATAACGACAACGTCTGGATTGGTTCATTGAGAACGAGCTTCAGCTTCTAAAAATAGAACTGATTCTCACACAATTAAAAACACACATTCCCGGGGTGATGCATTTGCATCGCCCCTTTTTTACGGTCACGCAGTTAGAGATTTTTCGTACCATTTCACATCCCAATACTGTCCAAACTTACGGCCGACTTCTCTGCAATGGCCGACCTGTTCGAAACCAAAGGCCTGGTGGAACTGTTCTGAGGCTGGGTTCGGCTGGGTGATCAGAGCATAGGCGCGGTGAATATCTTCGCCTTGGAGTGATTCGAAGAGTTTCTGGTAGAGCGATCGCCCAATCCCCTGCCCCACAAACTCCGGAGCCAAATAGATACTCGTTTCAACGGAAGTGTCATAGGCTGCCTTTCGATGGAACGGGCTACTGGTTGCGTATCCAACCACCTGCCCCGCAGCTTCCGCAACCCATAAGCGATATCGGCCCTGACTTGCGTAATGGTCAAACCAAAGCGCTCGCCGTTGTTCTATTGAATAGGGCTCCAGGTCGAAGGTAATTGTTGTATTGCAAATATAGTGGTTATAAATATCAGTTAGGGCTACGACATCTGCCACCAGGGGGGAGCGAATCACAACGGACATAATTGTTCTCCTAATCCCATAAAACACATTGGCAATATCAAAGGTCTCGTTAGGGCTGAACCAACAAGTCCCAAGAAAGCAGCTTTGCCTTCTTGGGACTGTATCAGTAGATTGCTTTTCACGGCGTTTGGGAGAGAATCATCAATCGTATTCCTCCCAAAATCTAGGCTATTGCCTTCAATTCTCAGCGCTAAAAATTAGCAGTAAAAGAAGGGTCATGGAGCTGGTCTACCTCTAAACCAGGATCAACCAATTCCATCTCCTTAGCCACATCCGCAGCAAACTTGATGCTATCCATGATGTTCAAAGGATTTTCAGGATTAAAGATCACCTCAGGATGCTCGGAGGGACGGAAAATCTTCAAGCCACTCATCATGGGAGCAAGCTCATCAATGCTGATCTCGACTTTGTCAGAGATGATTTGTGCAGCTTCCTCTGGATTGGCATCAGCATATTCAAACCCTTTCTCCATGGCCCTCATGAAGCCTTCGATGTCCTCACGGCGTTCTTCGAGGCGATCGCTTTTACCAATCAAGCCCCCAGGAATTAAGTTTGAGCCTTTAGAGGAGAACAGAACCTGACCACCATTCTCAATCGCGATCGCGGTCATGAAAGGTTCATAGGTAATCGCCACATCAACCTTCTCAGCCGCAAATGCAGTGGCAGCTTCCGCTGCAGGCATCATCACAAAATCCAGTTCTTCAGCAGTGACCCCGCTATCCCCCAAAAAGGATTCCAACAAGAGAGACTGCAATGGCAATTCCTCCCAAGCTATGGTTTTACCGATCAAATCTTCAGGACTCTGCACATCATTGCGAGCAATAATGCCATCTGCGCCATCGGAATACTCAGAAACATAGACCAAACGCACTGAAGGATCGGTCTCTGCCATCACAATCATGTCAGGTATACCCACCCAGGCGACATCAACATTGCCCGCGAGTAAAGCGGTGTTTACATCCGTTGTGACGGGAAAGTTTCGCTCTTCAATAACGACGCCTTCCTCCTCATAAAAGCCTTTTTCCTCTGCGACAAATTGGCCGACATAGGCAGGCCAAGGAGATGTCCCAACAACTAAAGGCTCAACTTTATCACTGGACGCCTCATCTGTAGAGGCCTGGGGTGTACAGGCCGTTGCTAGGCTTGCCGCTAGAGCAAACGGCAATACGGAGCGGCGCAGGCGTGGGAGGAACGAGCCCATTCTAAAAACATCCTGAATTAAGATTCCGGATTATCTTATCACGGTGTTTTTTCTCTGAAGGGGCTTTTTAGAGACGGAAATCAGGGCGATCTGGACTTGATTTGATCATTGCTTTTCTGTCAAGATGCTTACTACATTTTTGACATCATCTTACCTAGAAATGACTAAGCATCTGAGATATTTGAAACACTTCAAATGCCTCCATGAGGAGTCAAGTATTTCGGGGCAAGATCAGGCATCTTTATGTCTTAAAACGATAGCTACTCAAACAAGAGGTAGACAAATCTGCCTCTTATAGCGTCTTAAATACATTTTTCTCTGCCTCTCCCGGCAATAGCGCTAGCCGTAAGAGAGCAAAATTCCTTGAGGCAAAGCTACAAGTGAATCAAGACCGGATTAATGAATCTAGTTCGCGTTGCATCTCATCCACAACCCGCTGATAGCAGTTTTGCACATAGGCCTTGTCACGGCTGGCTTCATAGCCCTGGCGTTCGAAATGAATGGGTGGGCAAACCCGCGTTTTGATTTGGGCAGGAAAGGGGATATTGGGCAAAGGGCCAATGGCTAGACCCCAGGGCCAGCCCAAGTAAATGGGCAAGACTTCAGGGTCGATACCTAGGGGCCAAGGCATGCCTTTTTCATGGAGGCTTTTGGCCTGGCTGTAGCAGTCTTCTAAGACAATCAGCGTGTCATGGGCTCCCCAAGACACGGTAGGGATAATGGGAACGTTATGCCACAGGGCGAGGCGAATAAAGCCAGTGCGATTTTTGAAATAGATGCGATCGCGTAACCGATGGGGCCGAAAGGTATCCTCACCGCCACCGGGATACACCAACAGGCTATCGCCCTGCTCCAGCACAGCCATGGCATTGCGGGGATGGAAAGGAATTGCCCCCACCCTCTCCGCAAGGTCAACGACACCGGGAAAAGCTTTCCAAATCTTCGAATGGGTGAGGCCATAGACGGGGCGATCGTAGCCAAACCGCTTGAACCAGTCGTAGAGAAACATGGGCAAATCTGGGCAGGAAAGCCCCCCGTTGTGGGAGCCGACGAAGAGCATCTGCCCCTGCTCAGGAATATGCTCCCAGCCGCTGGTTTGGACGCGAAAGTAATATTTGTAAAACCATTCCCAGCCAGGCATAAGCTGCTGAATGGTTTGGGGGTCTCGAACGGCACTGAAGGGGTGGGACAACGACGAAAATCCTTGGGCAGTGGCTATGTCGTGAGTATAGGTTGTTTGAGCTGGAAATACTGGCTTGTTTTATACCCAGCATTAATTAGGCTGTGACCATCAAACAGTGGCTATTGCAATAAAAAGCCAGGGAAAGTATTTCCCTGGCTTGAAGTCCTTTAGCTTGTAGCTGTGAGTTTTGGTGAGATGCACCCAGATTCACCCTCAATGGGGCAAATACTGGCTATTAATACGATGTCGAGACAGTCGCATTTTTTGTTTCCGCGTTTTAGTCTTCAAATACTTCAACGACGGTAAGGCCTAGATCAAGCTCAACTTGTAAGGCGGTTTCCTCGCCGATAGATTCAGCTTGAGCGACAGCGGTGGCAGCATCGGGGGCGAGTTGATAGTCCACAACGTCGTTGGTCATTTGGATGATGAAAGGCAGAAGTGGACAGTCTTCTAGCTCAACCCAATGTTCCCGCAGCATAAAACGGGTCAGGGCATAGCTAGCGAAGTCGTTGAGCTCATCTCCGGCACCGGCTCGAAACACTGGAGTGAGTTCAGCGGGGAGTTGGAAACTAACCGTATCTGGGGTAGAGACGATGGTTGGTTCTAGGCCTGCTTCTGGTACGACGGCAAGGAAGTCATTGGCATGGACGGGACTGACTTGTTGGGTGCTGATGGTCATGGCAATACCCGGTATGGAACTGGGGACAAAATTACTATAGTTCATTTGTACTGTATTGGTGCAGATGTTATGTAAATTCGCGATCGCCAGGAGCAAGTCCTCATTGAGACGCGATAGGCTTAGAGCGACTCTTGGATGGGGCAATTCCTATGGCTAAAGGCAAGAAGACCAAAAAGTCGAAGAAGCACAGCCTCAAGTGGATTAAAGAAACCCTGGAGCTGGACGACAATCACGGTTGGGAATGTGCCGAGGGCTATCAAGTATTTGTGGCGGGGCGAGGAGCAGTGCGGTTTGAAATCCCCCAGGGCTGGCTGGTTGAGCCTAAGGAGAAGTCGTTTAAGTTTTGCAATGCGCCGGAACCCAATGATGATTGCGCTGTGGAAGTGTCGTTTAATCTATTGCCACCGGAGTTCGATTTGAAGAAAATCCCCCTGGTGGGACTCGTCAAGAAAATTGCCCGCGAGGACAGTCGCGATGTCTTGGAGGTCGGCAAGGTGACGAAGCTCAAGCGCCAAACGGCCAACATTGTTTGGACCGAGCTGAAGTTTATGGATCACCAGGAGGAAGACCGTGAGGCCTATTCCCGCATTTGCGTGGGGCTAGGGTCCGGGGTGCAGTGCTTGGTGACTTGCGAGTTTTGGGTGGATCAGGCGGAGCAGTTCGCGCCGGTTTGGGATCATGTGCTGGAGACACTGGTGTTGGGTCTGTTTATTAAGGATCCCCGCACGGGTTTCGCTAGGCCGGATTGAGCTGTGGAATCGGGAAATGGAGCTTTAACTAAGGCGATTGAATTTGTGAGCTGCTTTGAAAGTTGATGGGAGAAAGGCAAATGATGGCGCGATCGCAATTTCAACCGGGCATCACCTGGCGCAGATTTTGTTTGATGCTTATGGGTGCAGGCTTTATGTTTCTGCTATTGGGCTGTGCTGCGACAGTCCCTGGAGAACCGGGTCAAAGCATTCCCGGCCTAGATTCAACAGGGGAGTCTTTAGGGGCGACTCCTTTGGTTGATTTCCAGCGTTTAGAAGCAGCTTTAACCCAGTCAGTAGATAGGACGGAGGGGTTTCAGCCCGAGTTGCCTGCTGCGGTGGGGGGCAAGATGCTGGCGACAGCAGTGGAAGAGCAAGCCGTAGCCTTGGAGCAGCTAGAAATTATTGCCAGTCGACCCCGTCAATGGCGAGATGGTTGCCTAGGCATCTTCTCGGCAGATGAGCTTTGTATTCAAGTCATTACACCAGGCTGGCAAGGGATCGTCAGCGATGGAACCCAAGAATGGGTTTATCACAGTGATGAGCTAGGGGAGGTGGTCAAGCTCAACGCCAACGCCAGCCAAACCTCAGCCCGCATTCGCTTGGGACCCTTAGCCCAGATTGGACAGCTGAATGGCTCAGTCTTATCGATGCAGGTTTCGAGTCGGTTTACTCCCGAGCAGGCCATCGTTTCCCAAACCTATGCCATGTTGATTGATGGCAGTTTGGTTGAAGTCGATGCCAACGGGTTGGCTCAAGGAGAAGGCCAGGAAGTATCCAATGGCCAACTACAAGCCTTTGACCAGCAGCGCAATCAGGCCCGGCTAGAGCAGTTTGATGGCCTGCGCTATAGCAGCCAAGATCCAGCAGATGAGCAGTTCAGAGTCAGCTTGGTGGATAGTCAAGGCATTGTTCAATATGATTCTGTGGCGAAGGCTCAGTTACCCCCGGATTTACAGAGCTTGAATTTGGCTTGGGAGGCGATCGCGCTGCAGCCTGACGAATGAATCATCTGCATAAATCATCCCCTCGGGGCCTTCCAGGGACTCTGTATTCTCCCCCATCTCTCTCGAAGCTAAAACGGTTGAATAATATTGGCTAAGTCGAGGATAAGACATCGAATACAGGCGATAAGATAAAGCAGTGCATCCCGGACTCCGTCTAGCTCCGGCCCCTGAATAAATCTGTGACCCAACCGGCGCTTCGTCCTGATGTTTTGCTCAATGTGGTGCCCGATGTTTTGATCATCGGGGGTGGCCTAATGGCTCTGGCTACGGCGTTGGAGCTGCGC
>CALECT010000220.1 GCA_937949725.1 uncultured Pseudanabaenaceae cyanobacterium
CGTTTCAGCCGGAGCTGTTGGCGGCTTGTGG
The DNA here is from genome assembly GCA_937949725.1 of uncultured Pseudanabaenaceae cyanobacterium. Classification (GTDB taxonomy): domain Bacteria; phylum Cyanobacteriota; class Cyanobacteriia; order PCC-9006; family JAAUQQ01; genus JAAUQQ01. The sequence goes on from CALECT010000220.1 coordinate 32, forward strand.
GCGGACCCATGGGGTGGCGGATATTTATGCTTCGGTGGAGTTGTTGCGGCAGGCTGGGGTGGAGAATTTTAGTTTGGATTTGATTTCGGGATTGCCGCAGCAGACCGTGGCGGATTGGCAGGCTTCGCTGGAGGCGGTGATGGAGATTGGGCCAGCCCATGTGTCGGCCTATGACTTGGTGATTGAGCCGACGACGGTGTTTGGTAAGCGCTATGAGGCGGGGGTGGGGCCGTTGCCGGAGGATGAGGCGACGGCAGAGATGTATCGGTTAGCTCAGGGGACTTTGACGGCGGCGGGCTATGGGCATTACGAGGTGTCGAATTACGCGAAGCCGGGTTTTCAGTGCCGTCACAATCGGGTGTATTGGGAGAATCGGACTTATTACGGGTTTGGGATGGGGGCGGCGAGTTTTGTGGATGGGCGGCGGTTTGGGCGGCCGAGGACGCGGCGGGAGTATTTTGAGTGGTTGGAGGATTTGGAGCGGGGGGAGGCTGAGCGGGGGGAGTTGCTGACGGTGGAGGATCGGTTGCTGGAGTCGTTGATGTTGCGGTTGCGGTTGACGGAGGGGGTGGCTTTGTCGGGGCTGGAGGAGGTGTTTGGAGTTTCGGTGTTGTCGAAGGTTTTGGCAGTGGTGAAGCCGTTTGAGGATAGGGGTTGGGCGGTTGTGGATGGGGGGCGGTTGCGGTTGACGGATCCGGAGGGGCTGTTGTTTTCGAATTCGGTTTTGGCGAGTTTGTTTGAGGCGTTGGGGGGATGAGGTGTGAGGCTTGTTCAGAGTCTTGAGACAAGGCGCAAATCCATGAGACAAGGCACAAATCTATGAGACAAGGCGCAAATCCATGAGGGCCAGCCCTCAAACTCCCGCCAAAGGGGGCCGACGGCTTCCCCCTATGGATCACCCCCTCCCAAGGGTGCTGGGTTGCTTCAGTGTTTGTTGGTGAGTACTGTGGGCAGCGATGGTTTGTTGGGCGTTGTTGTGGGGTGGTGCGGGGCCAGATTGAGGGGAGTTGGCGGGTGCTCATTGCTTCTGGTTCATAGGCTAAGCCTATGAACAGGCTGTTTCGAGGCTCCTGGCTTTTTGGATTGTTTCGTTTAGGAATTCGGGTTGAATTGGCCGGTTTGGACGTCGGTGCAGAAGGCTTGGGTGCCGGTTAGGGCTTGTTCGCGGAGGTTGACGTAGACTTTGGCGAAGGGAGGCTGGCGGTCGGTGAGGCCCCAGAGGTCAGCGGTGACCAGGATTTGGCCGTCGCAGTCTGGGCCTGCGCCGATGCCGATGGTGGGGATGGTGAGTTTTTGGCTGATTTGGCGGGCGAGGTCGGTGGGGATGTGTTCGAGGACAATGGAGAAGGCTCCGGCTTGTTGGAGGGCGATCGCTTGCTCAATCAACACATCCTGCTCATCTTCTGCCTTGCCCTGCTGCCTAAGCCCAAGCTGGTGAATGGACTGGGGGGTTAAACCGATATGTCCCATGACGGGGATGCCGACGTTGACGAGGCGGCGGACGGTTTCAACCATTTCGGGATGGCCACCTTCGATTTTGACGCCTTGCATTCCGGCTTCTTTGAGGACGCGGCCTGCGGAAGCGATCGCCTGGCCCACGCTCTCCTGATAGGTCAAAAAAGGCAGGTCACAAATTAGAAGCGCCCGTTGGCTCCCCCGCTTAACGGCTCGGGCATGGTGAATAATTTCATCCAGGGTAAGGGGCAGGGTGCTCTCGTGACCTAGCACCGCAGTGGCCATGGAGTCGCCGACCAGAATCAGGTCCACACCGGCCTGATCAACAATGGCCGCGCTGGTGTAGTCCCAAGCTGTGAGCGCAACGATGGACTTGCCCTGGGGCTTGTATTGCATCAGCTTTTGAACTGAAATTCCCATGGGTATCGCTCCATCACGCAAAAACTGGACCTAGCGATGGCTGAGTCAGGGGTGAATTACCCTGCCAGGTCGCTAAGTCCAGTCAATCACAGTCAGCTAGTGACCGGGGATAAGGCTTCGTTCGGGAAATACGAATTTCTCCCATCGAACCTTTATTCTTGTTGACTATTCGTAGACGCGGCTAAATGTCTCGTGGGAGCGGGCGCGACTGGTCCGGCTGGTGGGGGTAGTGCTGACCCAAGCGAGACCTTCGGAGGTGCCAACCCAGAGCTTGTTGCCAGTGTCGGGGGAGACGCTGAGGATGCGGCTGGAGGGCAGGCTATAGATTTCGTCGATGACTGCGCCGTTGTAAGGGTTGATGCGGAAGAGGCCTCGCTCGGTTCCGACCCAAAGGCCGCCATCGTCGTCAAATTTGAGGGCGGTGACGTTGCGACCGCGCATGGGGGTGACACTGCGAGTAACAAGGTTCTTGCCGGGGTCGATGACCATAAGGCCTTCGGGGGTTCCGGCCCAGATGGTGCCGAAGCGGTCGGTGGCGAGGGCGTTGACAGTTTCGCCGGGCAGGTCACCGATGCGCTGTTTGACGAAGGCGCTAGCGGTTTCGATTTTGACCAGGCCATCGAGGGTACCGACCCAGAGATCACCGTTCTTATCCAGGGTCATGGCGTTGGCGCTGACGCCGGGAAGTTTTTTGAGGGTGGTCATGGTCAGGCCCTCATCGGGACTGATCAGTACTAGGCCACGATCGCCCCCAGCCCAAAGATACCCACGGGTATCAATCAGCAGTGATTGCACTCGGTTGGAGGGCAGGGTAAAGTTCTCGGCGGTAATTTCAGAGCTGCGGGGGTCAATGCGCTTGAGGCCGTCGAAGGTGCCGATCCAAATGCGACCGACTTTGTCTTCCACCATGGATTCAATGGTGGTGTCGGGCAGGCCGACGCGGGCGAGGATGCGGCCAGTGTTGGGGTCAATGCGGGCAACGCCTTGCCAGGAGCCGACCCAGAGGCCGCCTTCAAAGTCGGGGCTGAGGACGGAGACGCGGTAGTCCTCTTCGATGGAGAGGTCTTCGGAGAGGGCGCGATCGCTGGGCAGGGGGGCCAAGCCTGGTGGGGGTGGCTCAATGGGATAGACGTTGGTGCGATCGTTGGAGGTGGTTTGGGCGACGGCCTGTTCGCCAACGCTCCCGCCCACCATGAGGCTTAGCAGCACTGCGCTGGCTGCGGAGATCGTACCGATGCTTAACCGTTTCATCCTCAAGCTCCCCTTTTACACTCCATGGTGCGGATTAATAGCGGACCTGTGACTGTTGAAGCTCAAGCCTGCGATTGCTTCGCAAGCTTCCGCAGGAATCGCCTATGCCAACATCTATATATGTATAGCGTCAGTATCAGCTCGATAGATTCTACACATTGAAATCAAAAATGCGTGGAATTCGCTGGAGAATTGCAGGAAATTTCAAAAACCTGCGCCAGGAAAGAGGTTCAAAATTAGCGCTTTACAGCTTGGATTTCGATGCTATATTAGAGTCTGGCTCGGACCCATGCACTTGTAACGCCCAAATCTTGTCAGGACCGGAAGGTAGCAGCAACACGGGATGCTTATGAGAGGCGTGGACTTCGGGCCTCCCAATTATTTTGAAACCCGCTCTCCACAAGGGTTTCAGCCCCGGTAGTATATTCGCTCTACAGTTCCTGCCTACTACACTTCAGGGATTTTTAGGTCATTTGAGACCTGGGCATAATGCTTGTAAATGATGTCCGGTGAGGTTCTTGCGAGATAAGCCACGTCTTGAACGCTCAAAACCTTGAGTGCTTGGGTTATCCAGGTATGGCGGGCGTGGTATTGACTCAGAACAAACGCAACTTTTCCAGCCTCTGCAAGCCGCTCCACCATGGGCTTAAACACGTCTGCCTGGAAGTTCTGGTAATCGAAGGGGCCGCCGCTTTCGCCTCTAAAAATCCAATCGTCGGGGCTTGCGCCTGCCGTGGCCTCTGACAGTAGCTTTTGCAACTGAATGTTGCAGGGATAATCCGGGGTGCTGTTGCCGGTTTTGGTGCCCTGGGGGGCTTCGGTGCGGACTGGGAAGGCTGAGACGATTTGAAGCTGGCTCCCGTCTTTGGCCCAGTGATGGCGCTTGAGGGCTCGCAGCTCTGAAGGACGGCAGCCAGTGTAGAACAGTGCTTGAGTCCATCGGCGCGATCGCGGGGGCAGCTCCTCCGCGACTGAGAGGATTGCAGCTCTGCCACTCACTGAGAATGCACGGTATTGATTGCCCCTGCGATTGCGTTTTTTGATGTTGTCGATGTGCTGGAACGGGTCGCCTTTGAGGATTCCAGCTTTATCAGCCCAACGGGTTGCAGCTTTCATTTGCTGGAGTGTGCGCCGCACGGTTTCAGGACTCCAGCGCCTGGTGGTCTTGTCTTTCTGTTTTTGAGTTTCCATCCAGTACAGCCAGTCCTGGCCGGTGGCAATCCACAGGGGCATTAGGGCAAGCCGCTGGCTGATTAGCTCGTAGTCCTTGTAAAAAGTGGATGCTGCGACATGGGAACGCCTGTAGTCTTTGTAGGCATTCCAAGCTTTGAGCAGCGCTGTGCGGCTCGTGTTGGGTGACATGAAATTGAGATGCTGCTGAGTTGACTGGGACGATCGCTAAATCGCTGCTGATAAATCGGGGTGCTGCTGCTCCCACTGCTGCCAGGCCGTGAGCCATTGGGAGCGGTGAGAGTAATCGTCTGGGTCGGGGGGCTCCTCATCAATCCAAAAGATTGTGATTTGGTCCCATCGGTCGTTGAGCTGCTCATGCTGACGATCGCCACCAGTGAACAGGACCGGATTCCAGGCGCTCATTAGTTCGTCACCTTAATCAGCTCATTAACCGGAATGGCCTTTGCCATCACCCAAGCTGGATGTTTAACGCGAGCGTTTCCCCCAGTGGTCACGTCCAAAACTTCAAGGTGCTTATCACCGCAGATGCGATAGCGGCGTGATGTGGTGACGCATTTTACTAAGTCACCCACCTTCACCTTGCTTCCCCTAGCTTCACACGATTTGCTTGTTTCACAGGGGGGTGTGAAGCTTTTTTCCTTTGCCCCGTCTGGGTTTGAGCCTAGCTTCACTTCATTTACCCCTGTCGTCGCTAAAAAGTGATCACTGTGATCAAGATTTTGATCACTTTCATCAGAAATGATCACTTTTGCAGGGGGGGGGTTTTTGGGTAGTTCTGTGTGAAGCAAAGGGGAAATACTCTCTCTGTCTACATCACAAGCTTCACCGCTAGCTTCACCAACTGCGATTGAGTGAAGCTGGGTGAAGCTACGTGCGTATGTAGCTGGCTTTGGGCCTTTCCCTGCTGTTTTTGTTACCATCTCGTCTGCGTGTAA
>CALECT010000221.1 GCA_937949725.1 uncultured Pseudanabaenaceae cyanobacterium
ATGCAGGAAGTCCAAATCCAAACCTGGGGTAGCAGCGTTACAGAACTCGTGGAACGAGGACAGGCGATCGCCGCCATCGACCCCCGCATCGTCGTCAAAGTCCCCGTCACCCAAACCGGCACCACCGCTGCGGCCCAACTCATTGCCCAGGGCATCCCCGTGACCCTGACTGCGCTTTATGCCGTTCACCAAGCCCTCATTGGCGCATCCCTAGGAGCCCATTACGTCGCTCCTTACCTAGGCCGCATTAATGACCTCGGTCAAAACGGACGCGAAACCCTTGCGACCATGCAACGTGCCTTGACTGGTGTAGAAAGCCAAACCCGCATTCTAGCCGCCAGCATCCGCACCATTGGCGATATCCCGTTCCTAGCCAGCCGAGGATTGGATACCTTTACGTTCTCCGCCAAAATCGCTGAAGAATTCTTTAACGTTGATGCCACGGAACGAGCCACTCAGGATTTCGAACAAGCCGCCCAAGCTGCGGCGGCAGTCACTGTTTAAGGTTCATGGGAACTGAGTGCTGTTGCAGGTGAGCATTGGCAAGTACAGTGACTGCTGCTTATAAAGCGGGTGATTCAGCTCAAGCCTTAAAACCAAGCTTCACAGTAGGATAGTTAACGTGTGATTCCACTGTGAGCAGATTTTATACCCGGCGTGACTAAACTCGAGCTTGCCTCCCGTCAGCTATCACGAACGAAAAAGACTCCTATGACCCAGCGACGTTGGGTCTTTTTTGTGGCGGCGATCGCGCTCATGCTGATTGCCTGGCACCAAGTCATGTCTGCCCGCGATGGCCTGGTTGTGCGCTCCCTCACCCGCGAGTCCGTTCCCCTCACCTACATCGCTCCCAAGGATGCGCAGCGCAGCGCCCCTGGTGTTTTAGTGGCCCATGGTTTCACAGGCTCCAAACAGCTTATGCAGGGCTATGGCTATACCTTGGCCCACAGCGGCTATGCCGTCATGCTGTTCGATTTAGATGGCCATGGCGGCAATGGCTACCCCTTCCAACGCAGTGACCTAGAAGACAATCTCCAAACAGCCTGGGATGCACTCAAAGAGCAGCCGGAATGGGATGCCAAACGCCTCACTAGTTTGGGCCATTCCCTCGGGAGTTATGCCACCCTTTCCACTGCTGTCAAGAATCCTGCAAGCTTCGCCGCAACTGTCGCTGTGGCTCCTGTTCCAGCTCCCGTTACCTTCCGCTTCCCCCGTAACCTACAAGTTCAAGTTGGCACTTGGGAAAACGAGCAAGTCAAGCTCAACGCCGGAAAAATCATGCGCTCTGCAGGTAGCGAGAGCAACATTCCCACCGTGGATCGTAGAAATCCCGTCAAAGACAGTCCTGTGGGCAGGTTGCTCGGTGATGCTCGGGCAGAACTCAACCGTGCTACTGGTATTCAGACCGATCAGTTAGTTCTAGAAGAAGCTTTGGTTCAGGGGACTGCTCGCCAGCGACTGGATCTGCCCGGTGTGGAGCATATTGCCATTCTGTTTAGCGATCGCAGCCATCAAAGTGCCATTAGCTGGTTCAACCGCAGCCTAGGCCGCGAACCCGAGCCTGATAGCAATGATCAAACCTACAAGGATCGCCGCCTCGCTTGGTTTGGACTCCACTGGCTCAGTGGCATTGTTGCACTCATGGCGATCGCCCCAACCTTAAATGTGAGTCAACCCGGTCGTCTGGCGATTCCGCGTTGGCGTAAGCTCTTGGGCCTCACTATGGCTCCTGTTGCCGCTGCTTTAGGTCTCCAACAAATCAACGAAGTTGTGGAAATTCAGACCCTCGGTGGTATCCAAGTCGGCAGTGCGGTAGCCCTTTGGTTGCTCATTGCTGGACTGGTCTGGTTGGCCTTCCAGGGCCGCCTCCCCAAGCCCCAAGGCCCCAGTTTGGCCAGGGGAGGCGTTATTTTTGTGGGTCTATGGTTTGCCTTTGGCGCCTTAGCCCATGTCATTTGGATGCCCTGGTTACTGATTCCGGCTCGCATCCCGCTTTGGCCTCTATTTACCCTCGCCTGTTTCCCTTGGTTCATGGCCGCAGGCATCAGCCAGCACCAAGGCAGCTGGTCCAAACGTCTATTCTGGTGGTTCCTTCAAAGCTTTGTCCTGGTCGCTGGATTTAGCTTTGTCGCCTACAGCATTGCAGAAATTGGCTTTATCGCAATTTTGCTGCCCTTTTTCCCCATTTTGATGGGCATGTTTAATCTCATTGATAGCGCCTACCGCGATCCCTGGAGCTATGCCCTGGGCTGCTCTCTATTCTTTAGCTGGCTACTGGCAGCCCTCTTCCCCTTGACCTAGAAGGGTTTTGCGTAGTGAATCCATGCCTAGGCCCCCTGGGCAATGCAAATTTTCTCCCATAGTCTTGCAAAGATGGCGCAATGAGGTATACTCAGCCGACAGCCGAAGAGAGCTGTTTTATCTCTGACTTCAGGGCATGTTGGGTGTTAAGCAGAATTCTGGCATTAGCTTTTAGACATCTGCCTCTGAAGCGATTGCTTGCTCAAGGATCGATGCTAGGGCGTCAGTCTTGTTCTAGAGTTGCCAAGAACCCCAAGAATCATCAACAAATTGACTGAAAGAACAGTCATATTTGTCTTGTATTCAAGACAGTCAAATATAAGAAAGCCTGCTCTCTAAATAAAGAGCAGGCTTTTTGATTAAAAATCCAAATAAAACAGAGAGTTTGAATCTGATTTAAAGCAAGATTCAAACTCTCAAACTTATTAAGAATAGGTCAAAGAACGAGCCAACATGCGCTCTTGAGGAGCAGCCTTCTTTTTCTTAACTAGGCGACATTTAAGCGGGCGCTTACGCTTAGGTAAGACTTCAGGTACTGCATCCTTCCACTTCAAACGCAGGACACGCTCCATCTGCATTGCAACGCGATGGTAGTCGGCCGTTGGAATCCACAGAAGCTTTGCCTCGTCTAGGCTTTTGGCGATCTTGTAAGGCCAGGGCTCACGCTTGAGCTCCTTCTTGAGGCTCTCAGCAGTGCCCAAGTAAAGCCACTGCTGGCGCCACAAGAAAGCATAAAGGCCGGGGCTATCAGGCAGATTTTTAGGATCTAGCTCGCGCCATTGTGTCTGGTTCATTTTCAATTAGTTCCGCTCAGCATTGCAGTACCGAATTGCAACCCAAGCGATCGCGCCAGCTACGAGCTTGGTAATCGGATTTTTATATCACCGAAATCGACTGGTCTAAACCCCTCTCTTGTGAGATCTAGACTGCATTTCGGGGCATTTTTCGTTGCCACGTTTTCTTGTCTGCCAGGACGTTAACACATGGTTGATTTTTTTGCACTCTTTTTCCAAAAAATAGTAGTTGTTGAAGCAAATAAGGGGTGTTTTTACATAGATATCTGGCTGAATCCACTGCCAATGGGCTCGTTGCCCCGGTTTTGACAGCAACTCCCCCCTGGGATGCCCTCCCCCTGTGGCGAGTACAACCATCAATCCTTGCCAGCCGAGGCAAGGAGAAGCTATCAACAAGAGGTTGCCAGCCCAACTCATCTGCCCCATGGAGCAGTCACACCATTCAGATGCGTCCTGAGACGATTCAACCGACTGCGGCTAAAGAGGGTCTGTTCAAATCAAATGGTGCTTCTAACAAAACGTCAGTTCTGGATAAGGAAAGGAAGAGGAGTTTAGGCTGAGACTAACCAAAGACCTCATCCCTCCTCTCCCCATGCCTAGCTTAGAAGAGCTGTTCTGTGACGTCGATGACTTCTGCCAAGTGTTCGAACCCAAGTGG
>CALECT010000222.1 GCA_937949725.1 uncultured Pseudanabaenaceae cyanobacterium
GCCAGGGCCTCATCCCAATTGCCTCGCTGGCCATGCAAGAAGCCACGGTTATTCAGAGCCCGCGCATAGTCGGGGTCTAATGCTAGGGCTTGGTCATAGCAGCCCAAAGATTCATCTAGGCGCTTCAGCTTCCGCAGCACCACGCCCCGGCCATTCCAAGCCTTCGCCGACTCCGGCGACAGGGCGGAGGCATATTCCCAATTCTCCAGGGACTCCTGGTAGTTGCCCATGCGGTCCAGCACTTCGGCCCGCTGCATCCAAGCCGCATCCCATTCGGCGTTGAGTGTCAAGCAGCAATTGCAACTGGCGATCGCAGCTTCATAATCCCGTAACCGCAGCAAAGCCTCACCCCGCTGGAGCCAATGACCCAAATTTCTGGGCTCTGCGGCAATGCGGCGATCGCATTCATGCAACGCCTCTTTGAGCGCCAAGAAGCGCTTCTTCGCATGGCCCGGTGAGACCTTGATTTTGTCAAAGTCAATGCTGCTCTCTTCGGCAGCAACATCTGAGGGGGCATCTACCGGGCTGATTTCAGCTTGGCTGGGCTCAAGGCGAGTCATAGGACAAACAGATCAAAATGACGCTCAAATTCACAACCGGGCCATCCCTTAGTGAATTACCTTATCGCATTTCGCCTAGGCCAATCGGTGAGCGCCTCGACGAGCGCAACAATGGCAAGAAGGGTCTAGCCCCTTGCCCATGCCCCAACCTCCAGAAAGAGGTGAATTAGCCGTCGTTAAAGCCCTGTCAACAAGCCATCCAGCAACCCACGTAACATCCATTTACATTATTTGAGAGCTTGGCTTGGCTTAGGCCACCGAGCCGTTACTGATGAGCGATCGCCTAACGACTCACAATTCCGGACCACTGCACCTTCTTCTCCCCAGTCCGGCGATAGGAAAAGAACTGTTCAGGCTCCTGAAACGTGCAGTGAGGCGCAATGGAATATTGCTCAGCCGTTAGCCCCAGCTGCTCCAACTGCAACCCGTTCACCCGACGGACATCCAGCCGAGCCTTTCCAGCTTCTGAATCCGGCAACACAGGCGGCAACGGCATAGCCATCAAGGCCTTGACCACTTCAGACTCATCCCCAGACTCCACCAGCATTCCCCCCGTTTTCACCGCCGTCGCGATATCAACTTGATACACCGAGCCATCAATGGCCGGTCCCAGGGCAACGCGTAAATCAGCCACCTCACTCCCCTGGGCCAAGAACAATTTCACGGCCTCCGGCACAATCTGCGCCGCCGTTCCACGCCACCCCGCATGGACCGCCGCCACCTGCCCAGTCTTCACATCTCCCAGCAATGCCGGAGTGCAATCCGCCGAGCAAGCCCACACCGCTTGTCCATGACTCGTCGCAAAAATGCCATCGGCCTCATCAAAGGTCTGCCCTGCGCCCGACTGCGCCACATTCCCGGCAGGAACGTCAGCTGCCTCGCCTACCAATTGCAAAGGCACAGGCTCCATCCCGGCGGTATCCATCACCCGATTGCCATGGACTTGCTTCACTCGAAATACTTGGGCCTCAGCGTTCAAGGCTTGAGTCAGCGCGGCTGGCGTTTGGGGCCAGTTAGCCTGTGAGAAGAAGCCATGGGACCAATCCGCTAATAAATCACAGGTTAAATAAGTAGACCCATTCGTCGTTTGCCACTGCCACTGCGCCATGGAACGTCCCTTAAAAGCAACAATACAAAGAAGAAAGTTAATCGCGATTGAATCGCCTCAGCCCGGAGCACCAGGCCTGATTCAAGCCCTACCTAGGCTACAGCAGTCTAAGCGAGAGCACTGTTCAGCCGCTTGATATCCCCCAAGTCCCTTCTAATTTTCCAAGCCTGCCTTGTCCACATTTGATCTAGACCGCTTCTACCAATACTTGAGACTCCCAGACGAAGCTCCCTTCACCATTCAGCTGCAAGCCCGCGAAACATTACCCTCCACAAATGATGAGGCGCAAACGCTCATGACCCAGGGCGCAGCAGCAGGCACTGCAGTCATTGCGCTCCAGCAAAGTCAGGGCAAAGGCAGCCAGGGGAAGCAATGGCGATCGCCCCCCGGTGGCCTCTACCTCTCCCTAGGCCTTCGTCCCAACCTCCCAGCCACCGCAGGTCATCGCCTCACCCTAGGCAGTGCCTGGGGCATCGTCAACATCCTTAACCAGCAACTCGCCCTACCTTCCAACAGCAAGCTGCAAATCAAATGGCCCAATGACCTCCTACTCCAAGGCAAAAAACTCGGCGGCATCCTCACCGAATCAAAACTCCGCAGCGGACTGATCCACCAAGCAGTCATAGGCATAGGACTCAACTGGCGCAATCCCGTTTCCCCACCGGGAATCAGCCTGAATTCCATCCGGCTCAAGGAACGGAATCGTGGGATAGAGAGTCTAGAGGAGCTAGCGGCTCTCGTAATCCAAGGATTAACCTTGGGCTACTGCCACTGGTGCCAAAACACTCCTCCATTCCCTCCACTCATCACCAAATATGAGTCCCACCTCTCAGGAATGAACCACCCTGTGAGAATCTCGCCAGAGAAAATGGGCACTATGAGAGGGATAAACTCCAACGGAGAATTAAAAGTTTTCGTAAATCCCGAAACACTTCTATTTTCTCCAGGCACCATTAACTTAGGTTACGATTAGTCTGGAGCCATATCTAGGCCTTCAGTCACATTTAAAATGAGCTGCCCAATAGTCTTTAAGCTCTTTTGGGACAGCGCTCGCGCTTATTTTGCAGTTTTATCCTCGCCCAAGCATGACCTTGCAGCCTAACTCCTCCTCAAACGGACGAATCTCTCCCCTAGTGGTTCGTTCCCTTGGCTGTCTTGGCAGCGCGAGCCTATTGAGCAGTAGCCTTATTCTTAACGGCTTAGCCTTAGCTCAAGAAGCGATGGACGCGCCCTTGGAAGAGTCTGCTCCTATCGCAGCAGTTGAGCCTGTATATGTAGAACCAGAGCCAACTTACGTCCCAGAGCCCGTTTATGTAGAGCCTGAACCGGCTTATATTCCCCCAGCAGAGCCCGCTGCGGTTTACGTTGAGCCCGAGCCCGTCTACGAAGCTCCGCTCCCTGCTCCAGTCCTGGAATCTCCCGTAGTCAACCTGACTCCCCAAGACTTAGCCCCTGCACCGTCTTACCAAGATTACGCAGCGGAAACTCAAGTAGAAACAGTCTTCGATGCTCCTTTAGAGGATTACGCTCCTCGACCTGAGCTTGCCCCAGTCGAAAGTGCAGGCGGCAGCTTCATTGATGATTCTGACCTTTACTCTACAGGTGCAACAGGCAGCGAAGCCGTCTACGCAGAAGATGCGGAGCTGCTGAAAAATCCTGAAGTCATTGTCAATGAACCCACCATTAACCAACCTGGCACTCCAGAGGTAACTCCAGGCATTGCAATTCCAACCCAATCTGTAGCCGGTTCCCCAACGAGCATCGATGCTCCCCTCACAGCGGAGGCAGCATCGGTTGCACCCACGAACGTCAGCCCTGAGCAAGCAGCCAAAATTCAAACCGCTGTTCAGCCTAACAGCTTGAACAATCCGGGACGCAGCGAACATTTGCCAGCTCCTTCCACTGCGGCAACCACGACCATGGCTGGCAGTGCAACTCACAACAACAATGGCTATAGCGTCACCTACCCCACCTCCAGCCCCCTCGGCGTGGCTGTACACAGCCTGGGGCAGAACCTTGCGCCCTCACTCAATATCAGTAGCTACTTCGCCCGCACCCAGCGGCCAACTGCTGTTCCAGGGAATGGCGATCGCCAACTCCTCTTCCCGCTATCGATGCCCGCCCCCATCTCTTCGGTCTTCGGCTGGCGCACCCACCCCATCTTCGGCAACCACCGCTTCCACAGCGGCACTGACTTAGCTGCTGAGCAAGGCACCCCAATCGTTGCCACTCTCTCTGGCAAAACCAGCACCGCAGACTTCGTTGGCGGTTACGGCCTCACCGTTGTCCTAGACCATGCCGACGGCAAGCACCAGACACTCTACGGTCACATGTCTGAGATTTACGTCCAGCCTGGGCAGATTATCCAACAGGGTGAAGTTATTGGCCGCGTTGGCAGCACTGGCAACTCCACAGGCCCTCACCTCCACTTCGAAATCCGCGAATTGACCAACGAAGGCTGGGTTGCCATTGATCCAGGCCGCTTCCTCGAAGGCTCCATAGCCCAGCTAATGCAGCTCCTGCGTGACCAGCCCATGCAGCCCATCAGCATTGCCCAAATCCCCATCAAGTTGAATCCTGGCCAGCTTACAGCTGCTCAACCCCAGCCTAAAACCCAGCCAATCAAGCTATCCACAGGTCTTCAGCCCCTACTGCAAAAGCAGCAAGCTAAAGCCTTCAAGCCAATGACCCCTTTGGAGCAGAAGGTTGTTGAAGTAGTCAAAGCGCTGGAATCAACCTCTTCTGTTAACCCACAGCTCGCGGGAATTCCAGCAAAATCGTCAGACTTTCCGGTCTCACAATTAAAGATTCAGTCGAAGTTATTAACCCAAGCTCAATCACCTGACATTCATAACCATTAGCCTCTAGGAGCCCCCTCTCTGCAACCAGTAGGTGGGGGTAAAAAGACCAAACCCAGCTGCAACTAAAACAGCGAAGTATTGTGCCTTCTCTACTCCGAAAGCAGTAATGAATCTTCCACTGATATAACAGAATATTAGTGGTAACAAGAGCCTTATATTTTGCAAGGCTCCCAAGTCAATGATTGTCCTTTACTAAGGAGTTATTTCTGTAAGTTTACGGACTGGACAATTGCTTTTCATTTAAATGCGGCACTAAGATCACATCAAGCAAAAAGCGAATCAAAGTAAGCTAATTTACTTTGATTCGCTTTTTGCTTTGCACACTAGGCTCAACTCTCTAAATATTTAGATATTTAGGCATCACACTCGTCATCGCTTCCCTCACTCATAGCTCCTAAAAGCGTGTCCACAATAATGCAACGACGTATACCATCTCTAGATATTTCGATCTTATAGGCATACTCTGCATTCTCATCATCACGATCTGGAAGAAAGTCCTGACTCACACTGCCATCAAAGTTGAATCTGTACTGGATTGGGTTAGTATTATTCGGAGGAATAGTTGTTAGTTCAAAATTCTCCCCTCCTAAAACAATTGTAGAGAGCTCAGAAAGCTGAGTAGGATCTGTAAGATCTTGTCCCTTAGCAGAAAACTGGGTGATGGTAGGACCACGAGGATCATCTGGATCTAGTACGACACCATAGGTCGCTCGCTTAGCGATCGCGTTTGATTGTGCTTCGCGCATCACCTGAAAGATCTCCTTGTTCGCAGTACTAACCTTTTGCCGATTCATAAATGTTAGCCACCCAGGTGCTGCAATTGCAGCCAAAGTACCTGCTAAGACAACAACAACGATTAGCTCAGTCAGCGTAAATCCAGCACTGACATTATTCTCATTGCTCAAGAACGTCTTCTTCACCCACCAATCATGTTTCATCGGATTTAATTTCTGAGTATAAAGAACATCAACGCTCAGCTCTAACGAACCACACGGTCAATAACACCACGCATCGTCACTCGGGTTTGCAGCGTTGGCAGAAAACTATCAGAGGAAGTAATCCCCCGTCCTTGAGCATTGCCTCGCAAAAAGACGACGACATCTTGAATTTCACCCACCCTAGGGTTTCGAGGAGCGTTAGGATTTGCGGGGTCAACAGGAGGACGAGTATCACGAATACAAACAAAGAATGCAGGCTTAGGGAAATTAGTATCATCTCGGGGAGGAGTCATAAAATACTCCCCTCCGCCTGTATTCAGTGCATCACAACTATCCGGCTCATTCATTCTCGCATCAAGACTTCTCGCGGGTGTTGCATCTGTAGTCAAATCGACAAAGTCAACTAAAGTATCTGTAAGTCTACGCCCCTCAGGGACCCCAGCAGCACCATTTATAAGGCCACAGTCATCTCTCTGGCAATTGTCTGATGCTGTTGCTGTACCTTCAAAAGGCCAAGAAACAAACCCTTCGCTGTTGGAGAGTTCAGCAGGATCCACAAAGCCAGGCTTACGCGTCAAATCACTAATATCAGAATATTTATCTAATTCATAACGAACAATTCGAGACTTACCCTTCCATTTCCCATTTGCATTTGCAACGTTATTTAAGTTATCCAAATCGTTATCAGTGTAATTCTCAGCTTGAAAGTACACCACCAAGCTATAGTTCTGCCGTCTAAGCCAAAGATTGTTGCACTCATTAAATCGGGTCAAGTCTGGATTGTTGCCTGGTCCAACAAACTCTGCACATCCATTACCGCTCGCAGGATCAGTCTCATAGTCAGGTAAACCAGAAGTTTCCATATCCTCTGGTACAGTTTTCCAGAATGCTAAAATAGGGCGAAAGCTATCTGTATCTTGAATGTCGTCAGCAGCATTGGACAGATACTCCAGATAACTAGGAGTGGAAGTTGAGCCTGGGTGAGGATGTTCTGTCCCGTCATAAACATACACAGCCTGCCTTAAGTCAGAGGCTATATAATTCATTGCCAGCTGCATCTCTCGCTGTGTTTCAGTCTGCACTGATTCGCGCTGTTCAGTACTAATTAGCTGAATAACAAGCGCCATCAAAGCACTAACAACCAATCCAGACAACAGAACAACGACCAATAGCTCAATGAGCGTAAAACCTCCTTGGGAAAGAGCCAAGCGAGTAAGCTCTCGATTACGCTTTAACTGTTTTTTTAGAAGCTTATTTAACATTGGTTCTTAACAAGTAAAGACTACACAGGCAGCAAGCAAAAAAGACATTTCAAGAATCACAAATTGGCAAATCTTCTAAGATTCAAGCTACCACTCTTGAATTGCAGCCAATCCGCCTCCTTGAGTCCCTCGGACAAGCTCTGTGTAAAGCGTCACAAGAGGTTTCGGCTCGTCGATGTAACCAGCGCCTGAAGTGAATCGAATCGGTGATGCTTCCGTATCTAAGTCATTCCGGACAGCGCCACCAGCCGTAACAAATGCATCTCTACCATACACACGAACGCCCATTCGGAACGCCAGCACATTTGGATCACCACCAGGCAGGGTTACAACAGCACCTGGCTCCCTAAAGGATTGAACAAAGAGCGTATCATCCACTGTAAGTGCTAATTCTTGAGCATCACCACAAGGAGCAACATCGGCGCAAAATGCTGTAGGAGCAGGCGTCTCACCGACATTGTCTTTACCAACGGTGGTTTCAATGGGAGGTAAATCACCTACGATATTGGCGTATACCTCATCGCCAAGCATGAGTAAACGAACCCGCTCAATTTCATCTTGAGCAATTTGCATAGCCTGCTCTGTTTTACGATGCCTAACTCGAGTGCCAACGGCAAGAAAAATAGGAGGCGTAATCACGGCAACCACAATCGTAACGACGATGATCGCAACCAACGTCTCTAGCAATGTGACGCCAGAATCCTGCCGTCTGTCAGTCTCCTGACTTTCCAGGGAGCGATTAGCTCGGCGTAAATAGGATGTCAAAAAGTGATTCGTTAGGCCAGACATCGTTAAACAGTCTCGTAGTTAATTATGGATTCGAACTATTCAGAATTTGTGAGTCTCATTGCTCTGTCGCTAATTGCACAAATTAGAATTCACGGCAGACTGATCCTCCACAGCACAGCGCAAATTAACAATGTAGGGATCATCGACGGGGAGCTCCCGGTAAAACTCACTGCGGATATTCGCTGGCGTTGCAAAACGTTGAGCGACAGGAGCGGGTTGAACCAGCTGAAGTGCAGGGTCGTAACCCCAAAGACGCGCTGGAGGTGAGTAATAGGTAATATCTTCACCGTTTCCAGATCCAGCCTGAGGCGCATTATCTGGCTCCCAAGAGTCCTGGTCAAAGGGACCAGTTGCAGCAGAACTAAAGTTGAGCTGATAGATCGAACCAGCAATCCAGAGGCGAGTATGTCTTTCCAAAAAGCGAGGGAAGTTGTGTAGGCCACCATTACTCTGATTTGAGCGAGATGGAATGGTTCCGCTAACCATCAGCATGTTCATATAAGTGTCAGGCGGAGCCTGCTCAGTCGCATTTCGCTGAGAGTCGAAGGAGCGGAAGATTTGATTGGAATCTCTCAGACCATACTCACGCTCTTCACCTCCCAAAGCAGCACAAGAGGCACCTACAGGCACAGTCGTCGTTGAAGCATCAGAACTATTTCCGATGTCGCTGATTCTACTGTTAGGTAAAGAGCAGTAAACAGGGAAGCCGCGAAAGGAGATTTTAATCGGGGAGGCGTTGTTTGCATCATCCTGTGCGGGCACAGTGCCATCCTCGCGTACCCAACGGAATTCGTCTCCTCGCGTAGCTTGAGCATTATCGCCATCACCCTCTGCAGGTTCGTTTAGCGACATGAAAGAAGACACATCATTGAAGTTGCCTTCGGCACCGACAATTCCTTGAGCAATCCAACCATCTAAATGCTGTTGGCTATTGCCATCCGGGCCATTACCCGCATCGCCGCCACTGTAGTTGCGGCTCAACAAGGTAATGCCATCGCCTACAACCTCAGTTGCACGCCAGCTATCCCTGCCTGCACCTGTACGAGCAAAGTCGAGATCTAGCGTCGTTCGTTGATAGAAGTTAGCGTCGGTGAATCCCTCTCCCAGCTTCTGCTCAAACTCCTGAATGATATTGGCCGTTGTTCCATCTGTACTGTGAATGTTGAATTCGCCTTGGACATAAACCGGGTTGTCGGAGACAAAAGACATGCCACGGGGATCATCTGCAGGCTCAGGAACAGCGGTAGTGGTGAAATCAGTTCGGCGTAGATCAATGCCATTGCGTAGCCGGAAACCGTGAACACGGCGATCAGGGTCCGGGTAAAAGTCAACGGCTTTTGGACTTAGGCCGTTGTTTGGGTTAATTGGGGGATCCTGCGAATTAGCACTGACGGCATCCATCAAATAATCTGCATCGCGGGTATCGTTAACGTAATTAAGCCAAGCTGCCTCCCAGACACCTTGAGCCGGAGATGCGGAGCGGGGGCGAGCGATGCCATCTTCGCGCACGGCATCTTCACGGAATGCGTAGATTGCTGCGCCTGTGCGCGTGGGAGCCTGGGCAGGGTTAATAATCTGAGGCAATGGCAACCACCAGTCTTGGTTGGAGGTGCCTGCAAGCTGGTTATTACCAGTCACAATATTGCGCCGCAGTAAGTCTAGGTCAATGTCCATGACGCGGGCAGCCATCGCTTCGCGACCGTTGAAGATGCCTTTGTCTAAAAAGCTCAACCAACGTTGGTTTCCGTCGGGACCGACAATGCGATTGATACGGTCCTCATCATCACCATTGGGAGAGGTTTCGGTATTAGCAGTGGGTTGAGCCCAAGTCGAATAAGTACCTGCGGCCTTAGGGACTAATGCAATGCTGGTAAAGTCAGTTTCTCCCGACTCAATGACACCATCGTTATTATCGTCGCCTACAGCTTGATAAGCATCATTGCCCGGAGTCCAGCTAGACCCAGCGTTTTGACCACCGTTGAAGGTATAAGCGTTATTGAAGTCGGTACCATGGACTTGCAGTGTGGAACTGGTATAGGGCTCACTTTGAGGTTGCATCCTTGCTGCAACTTGGTCCTCGCCAGGATCATTTTTGAGTGGGTTTGCGCCTGTATTATTGGCTAATGTTCCATCGTGGGCATGATCTCGGTCAGGGAAGATATAGGCCAAGGATGGATATTTGGGGCCTGAAGGACAAAGCGTCAGAGCGATCGTTAAAAATTCAATTTCAGCGGTTTTGTCCAAGGGCTTGCCTTTGCCGAAGTAGTCATTGGCGACAAAGTCACATTGCAGGCGAATGGTTTCACCAACAGCCGGAAGCTCTTGGCCTAAAATCCGGGCGTTTCCGACCTGAACGACATAGTCCATGCCCTGGGAAAAGCCAAGGGCGCGATCGCGTTGAATCTGCATCCGATTACGAGTCGCAACCAAAGTATCAAAGTCATCAGGATCTAAGAACGCCTCAAGGGCTTCAACAAACACTTCTGGAGGCACTGAGCCAGCTGGGTTGTTGAAGTCGAAGAGCTGGTCCTCTGCTTTGAGAACCGCCTTATATTCAGGACCAGCATTGGAAGCGTCATACTCAACCTCTAGCTCGGTGTCATCACCATTAGGCCCTGGGCCTTTCTGAAAGACAACGGGAGACTGAGCATTCATGGTACGAAAAGCATTAAACAGCTTTCTATCGCCCAAAAACTCATCATCAGCATCGTCATGATTGAGAACGTTATCAACGTTATAAGCCAAAATCCCGAGCGTACAAGCCGCAGTCTGAAGCGTGGTTTGATCGGCGAGACTTAGGCCGTTTACAGCACCGTCATAGCTAAAACCAGGGTTGACACCGGTGTAAGCTGCATTGCCTTCCAACTTATCAATGACGCGGCGTAGGTTAGAGAAATCTCCCCACATGGACTGAATGGGGAAAGGGTGAGCTACATCACCAATACTTCCATCTCGTTGATTCGCGTTGCGAAAGAGAGCTAGATTTGCAGCATCATTACCACCGTTATTGTCACTCGTGTCTTGAAAGGGGGGGAATGCACCAGCCGGATCACCTGCAAAGTAGGCCAGGTTGTGGAGAGCGACCCTCAGGTCACTATTTTGATCGTTGATGTCATTTTCAAAATTTCCCCGCGCAGTTTCCAATGCGGCAGAGGTAACTGCGCCTACTCCAGCAGCGTAATTAGGGGGGTAGAATTCCCAACCATTGGTACCATCGCCAGTGAGGAAATTAACGTTGGGCCGAGTATCCGTGGGTGACAACGGATTAAAAGTGGTACTGGCTTCGATGGTTTGGCGAGTGCCGGGGTGGACCGCGGAGGCTATGCAGGCGACGGGGTAGTTGCCTCCATCCATCAGGTAGTGATAGAGGGTGGCACTCTGGGCAGCAGCCTGGTTGGTTCGCAAGGTTTTCCACTGGCGGGACTCATGCTGTCGGTCCTCCAAACTGCTGTCTGGATTGGTCGCATCGCTCACCTGCTTAAACGCAGCCTGCAATAGAGAAGTGCCATTCTCATCTGTAACTTCACCAAAGTTACCGGCTGCATTCAATGCAGCTGGGTCAGCCGCACTGGCTGGGGGGGGATACAGGGGGTCAAAGTCCCACAAGCCATTGTTATTTAAGTCATCGTTGTCATCAAATCCATTGCCATCGGCATCAAACTCGGTCTTCCATCCATTGGGGTTGCCTAGCTCAAGACGCTGCCCCACGATCACGCGGACGCCCTGGGCAGCAGCACGCCGCTCCCAATACCCATCTAGGCCATAGCTTTCTTCATCAGTGGCATTGGCGTTGGGCGGTGCTTCACGCGTCAAGCGATCTACCAAAGCGGCATCCACATTCAATGGATTGCTCACCTCAATGGTGTTGCGCGAGGGGTCTGCCACATTAAAGTCAACCGCAACCTCGGGATCGTCGGTGAGAGGCGTAGCAGCAAGGGGCTGCTCGCTATAGATCGGCTTGGGACCCCAGCGATTATCTGCTCGATAGGTATCATCCACAAAGGGAGTGGGCTGATAGGCGTTGTAAAGGCGGCTTTCGTCAACCCACCATCTTGGATTGGCCTCTTCTCCTTTATCGGCCCACCCTACCTCTTGGATACTTCCCGGCAGAAGCCCTCCTCTATTAGTTCTGTCATTGCCATTGATCTCGTCACGAGCTCGATTTTGCGCTTGGGTCAGCAGCAATACTGGATCCAAAGCAACCTGAGTGGGGTTACCCACATCATCATTGATAGAGTCATTCGCGCCAGTCAGCACCGTAGTCCGGTTGGCCGGGGGAATCTGGTTTTCTGCCTCAGAATGCTGATACAGCGTTGAATTACCAGCGAAATTATCGTCCCGGAGTGTCCCTGTGACGTAGTGACCCCGAAAGGGGGAACCACCATTGAGCTCAAATTCATCCACGAGCTCTTGAGGAATATTGCCAATCACGATCTCTGAGTTATCAGGGATATAAATGCAAGAGCTGGGGGATGAAACGGGATAGAGTCGGACTCGATCATTACTACCACCGACAAAGTAGCTACCCGCGACAAACATGGCACCGTTCCAGTTAAAGTCGGGGCCAGGGAAGATTTCCATGTCGTTGCGGAACCAAGCCCCCCACTTGTTGCCCAAGTTGGATTGCTTATCCTGCTGCATCTCTAAGGTAGAGACAACTCCCGTGTTGGGGTTGCTGGCAAAAGCATGGACCTGGATAGACTTGCGCAGTGCGGAACCCGTCACATTCTGCCAGCCTTGGAATGGAGAACGTTCAGGCGCTGGGCAATTGGGGTTTCCAACTCCGCCACTTAAGTTGATGGGACCATTGCGAACAACAAGATTATCTGCCTTGATTTGATCTGGATCTTGTATCGCAATGACATCAGTATTGTCATTATTGTTGGGGTTAGGGTCAAAGCTGGCCAAGCTCAGGATTGAATAACCAACTTTCGTTTCGGCATCACCATCCCCGTCCGAATCAAACTGAAAGGTCCAAGCATTATCTAGGGCAGGAGTACCGCCAATATTAACTCTCGTCTCGTCCTGCAGGGTGTAGCGACCATAGTTGCCATTGGGGCCTGTAAGGGGACCATCATTCGCCAGGAGGGTTAGGGAAATATCGTTATCAGAAGGTAATGCTGGTATCGCCTCTTCTGAAAACAGGAATTCTAATTTCGCCTTCGCTCTTTCAATGGCTGGTGTGGTGGCGTTATAAATTTGCCTCTGCTGACGCTCACCAATCACCTGAGTGGTTCTGCTTCCTGTACGGAAAATTAGAATCCCTAAGACCAGGGAGAGCATGACCAACAGCAAAGTCACTGTCGGCAAGATGAAGCCGCCCTCTGGCTGAGCCTGACGACCCACAAAGCCACTGCGCATTAACCAAAAGCGTTCTTGAGATGTGAGCTTCTGATTCAACTGCGTTGCGCTACGGAGAAGCTTTTCAATAGCCTGATTAATTTGCTTCTTCGCCATGGGTCTGTTGCCTCACCAAAGTGGATGCTAAAGGGTCTAAAAATCGTTTCTAATCAAAGATGGCCTACCCCATCTTCAATGCAATTGCTTGTCGAGGTAACAAACATTGCCTTTCATGCATCTGCACTTAGGACAATATATCCAGTGGATGCTCTGCCGAACAGTGTTCGGACTCTTCTGCTCAATCAAGATGACCATGCATCGATCCTACCCAGATGAAACCGCGATCGCGTCAGTGTTTGCCGGGGCAAGGTGGCACTTCATAGAAGTCTCAAGATCGAGAGCCTGAGCAGATCGCGGTTAATTCTAGCGATAAAAACCACAATTGTGGGCATCACTGAGCAAAATGCTCAGTGGCCTCCTGAGTCAGGACGGAGAAGCAGGAGAAAGGTTCCCGCGAAATCATATCCGGAAGTTTTAAAAGAAAGCTCACAATATCTTCAAGCTTTTGGGATGGCTACAGCCACAGAAAGAGAGCGCCCACGCTGGATAAGGTGACAGCAAAGGCGATCGCCGTCACAAATAACATCCAAGGCACTCGATAGCTAACGCTTAGCTTTGTGGCAGTCTTGTCTGCCACAAAGCCCATGATCCTTGTCTTGGTCCGACTGGCTTGGCGGTGGCTCACACTAAACGGAGCCAAAGAAATCTCATCGTTATAGGTAAAGATCGAAGTGCGATACCGATAGCCAGCTTTAATGGATTGGAGGTTGGTTTCAGCCCCCACCATGGGCATGACCTTCTGGTTGCGCCAGGCAATGCCGATGAGGTTTGCCCCCCGCAGACGGCAGCTAACAAGCTCAGTGACGGAGCGTTCGCAATCCAGCCGGGTCCAAACGGGCAGCACCAGGATCAACAAGAGCATCAGCACTGCGCCAATACCCAGCAATCCACCCCCCAGAATTTTGCGAGGAGGAAAAGGCAACGAGACAGTAGAACGCTTTTGAGCCAAGGCGCGATCGCTCGTAGAGATAGAACAATTGGCTGAGGGAGGACTCCATGAGTCGCTGATACCTAAGCGAGCCTAGTGTACCCAGAGTTTTTATCCTGCGTAGAAAAGCAGTGAAAGCTCAACCATCGGAGAGCCAAAAAACCGAACTCTTCCAGCTTCTCCATGGGAAGCACCGCCATCACTTATAATTTAAGGCTGCTACGCATGGCTCAAATCTAGAGCCGGAAACGGTTACGGCGCGTTTGGCAAGGGCTTTTTTAGATGCCTTTTGCCTGGCTCCAGGGTCCGATCCAAGCTGGCTTTTAACAAATATTTAAGATAATCGAGGTTGCAATGGCTGGAGAACAGACGCCCTATCTTTTGAGAGCGGTTAAGGGTGAAAAGCTTGAGCGCCCCCCCGTTTGGATGATGCGTCAGGCAGGTCGCTACATGAAGATCTACCGCGACCTGCGGGAGAAGTATCCTTCCTTTCGCGATCGCTCTGAGAATCCCGATCTGGCGATCGAGATCTCGATGCAGCCCTACCACGCCTTCAAGCCCGACGGCGTGATCATGTTCTCAGACATCCTCACCCCCCTGCCGGGCATGGGCATTGACTTCGACATCGTCGAAAGCAAAGGCCCGGTCATTGATCCTCCTATCCGCAGCAAGGCTCAAGTGGATGCCATGCGTCCCTTGGACCCCGAGGAGTCCTTGCCCTTCATCAAAACCATCCTCAACACTCTTCGCAGTGAAGTGGATGACCATACGACGGTGCTAGGTTTCGTGGGTTCTCCTTGGACCCTGGCGGCCTATGCCGTGGAAGGCAAGAGTTCTAAGAACTACTCCGTTATTAAGGGCATGGCCTTTAATGAGCCAGCGCTGCTGCACCAGCTTTTGGGCAACATCGCGGACTCTATCGCCACCTACGTTCGCTATCAGATCGACTGTGGTGCCCAAGTGGTGCAGTTATTTGACTCCTGGGCCGGTCAGCTCAGCCCCATGGACTATGACACTTTCGCCCTGCCCTACCAAAAGCGGGTGATTGACCAGGTGAAGCAGACCCACCCTGACACCCCCATCATCATGTACATCAGCGGCAGTGCGGGTGTGTTGGAGCGCATGGCTCAAACCGGCGCTGATATTGTCAGCGTCGATTGGACCGTGGATAT
>CALECT010000223.1 GCA_937949725.1 uncultured Pseudanabaenaceae cyanobacterium
CAAGTGGGCAATAAGGTCGGATTTGGTCGGCCAAAGCTCGCGATCGCAATTCAATCTGATATTTTCCGAAAATTTACGTAGATACCCTGTAGAACTCTCTAATTTGCCAACTGTAATGACCTCTTTATAGGTAGGGAAGTAGAGCGAAATAGATTCGAATCGATATCACTACTGGTTACTAAGACGCCCATGGATTACAACGCTGTTCCCCAAAGCCCAGGCAACGATTATCAGCCCATGTCTTCTGGTCCCAGCGAATCCAGTACAGCCTTGGACTTGGTGGAAGATCTGATGCGCGATCGCCAGGGCCATTGTGTCAGCGATCTCCAGCGGGTCATCCTCAGCGAAGTCCTCCAGGGCAGGCGCTACAGCGAGATTGCTGATAGCTACGGCTGTACCGAAGGCCATGCCAAGGATGTGGGCTCCCAACTGTGGAAGTCTTTGTCAGAGCTATTAGGCGAAAAGGTCACCAAACGGAACCTACGCACTGTCGTAGAGCGTTGCAAAAACAAAGCGCGCCGCGTTAAGCGCAAATTACAAAACATTCATCGCCCCGCATTGCCCATCGCCAACAATGGCTTTGTCGGCAGAGATAACGCCTTGGCAGATCTCACGGGACTGGTTAACCAAGGACAGTGCCTCATCGTTATTCAAGGTGCAGGTGGCCTAGGAAAAACAACCCTGGCCCAGGGGTTCTTTAATCAAGCGTTGGCCAGTGAACAGCAAAATCTAGCAGGGCTGTTAGAACTGACCTTGGCGAAAGAGGCTGAGCAAGTCGTTGCCGCAGAGCAATGGGTAGAGGATTGGTTACAACAACAATTCAATATCACCCCGAAGGTGGAATTTGCGCGCAACTTAGCGCTGCTGAAGCAGCAGTTGCAAGAACATCATTTTGGCATTTTGATCGACAATTTGGAATCAGCTCTCGATGGCCAGGGGCAATTTTTGCCGGGGCTTCGAGGTTATGGTGAACTGCTGCGAATGCTGGCTCAGGTGCCGGGCATTACGCTGGTGACTAGTCGCGATCGCCTCTGCGACCCCGCCCTAGCTCTCCACCACTACGCTTTACCTGGCCTAGACTGCTTCGCCTGGCAAACCGTCTTTGAGCAACAGCAGATCAGACTCTCGCCCGAGATCTTGCAAAATCTCCACCGCACCTACGGCGGCAATGCTAAAGCCATGGGCCTCGTGAGTGCCGCCATGGCGACGGACTTTGGCGGTGACGGTGCAGCTTACTGGCAACTGCACCAGCAGGATCCCCTGGGCAGTGCAGACCTGAGCAATCTAATTGAGCATCAGATCCTGCGCCTGGAGAATTTGGACTCCGCAGCCTATCAATTGTTCTGTCGCCTCGGCTGCTACCGCGACCAGGGTGGCCCAGCGCTCCAAGTCGCTGGACTGCGAGCCATGCTCTGGGATGTGCCAGCGGGGCAACAGATCCGACTGATTGATTCCCTGCGTCGGCGATCGCTCCTAGAACACAACCAAGGCCGCTACAGCCTCCACCCCGCCCTGCGAGCCGCCGCCGTCAGCCGCCTCCAAGCCAGCTCTGACTGGGAACAGGCCCACCGCCAAGCCGCCACCCATTGGCAAACCAGCATTGAACGCATCACCAACTGCGAAGAAGCCTTGGCCGCATTTGAGGCCTATCCCTACGCGATCGCCATCGGTGACTACCAGCTCGCTGCCAAAATTCTGCTCCAAAGCCGAGTCAACCAGTGGGACCAATTCCTTCCCCTAGCCAGCACCCTCCATCGCATGGGCCGCGTTCAGCCCGTGTTGGAAGCCATGGAACAGTTGGTCCGTAAACTGCCTGAATCTCTCCAGCGGGCAGAGCTGCAAAATATTCTGGGAGATCTCTACGGGGTGCGAGGACAGCTCCAGATGGCGATCGCCAGCCAAGAAGCCGTGCTCTCCCAAGTTGCCACCGTTCAACAAGACGCTCTAGTCAGAGGCCAGGCCGAGAATCCCGAAAAAGAGCGCCTCGCCCGCTACTACCGCCGAATGCTCGCCATTGATGCTCGCCTCAGCCTCGGCCTCTATCGCATAGACCTGGGGGAATGGAGCCTGGCGGAATCAGACTTTCAACAAGTCATCGCCCAAGCCCAGGACAGCGAGCACCATGCCTGGGCCGAGAAAGCCACGGTTTGCCTCGCCCTGGTCTATGCCCACCAAGACGAAAAGGCCAAAGCCCAGCAGCTCATTGCATCAGGTGGCATGGCCTTATTAGGTAGCGAGCAACAGTCCGTTGCCACTGAAGGGCGCTGGGCCTACTTTGTTCAGCTTCTGGGCCAGGTGTATGTACAGCTAAATGAATTAGACAAGGCCCGATGCTGCTTTGAGCAATCCTTAGTCGCTGCGGAACTGGCCCACTATCCCCAGATTGAGGCGCGATCGCGTCTCGGCTTAGCCCAACTGGCTTACCAAAAACAGAACTGGGATAAAGCCCAGCAGCATATTGATCGGGCGATCGCTGGCCTAGAAGATCTCGGAGCGCTCTGTGACCTAGCCCAAGCTCACTGCCAGCAGGCCCGCTTGCACCAGGCCCAAGCCCAAGACCACAGCCTTAGCCAGGCCATTGCCCAGCAATTTTCCCAATGCATCGCCTACCTCACCCAAGCCGGAGCATCCTCCCGCATCGCTCAAGTCAAAGCCGACTTCTCCGCTGAATCCGTCACCTCATCGACCCCAACGCCAGGCTCCACCTGAATCCCAATCTGCCATAAGCGGCAACAGGACAGCAGAGTCGCGATAAATAGAATCACCCCCAACATCTCCAACCCTTCCTCCAGGGTAATCACCGCCACCCGCACCAAAGTCTCCTTACCCCACAGCGAATCAAAATAGCTTCCCACCACCTCTAAACCCACCGCCCCGCCCACATAAATCGCCCCGGCCCTCAGCATTCCATTGCGAATCTTCCGAGGCAGAGCCAGCAAAAACTTGCGGAAGCTAAAAGCCACGATTGCCGCAAAAGCTGCCCCCACAAACACCCAAGCATCGCCGTAAATAAAATTGCTCTTATCCAAAACCGCCTGGGCTAAATCAGCATCCTCATGGATCGCCAACGCCTCATCCAGCGAGAGATAGAGAAAGATCCCCGACAGCCAACCCCAATGCCGACCAAACCGCTCCCCCCGACGAGCCCAAGCAATCACACCCAAAATTGCCGAAGCAACCAGCAGCAGCATGGAGCTATACCAAGCGGAAACCGTACCCTCTTCATTGAGGTCAAAGGCGGCTAGCCCCAGGAAATTCTCCTTTTGCGTGACCACTTCAATAACTTGTCCCAAAGCTCCCAGAACGCAGCAGGCGAGAGCGATCGCCAACAAAATTTTGATAACTTTGCGAGGAACAAGAACAAGCATCGATGCACAGATAAAGAGAGTCCATCCTTAACACTAACGCCTAATTAAGCGCTTCAACCGGCACAAAAACCAAGTCATAGTTTCAGCCGTGACAAGAGATATTTAATCTACAACCCCTCCAATCCAGAACCACGACTGCGAAGCAGCAAACCTAACAGACCAACAAAACCCAAAGCGAGACGCCCCCCTCCAATCCCCAAAGCCGCCCCACAGACAACATCCCACTCCGACACCGTTGTAGCAGGGGATAATCCATTGGGGGAGACTTTGTCCCCCATTGGCGGGAGTTTGAGGGCTGGCCCTCATGGATTGCGCCTTGCCTCATAGATTTGCGCCCTACCTCCCAACTCTGACCAAACACAACCTTGATAAAGCCTGTCAATTCAGCACCAACCGACAAACCACATGATTAAATTAGGGCGGATTTCGGTCCACCTTTTAACATCCCTATAAACATCCCTTTTCCATGAAACGCAGACAGCTCTTTGGTTACGGAGCCGCCACCACCTCTGCCGCCGCCCTAGCCTCCTGCGGAGCCGCCACCACCGGCGGTGCTGGCACTACCGGCTCCGAGCTCCCCATCGTCACCTGGCAAATGGCCACCAGCTGGCCCAAATCCCTCGACACGATTTTCGGCGGAGCCCAAACCATCGCCGATCGCGTCAGCGCCATGACCGGCGGACGCTTCACCATCGAGCCCTTCGCTGCGGGAGAAATTGTCCCCGGCCTAGAAGTCCTCAACGCCGTAGAATCCGGCACCGTCGCCTGCGGCCACAGCGCAGCCTACTACTACGTTGGCAAAAACTCTGCCCTCGCCTTCGGCACAGCTGTCCCCTTTGGCCTCAACGCTCAGCAGCAAAACGCCTGGTTTTACCACGGTGGCGGCCTCGAAGCCATGCACAAGCTCTACAG
>CALECT010000224.1 GCA_937949725.1 uncultured Pseudanabaenaceae cyanobacterium
AGGAGAGAGTCCTGGATTGTCTTGCAGCGGTATCCTCCGGCCCGTAGGGTCTCCTCCATGATGTAGCAAATCTGGGGGCTGTCATCGATGCAGAAGATGAGGGGGAGATTGGCGACGGTTTTGGTGGGCACCTCGATCCGACCTGACCCGGCAAAGGGACTTTCTAGGTCGGGTAGTGTTTTGAGGGCAACGAGCTCTCGGCGCATGTAGCTGACTAAGCTGCGCCCTAACGTTCCTAGATCATGGCTCATGATCAGGCTGAGATCCCGGAAGGAGAGCCGACCCTTGAGCAGACTGCGCAGGATTCTATAGGTTTTAGGGGAGGTGACCTGGGTGAGGCCTTCGAGGTTGCGAATGCTGGGAGCGAGGTTTGGGGAGACTTTCCCTAGCCCCAGCTCTTGCCAGGTTTTGACCCGGCTATGAGCCTCGCTGAGGAGTTCTGAATTGCTGAATAGGGCCAGGGGCTCGCCCACCAGGGATTGGCGATCGGTGGTGTGGGAAATCTCCTGGAGCTGTGCGCTCTGTTGAAAGATGTCAAACAGCACTTCCAGCATGGTCATCTTGGCCAGGGCGACCGCATCTTCGCGGTTGATTTGCTGGCGTTTGATCATGACCGTGAGGGCTAGATATTCCCAATGGTCAAAGATTTCCTTTTCCCGCAGCTGCACTTTTGTGGGGGAGAGGTCAGGGCAGAAGCGCTTGAGGGAACGCTGCCAGCGCCGGAAACGATGACTCCCTCCGCTGGCCCATAC
This sequence comes from uncultured Pseudanabaenaceae cyanobacterium, assembly GCA_937949725.1. Lineage (GTDB taxonomy): Bacteria > Cyanobacteriota > Cyanobacteriia > PCC-9006 > JAAUQQ01 > JAAUQQ01. The sequence continues at coordinate 753 of CALECT010000224.1, forward strand.
CAGCCGTCCCACTCGAAAATCGAGATGCCAGCTTTCCTGGGGGCTACGTAGGTAAATGCGTCCGTTGAGTTGAGACTGAATAATGCTTTGGATTTGGCCGATGAGTTCCACGGGGGAGACATTGACCTTAAGCTTCTGACTGGTAAGACCTTTCATGGTGCTGGTTTGATTCAACGGCTGGAAGCGTTGCAAACCCTGACTTCAACCCATGGAACTTAACGTATTCTGCTGGGTTGCATTGCTCTAGTGGACGTGACACCGCAGGGGGATTCCGCCTAGATCTGATAGTGGACTCAATCTAGGTTGCCCATTTCTAGAGACAAAGAGACTCGGTTCATTAGTTATTGCTCAACGAAATAGCTGGGGGAACTCGGCATTTCAGCTCGAGGATTGGACGCTCTCTGATGATGTCTAGCGACCTAGAGAGAGTCTGTCTGCGCTGTTGCTTCGCTGAATGTGGTCAAATCTTGGTTGAGACATTGCGCAAAATCTTAAAAAAACTCTCGTTTCGTCGCCGTTTTAACGGAACTGAGACATGGCATTTTGCTAATTTTGGGTGCTGGCAAGTCTTGATGCCTTGGGTCTAGCCAGCGATCGCCAGACGAGAAATTCATGCGGTTAGAGCAAATCCAGGCTTTTTTAGCAGTGGCAGAGACGGGGAGTTTTCAACAGGCTGCCCAGCGTTGTGGGGTGACCCAATCCACGGTGAGCCGACAAATTCAATCCCTGGAGTCGACGGTGGATTTGCCACTGTTCCATCGAGGTGCCAAAGCCAAGTTGACCCTGGGGGGAGAGCAGTTTTTGCCTCGGGCCAGGCGCATCTGTCAGGAGTGGCAACAGGCGCTGGATAATTTGGATATTCTGCGCAGGGGAGAGCAGCCGGAGCTTTGTGTGGCTGCGATTTCTTCCCTCTGTGCCCATGATTTACCCCCGATTTTGGAGCAGTTTAGCCAGGATTATCCTCGAACTCAGCTGCGGGTGACGGCGTTGGGGAGCGATCGCGCCCTCAAGGTTCTACGGGATGGGTTAGTGGATATCGCCATCGTCATGAACAATCCCTTCCTCACGCGTAATGCGGAGGTCTCGGTGGAGTATTTGTATGATGAGCCGATTCAAGTCTTGATGGCGGCAAACCATCCCCTGGCCCAGCTTCAATCCATTCCCTGGACCGACTTAGCCCGCTATCCCCAGGTGGTCTTTAAGGATGGCTATGGAATGCAGCGACTGGTGCAGGAGCAGTTCAATCAGCAAGGGCTAGAGCTGCGAGCCACGGTGGAGTTAAATACCCTCGATGCCTTCCGAGGCATGGTGCGCCAGGGGCAATCCATAGCCCTGCTACCCCAGATGGCCCTCGCCGACGCATTAACTGACAAGAGCCTGGCGGTGCGCAGTCTGGCCCATCCCAAGCTCAGTCGCGAGGTCGTGCTGGTCACGACCCATGATCGCCTCCAAATTCCCCCCATCAAGCATTTTCGCGACCTCGCCCGCCGCTATTTGGCGACCAGCCATAACGCCTCCGCAGCCAAGCTCTCTTCCTTGGGCTGAGTTCCAGGGCAGCATTGTAAAACCGTCAGGGACAAGTAGGTATTCATTGATCGCATGATACCTATGTCAAAAAAGCTTCTCCAGCAGTAGGCAGGGGGAGTCGCAGATGGGAGACTGTAGCGGCATCCCTTTCTACTCTCGATGAGCTAGCCGTCCATGAGCGCCGTTTTCCGTGACTTGCTTAAGAAGGTGGGTAGCGGCACCCACACCAGTAAACCCCTGACCCGCGAGGAAGCTGCTCTAGCCACTCGCTTGATGCTGACCCAGGAAGCGACCCCCGCCCAGATTGGGGCTTTCATGATTGCCCATCGTATTCGTCGCCCCAGCCCGGAGGAGATGGCCGGTCTGCTGGATGCCTACGGTGAATTGGGGCCTCAGTTTTCCCCCGTTGATACAGAGCGACCCGTTTTAGTCTTGGGCAGTCCCTTTGACGGGCGATCGCGCACGGCTCCAGTTGCCCCCCTTGTCGCCCTAGTTCTCGCTGCCGCCCAATGCCCCGTGCTGATGCATGGGGGCAGGACGATGCCGACCAAATATGGCGTGCCCCTGGTGCAGTTGTGGCAGCAGCTAGGGCTGGATTGGACGGTGCCCAGTCTGGAGCAGCTGGGGGGAGCTTTAGCAAAAGCGGGATTGGGGCTGGTCTATTTGCCGACTCATTTCCCCCTGGCGGAGGCCCTGACGGTCTATCGCGAGGAGATTGGCAAGCGTCCGCCCTTCGCCACCTTGGAGCTGGTTTGGAATGCCTACCAGGGGCGATCGCGCCTGGTCGTCGGCTATGTCCATCCCCCGACGGAGGAGCGATTGTTGGCCACGTTGGCTTTGCGGGACTGTGAGGATTTCATCATGGTGAAGGGATTGGAGGGGAGCTGTGATTTACCCCGCGATCGCACGGCCATCATCAGCGT
>CALECT010000225.1 GCA_937949725.1 uncultured Pseudanabaenaceae cyanobacterium
CGCGCCATCGCAGTCCCATCAATTTCTCGGTCAACCTGCTTTGCGGCTTAATCGCATATTGCCATCAACCCAAGAAACCCTCGCTCAACCTGGATTTTGCACTTCCGGCTGCTGAGTCTTAGCCGGAACTGACGTTAAATATAATTTGAGAACCTTTGATAACAGGAAATAATCAGCCCCTACACTAGTGAAGCTACGGAGTGTTGAATGAGCTTCACTAGCTACATTCCTTGCTAGCTCAATAGTTCTGAGGGGCTCAAATCCCTTCCTGGAGAGAGTTTCAGAAGAACCTATGTTATGTTTCTTCTTGATTCTCAATCTTGTCCGGAACTAGCTAGCATCAGCAGAACTACTGACAGTAGCGGATTTCTACATTCCAGAAGTCTAGACCCGTTCTGAGGAGCTTTGGTCAGACTTGCCTTAAGTCCGTGTTTTAGAACATCGAGCCCCTATGGTTTCTTTCAGAATCTCTGAAAATCCTACAATTTACGGACTGCTAGCCCTTTCTGTCATGGAAGTTGTGGCGAGCCAAAAGCCTGGTTCTCCCATGGCCATATTGCAGCAGCCTACTCAAGGATTTAATGCATCTGCGATCGCAGTCTCTCCTGAACCTACTGCCCCAACAGTGCAGTCAGTTAGCTCAGCGAGCTTTAAATCAGCCACAATCCCCCTTGTGGCCCCCAGCTTTGCAGAGCCGAATCTCAGCTCAGCCCCAGGCAATGCTGAGATCCAGCAGCTTATGCCAACCCGCAACACTTCATTCAGAGACTTACAATCCCACTGGTCCCAGCCCTTCGTAGAACTCTTAGCCACCCGAGGCATCATCAGTGGCCACGTCGATGGCACCTTCCAACCCGATCGCAAAATCCAAGCCACCCATTTCGGCATGATGCTGCACCAGGCAAAGCTCTATCGCCTGCAAGTGCTCCAACGAGAGCTAGGAATGGTTGCAAGCTCAACTCTTCCGGTCTCCCCATCGATGTCTAGGGCCTTAGAAGCAAGCTCTTCTATGGCAGAAACCGAAGCAGCAGTTCTACTACGGACCCACGACATTCGCACCAGAGCTCAAGCCGCAGTTTTCATCTACCGAAACTTACAAGCGCCCATCGTCGGTCAAATTCCCACAACAAAATCCATAGAAGCTCAAGCAACTCCCATATCCACGCCTTCGCAGCATCCAGAGCCAACCTTCTCGGAAGTAGAGCGGGTATCACCAGGGTTGTCAGAGCCTTTCCAGTGGTCAACTGTAGACCCCGAGTGGATTGCCCAAGGTTGAAAACAGAAGCAGTGCTCCCCAGACAAAAGACTTGCTTATATAAGCTCAAAGCCTCTATCATTAAAGACTGTGTCTAAAACCTAGACGCAAGGCTGTTCAAAAGTACCAAACATGCCCAAGCTAAAAACCCGCAGAGCTGCTGCCAAGCGGTTCCGCAAAACCGGCACCGGCAAATTTATGCGTCGCAAGGCTTATAAAAGCCACCTGCTAGAGCATAAGACCACCGGCAAGAAGCGTGAGCTCTCCAAAGCCGTCGTGGTTCACGAAACCGACGCAGAGCGTGTCACCTTGATGATGCCCTACAGCTAAGCTTGTAGACCGCAACATTTAGAGAACCGAAGACCCATCGCAATTAGGTTCGCCAACTCCGAGGCCCAAGACTAACCCCCTTGCCCGGATGCTGAACCGATTCGTCTTCCAAATCAAACCAAAAAACAGGGGAAAATAACCTATGGCTCGTGTAAAGCGCGGTAATGTAGCCCGCAAACGCAGAAATAAAATCCTGAAGCTCGCCAAGGGCTTCCGTGGTTCACACTCCAAGCTCTTCCGCACAGCGAATCAACGCGTAATGAAGGCGTTGACCAACGCCTACCGCGATCGCCGCAAGAAGAAGCGTGACTACCGCCGCCTGTGGATCGCCCGCATCAACGCAGCAGTGCGTCCCCACGGCATCAGCTACAGCCGCTTCATCGGCGCGCTGAAAAAGTCTGACATCGGCCTCAACCGCAAGATGCTCTCTCAAATGGCCATCTTGGACCCCGACGCCTTCAAAGCAGTAGTTGACCTGGCGAAGAAATCCGCCTAAAGCAACCTAAGATTGCATAAAATCCGGCTGAATCGCTTCTACTATTGAAGTGATTCGGTCGGATTTTTTCTGCGTAGCAAGAGTGCGAGCAAACAGCCGCCTCTTCCCCTAGCCCCTACTCCTGAAGGAGCAGGGGGACCGGAGATAAGAGGGCAAGCGGCAAGACTAAGAGACAAAGCCACCCCCTCGACCCAAAACGAGTTTTGGGTCGGTCCCCCTTGAAGTAGGGGGACAGGGAACAGCCGTATCGCCATACATCTTTGCCAGGCCATCCTTCGACTGCGCCAGCAGCAACCCAACAGGCCTAACCCGCCCAGCCAAACAACGCCCCTCCCCAATCCAAAAGGCCGCCTCACAGACAACATTCAACTCCGACACCGTTGTAGCAGGGGGTAATCCATTGGGGGAGACTTTGTCCCCCATTGGCGGGAGTTTGAGGGCTGGCCCTCATGGCTGTCAGTCTTGCCTCATAGGCTGTTCAAGCCTAAGCCTCATCAGCCCAAGCAATGCTCAAAAACTTCACCCTCCGCCTAGCCTTCAACTGCCTACTTCTCACCACCAGCCTGAGCACCCTCACCAGCCCGATCGCCACCGCCACCCCCCTAGAAACCATCCAAAAACGCGGCACCCTCATCATCGGCATCAAAGACAACCTCCGCCCCCTCGGATACCGCGACCCTAACGGCAACCTCATCGGCTTCGAAATCGACCTCGCCCACCAACTCGCCCAAACCCTCCTCGGCGATCGCCAAGCCATCCAACTCATCCCCCTAGATAACCGCGATCGCCTCAACGCCCTCCTCACCGGCCAAATCGACCTCACCATCGCCCACCTCACCCCCACCGCCGACCGCAGGCGAATCGTCCAATTCAGCCCCGCCTACCACTTCAGCGGCACCGCCCTCATCACCGAACAGCCTGACCTCACCCAACGCTCAGCCTGGCAAGACCGCCGCCTCGGCGTCATCGAAAACTCCAGCAGCATCGCCATCCTGCGATCGCACCTTCCCCGTCCACAACTCATCCCCTACCCCTCCTACCAAGCCGCCCTCACCGGCATACGCCAAAACGAAATCGTCGGTTTCGCCGGAGACAGCACCGTCCTAGCAGGCTGGCTCCAAGAGCACCCCAACTTTCAAAGATCAGGACCACTCCTCTCTGCAGAACCACTGGCGATCGCCTTCCCCAAAGGACAACAGCACGAAACCCTCCGCCAAGCCCTGCAAACCACCATCAGCCAATGGCAACAATCCGGCTACCTCAACGACCTCGCCCAAACCTGGCAATTAATGAATTAAAAGCCCCCAATTACCCCAGCATCCCCTCTCCAAATATCCCCAACTGTTGTGAGATGCTACAAGCCCCCCAAGGGCTAAACATCCTTTGCTAGTCTGATTCATAGGCTTAGCAAACCGTGAGAATGCTCCTTAACGAGCAGCATTCAGGGACGACCCTCTCCCGTCACTCCTGCAACCATCAAAGCCAAACTTTAAAACCTTCTTTTAGTGCCCGCGCGGCTTTTCACCATGAAATCCGACTTACCCCTCATTTACCTGTCACTCCTTGTAGGACTCCTGGCAGTTGCTGGCGTCCTCATCATTCGACAGGTCTGGAAAACGCGCAGCACCGAAATGAAGCTAGCCAAGCTCCAAGGTCGCCTCACCACCAGCAAAGGTAATCCCCAGGATTATTACGAACTCGGTGGCATATTGCTCGATAAGCAACTTTATGGCCAGGCAGCCGCAGCCCTAAAGCAAGCCCTCAAGTCCAAAGACCTGGAAGACGGTGAGCCCAAAGCGATGGTTCACAATGCTCTGGGCTATGCCTACGCCGCCAAAGAGCAATATGACCTCGCCATTCGTCACTATAAGGATGCGATCCAGGAAAAAGAAGACTATGCCACGGCATACAACAACCTGGGCTTCGCCTACGAGCGGAAACAGCTCACCGTCCAAGCTCTCAAATCCTATGAACAGGCCTTAGAGATCGACCCCAGCAACAGCACCGCTAAGAAGCGTGCAGAATCCATGCGGAAACGCATCATGCCCACAGCAGTGAAAAGCTAAGATTCTGTTGAGACAGCCAAAATCACGAAGGAAAGCGGACTGAGATTGGTAAATCTCAGTCCGCTTTCCATTGAATTGAGCATTTCCAAGACGCCGTCCCGACATCCCCAATAATCCCAACGCAATTCATCCCCCAGCCAAACAACCTGGCATCAAGATGACCCCATGCCTGTCATAGATTGCGCCAATTTACTTAAGCCTTATCTACGTTGAGTTACGCGCTTTGGCTGAGAGCAAATGCCAGAACGCCGCCAAACCGAGAACTTAGAGGAAAATATTGCGTCAACAACAAAGACAAGCCATCCACGTCTAACGCTAAGATTTATAGCAAAGGTTTGCTTCAAGCCTGATCAACGATACTCAGGCCCTAAACGAGCTCGTTGCACTCCTCCTGAGCTCGCGCTTCACCGATACCCCACCCGTAATAGCACTATCTTCCTGGCATCCATGACGCTGTTCGCCCCTCCCTCCCAACAAAGCGCAACCCGCACCGTGGGGCGATCCTCCCAGTCCATTGTCATGGTCCTAATTTTCTCCCTCATGCTATTGGGAGCCCTTGGATCTCGTCTAGCCTTTCTTCAGCTGATCAACGGTAAAGAAAATTACCTCAAAGCTCGGGAAAACCAAATTCGTCTTATTCCCAAGCCCCCCGAACGAGGCCGCATCTACGATCGCAACGGCAAACTCCTCGCCACCAGCCGCATCAGTCATTCCCTCTACGTTTGGCCCGTAGAGACCGAATCCAAACTTTGGCCCCAGACCCAAAAGGCTCTCTCAAAAATCATCAATCTCCCTGAAACAGAGATCGAAGAGCGCATTGAAACCGCTGAAAACCAGCCCTATCGCGTTCGCATCGCCCGAGATCTAACCCAAGCTCAAATCGTCTCCATTAAAGAAAATAGCCGTCGCCTCAAAGGCGTAGAAGTAGAACCCGAAACCATCCGCTATTACAAGAATGGCGATTTAGCAGCCCATGTGCTCGGCTATACCCGAGAAGTCACCCGTGACGACCTAGATAAACTTAATCTGGAACAGCCCAAGCCGATTGACGCCAGCCAATTAGAAGCCTGGGAGGAAAGCCATTACCGCCCCGGCGATGTCATTGGCAAAGCGGGGGTGGAATATTCCCTAGAAGACGAGCTGCGGGGAAGTTGGGGAGGCTCTCAAGTGCAGGTCAATGCTGCAGGAGACATTGTCAAAGTTGTGGGCCAGCGGGATTCGCGCCAAGGCAAAGACATTCGCCTCACCCTCGATATCGAACTCCAAAAAACAGCTGAGAAGATACTTGGTAATCGCATGGGGGCGATCGTGGCTTTGGACCCCCGCAATGGCGAAGTCCTGGCTATGGTCAGCCGTCCTGCCTTTGACCCCAACCTGTTTTCTAAACCCCTGCCTCCCGATACCTGGAATAAGCTCAATGCGCCGGATGCTCCCCTCGTCAACCGAGCCATTAGTGCCTTCCCCCCTGCCAGTACCTTTAAAATCGTGACCACCAGTGCGGGCATCGAATCTGATGCTTTCTCTGCCGATGTGGTGCTGCCCACTTACCCTTTTTTAGTCATTGGGGGTAATCAATTTTGGGATTGGAATAATGCGGGATTTGGTCCCTTAGGCTTTCGGGGTGCCATGGCCATGAGTAGCGACACATTTTTCTACCAAGTTGGACGACGCATTGGCGGCGAGACGCTGATTGACTGGACCCGCCGCTACGGTTTTGGTGTCGAAACGGGCATTGAGCTGGCCCATGAAGAAGATCCAGGCCACGTGCCCGATGATGAGTGGAAGCGTGGCTACACCGGCAGCGGCTGGTTCATTGGTGACACGATTAATATGTCTATTGGCCAGGGTTTCATGTTGGCAACGCCGCTCCAAGTGGCCAACATGTTTGCCGTTCCTGCCAATGGCGGTGATTTAGTTAAGCCCCATTTGCGTTTAGATGACGAAGAATCAAGACGCTGGCGGAAGTCCCTCAATCTTCGTCCCGAGACTTTGCTCGCCCTACAAGATGGCCTCAGGCAGGTCGTCACATCTGGTACAGGTCCGGTCTTAAATGTTTCCACCTTGCCGCCTAGTGGCGGCAAAAGCGGTACTGCTGAAGATCCCCCCAGGGAATCCCATGTCTGGTTCGGAGGCTATGCTCCCTTTGATGATCCCGAGATTATTGTGGTGGCCTTTGGCGAAAACCTGGGCGGCGGTGGTGGCTCTGTGGCAGGTCCGATGGTTAAAGCAGTACTGGAAACTCACTTTAATAAAGGCAAGCCGAAAGAAGATGACAAAGCCATCGACAAGAAGCCTGTGGCAATGCGCTAGTCAGGAAGTCCAAGCTGCATAGCGGCTTTGGCTGTTTGCATTGACTCCTTTAATGCTCTTGCTCATCCCAACATTTCGCGTCGGTTTGCCCTAGGTATGCCACCAAACGAACCCGCTTAGGTATGCTGGTTTCTGGTCAAGAACTCATTGCGCTAAATTAACAGCCCATTGAGAACGGCAGCCAAAGCTCCTGGCCAAAATCCAGAGCAAAGCTCAATTGACTGAAGTTTGTTTGATCCTTGTCCACCCCGTCTGTCGTTGCATAGCCTGTGAAATTCTCGATCTTTCATACCCCGGAACAAACCCCTGAGTCTCCGGTTCCAGCCTGTGCGATCGCCATTGACGTGCTGCGCGCCACGACGACCATAGCCACCGCCCTCCATGCCGGAGCAGAAGGTGTGCAAGCCTTCAGCGACCTTAACGAACTCATGACCACCAGCGAGCAGTGGCCTGCAGAAAAGCGCATCCGTGCTGGCGAGCGTGGCGGCAAGCAAATTGAAGGCTATGACCTGGGCAACTCCCCCCTGCTCTGTACTTCAGAGCGAGTCGGTGGCAAGCGCATCTTCCTCAGCACCACCAACGGCACTCGTGCCCTAGCAAAAGTTCGCCCTGCACCAATGTTGCTCACTGCTGCGCTCATTAACCGTGCTAGCGTCGTGGACTACCTGGTAAAACATCAGCCAGAGACAGTCTGGATGGTCTCCTCCGGCTGGGAAGGCACCTATTCCCTAGAAGATACCGTCTGCGGTGGAGCCGTCCTCCATGGCGTCATGGAAGCCACTGGCAAGCCGTTGCTAGACCTCATTGGCAACGATGAAGCCTTTGCGGCAGTGGCGCTATTCGAGAATTGGAAAGACAAGATGCTGAGCCTTATGCACCATGCCAGCCATGGCCAGCGTCTGCTTAAGCTCAAGGGCGATCGCGACATCGAATACTGCACCCAGCTAGATACCCTCAACGTCGTCCCCCTCCAAACCAGTCCAGGTCTCCTCCAAGCTGCAGACCTCAGCTAAACGTTCTTGCTGTCTGATACCTAAATCTGAGCAAGAGGAAAACGTAAGGGCGGGTTTAGTAGCAAGCTCGTGCTGCAAGTCACCTACAATCCCCCTCAAAACCTGCCCCGCCCGAGCGAGCCTCTGAGCCGAACTCAGCAAATCGGCTTCCGTCCTGGCAGCACCCCATGGACATACTCACTTCCCGAGTCTGGCCAAGCTCGCCAATGGGCAGCCTCTCCCGGCTGCCCCCAACCCAACTGCAACAAAATCTCAAAGAAATCCTCCCGCTCCCAGGCTTGAAGCATCGCCCAATGAGTTCGAGGAACGATCGCCGCCACATCCGCCTCCTGTACAGAGACAAAGTCCTTACCCTGATCCACAGCTAGATACAAGTCGAGCCCCTCCGTCATGCGCCCCCAGAGCGCTAATAGCGGTGGCACATAGTCCTTCAACTGCTTCAAATCATCGGGCAACGCCATCAACTGCGAATGCACCACTGGATACCGTAAACTCTCCCCTCGCACCGTCACCCTCTGCCAAATCAACCCAGATACCTTTTCCTGTTGCTGATAGGCATGGACAGCCGCCTTAAACCCCTGAAAGGCGTTGTACTTCTGTAACCCTTCCGTTTTCAAAAAGTGATCCAGAATAGGGTGGCCTGAAGAAGCTGACTCATTCACATAAAGTCGTTTGCCTTCCAAACAAGCCTGGCGCTCATTCTCCAAAATCTCAATTAAGTCTTGGGTGTCATACCCCTGTGGCATGGTCGGTGATCCCAAGGAAAAGACAGCCTCGTGGAGGCATCAGCAGCTCAGATCATCGGGACCCAAACTCAATCTAAATTTTAGCGGATTCTCTTTCCCCTCAACGATCAATCACTCCTCAAACGGTGGCTGATCAGAGGTCTCTTCAGGTCCAGATTCAGCCGCCTCCCGCTGGGATGGCTCTGGCCAAAACAAGCTCACGAGAAAGCAGAGCACCCCTAGATTAATGAACACATCTGCGACATTAAACACCGCAAAATTAATCAAACGGAAATCAAGGAAATCCACCACGCGACCCGCTGCGAAACGATCAATGCCATTGCCAAATGCCCCCGCAAACAGGAATCCCAAGCCGACCTGATCCAAACGCACCATGCGGGGACCAAAACAGGCCACCAACATCAAAACGATACTGACCAACAGAGATAGCCAGCGTAACTGCAGGCCATAGCCTGAAAACCAGCTAAAAGCAGCCCCTGGATTTTCCACAAAGGTAAAATGGAACACGTCGGGCCACAGTGGCCAGGACTCGCCTAGCTCAAAAGTGGCCATCACCCAATCCTTAGTCCAGCGATCGAGCTGTAAGCCCACGATCGCAGCCAGCCAAAACAGTAGATTTCTCGGATACTTCAACGGGCTTTCCTGTGGCAACGATGGGTCTACTCAGCAATCAAGCGATGTTTGCTGGAGTTCTGATGACCTCCAGGCCCATGGCTGAGCGTCAAACAAAGTAGACCTCTAATAAAGTAAAACGCGACGCAGACAAAAAGCGAGTACTGCCGTTGCACAGGCGATCGCGCCATGGGCTGGCAAAGCCCCCAATGAATAACGAATCAATGCCTGTCCTAAACTAAATGTCCCAAAATCCAGTACGCCCAGTAGACCAAACAGTGTCAAATACAAAGCTCCACATAGATGGATGACCGCCAGCCCTGCCAAGCAACTCGCCGCCAACATTTCCACATGGGGCCGCAGCCGAAAGGCCAACAGACCGCAAAGCCAAGCTCCTGGAATAAATCCCAACAAATAGCCAAAGGTGGGTTGCTGCACATAGCCCAGCCCTCCTCCCTGACCAAAAATGGCCTGTCCCATCACTCCCATTACCCCCAGGGCAACGTAGGACACTTGGGCTAAGGCTCCAGCCGTGCGACCCCCTAAACAGGCCGTCAATAGTACGGCCCCCACTTGAAAGGTCACGCCTAGGTTATGAACCTGTAAGCTACCGCTCCCCCAGAGGCTCCCTGGACTGGCGATCGCAACTTCTAGCAGGGTGCCGCCAATGGTCAACAACAAGCCCACGACTGCCCAAATTAAGTAAAGGGGAAGCGCCAAAGAAAAAGTAATCCCAATCAGTAGAAATTCGAAAAGTACCCCGACAAGTCGCCGACTAGCAACTTGTTACCTGTCGTAATCAGCAAAAGTCCTATCAAAAGGAATTGACGAAGGCAGCTATGCGGCTTCCTTCACCCATCATCGCCCACAGAGCTTAGCCTAGGTCAAAAAACAGGGCAAGGGCAGTGCATTCATACAGCCGAGCATCTAAAATCTGACTCTCAATAACTGCACCATTTCCCATGGCCGATATTACAGAGTCAATCCAGCCTTTCACCCAATACCTCTAAAAATGCCTCAGTATGCAGCTTCACTTTCTCAGATATTTCATCTTAACGACCTATGGGTAAACCAACTTTTGTGAGCCCAGCGGCGCAATCCTTCCTCCTTCCCATATCACCTGAGGCCCAAAACTAAGCCAATTACAGCAGAGCAGCCAGTGCAATAGTTATGAATGAACAGCTTACGTAGTTCTACAGTCAAAAGAAACTCATATGTAGTTGACACTTGCGAGTATTTTCTGAGTCTACGACAAAGATAGACTTGCTGAGGTCGACGCCCCCTAGGGGGCCTATGTGATAATCACGACATCAAAGCAATCAGCCGTCACATAACTCAGTAGAGCTGTGGAGCATCCGGGAATTGAACCATCCCGAGCGAGCTGACCATTAGTAATGGACCGAGTCAGGGTGAAGCCACTAATTGTCTTCACTCGGTGTCCCTAGTTATGAGCCTTCCCAGCGTTGCCATCGTGGTTATTCAGCGTGAGCGCTATAGCCCCACGATGGCCTGCCTATCTCGCTTGATGTCTGCTACCCGCTACCCATTTCATCTCATTTATGTAGATGGCAATAGCCCCCAGCCCACACATCAGTATTTGCAACGCATGGCCAAGCGCCATCTCAATATCAAGCTGATTCGCTTGGAGCGTCATCTACGGGTTAACGAGGCCCGTAACTTTGCCCTGGCCATGTTGCCCAAGGTTGATTATGTGGTCTTCCTAGGCAATGACGTTTTAGTGGAGCCCGGCTGGCTAGAGCAGCTCATTTCCTGCGCCGAGAAGAAGCAAGCTGATGTGGTTACCCCCCTCATTTTGGAAGGTGGCAATCATGGACCTGCCCAGCAAATTCACATTGCAGGTCTCAAGATAGGCCTCACGCAGAAGGCTAATGGTCGGCAACAACTCAGCCAAAGCCAGCTACTCAACCGCCAGCCTGTCCCCAAGCATCCGCTCCATCGCAAAGGCGTTGACGGCGTCGAAGCTCACTGCTTCTTGATTCGTACTGCAATTCTCAAAGCCATCACGTTTGATCCCTTGGTGGATGAGCCCTTTAGCTACATTGACTTGAGCTTGCAGCTCAAGGAACAGGAGCGCCGAGTTCTCTTAGAACCTGCGGCCCAAGTCACATTCCTGAATCCTCGGCTCGACCCCAGCTTTATCCCCACTGACTTAGCGCTATACCAATTCCGCTGGAGCGATCGCAGTCTCAGAGAAACAATGCGTTACCTCGAACGGAAATGGAACCTCTGCCCCCACCGCTCTGGTCTTGATGGCGTCTGCCGTTGGGCCATTGCAAATCGCCAACTCCCGCTCAAGCGAGCCACCACAGCTCCCTGGAGATTCCTGCTCAAGGGGTCTCAGCTTAATCTATGTCCAGAATGGCTAAGAGGGGGATTAGAATTACATCTCCAACGACGTCCCATTCAACTCAGCACTTAGCAAGCAACCTGGGGTCGTGGGAGCCAACAAGAAGCTTGTGAGTCGGAAAGCTGCTTTGCTTTAGGGGCAAGCAAGAGTGAAGCAATCTAAAAACTTTACTGACCTGACCACGAAGGCAATGGAATGAGGAACAGCAGCAATGGGAAGGAACGATTTGTTGCTCCACCAGGCTCTGAATGTCCTAGTTCACGTTGACCCACTTACAGCCATTGATAGATTTAAACCATATGGCGCAGTCAAGGCTGTTAACGATCTAAGCCTTGTGGCGAGTCCCTTAACTCACAATGGTGAGTCACAGTGATGATATGGCGTAAAATTTGAGGCATCCCCAATTCCAGGACTGAAATCAAATTCTCTGAATAAGGTTGAACATCTAGCCAAGCTATTGCGTCTTAGAGATTAGTCCTATTTTTGTTTCCACGTTGCAGCCCAACGTACATCGCAGCCAACATAAGGTCTAAAGAGAGTCAGAAACTGGTGAAATTCTTCGCATCTAAGCATCCAAGCTGTTCGACCAGCGGTACCTGGAGAGGTGTCATGGGGCGGCGCTCGTTTGTGCTTGGCTTTATAGGTGCATCTCTATTAACTCCCATAGGGCATGGATTGTTAGCCCAACCTCAATCCATCGGATGGCTTGAGGTGAGACATACCAAGGGCAATGTCATTCTGACAACGAGTCCCCCAAGGGTTGCTCGTGTGGGCGATCGCCTCTCCAAAGTTGGAGATGCCCTGAGGACCGGACCAAATTCCTCAGCAATACTGAAATTTGACCAAAAGATTGGCACTGTCAACGTCGCAGAGAATACATCCCTGCGCATTCGCCGTCTGGGGCGCCTGCGAAGCGGCGCCAGGGTGACGACTCTAGACTTAGATCAGGGGCAAGTTCGCCTCAATGTTCGCAAGTTCAACAACCCCTACAGTCGTCTAGAAATAAAAAGTCCTGCCGGTGTCGCTGCCGTAAGGGGAACAGACTACGGTATTTCCCTTGGCCCAGATGGTCGCATGGTTGTCGCCACAGAATCTGGCTTAGTGACTGCTGCGGCATTCGGTAAAACAGTTTATTTGGAGCCGGACTTTGGCTCACGCCTTCGTCCCAATGAGCTTCCATCAGACCCTCAACCCCTGGATCGAGAGCTGTGGCTCAAACTCAAAAATACAGAAATTAACGATCGCCAAATCTACATTAGCGGCAGCATTCATCCTCTCAATTCTGTCACCGTCTTTGGGATGGACTTGCCCGTAGATGATGATGGCCAATTCGAAGTGAGTTTGCCCATGCGTACCCCCCTCTCTCTCTTCGACTTCGAGGTTGAAGTGCGCAACGCTCTGGGAGAAAACCGGAGCTACTCCCTGATCACCTGGTAAAAGTTTACTAGCTAAGCCAGCATCAAGCTGGGCGGCACTGACTCACAGCAGGCGCTCACAAATCAACCAAGCTAAACCTGCTGTCCCCAGAGGAACAGTGAGATTATCAATACCCCAGGGGGAAAACGACTCTAATAGGGCCGCTACGATTCCCACGGAAATTGCAATGCCTAGGAGCAGGACCCCAGGACCAACTCCCGTGCCTCCCAGAAGAAGCAGCGTAATTCCGCTGCTCACAACCGCCATGGTCAGGCTACCCTCCCAGCTTTTTGTCATGCCTGCCAGCTCATAACCATGGCGTCCCCAAGCTCGACCCACGAGGCCTGCTAAGCCATCTCCCCAGGTCATAATCAAAATCCCTAAAGCTGCAAATTGCGGCTGGGAGCGAGGCCAGAAACAAGCGACTAAGATGCCGATGGTCACTGCATAGAAAAATGTCCCGAAGCTGCGCCGTCCCACGCTGTTAATACCTGGCAACAGAGGTAAAGCGTAGGAGAGCAAAGCCACACAGCCAAAGAAGAGACTAGCTGCAATACCAACCCAAGCTGGAATGTCTAACGCCCAGGCAATCAGAATCACATTGCCTGTACCGATGTGAACTGCTTTACGGGTTAGCTCTGTTTGACGCTGGGGGCGCTGGTCTAAATACAGAGCCACTAAGCCCACTAAGCCTAACCAGGCCGCTGCGATCGCCAACTTCACGCCCAGGGCCATGGCTAACCATTCCTCACATCAATCGTCTTCAACAAGGTCTCTCAGCAGCTCAAGTTTGCAATCAGAGGCGGGTTGGCCTAGAACAAAATGCAACTCTCCTTAGCGCTCCAAAATAGAGCGCAACATAGCGAAGGAGCCAGGGGGATGATGTTATCCTATCCCCTGGTAGGGACAGCAAGAAAACGCTTGGCGTCGCAGTCACTTAGATAGCAACTCGATGGGCGACGAACTAGCTTGGGGCTGGCTTGGGGTCAGTGTAAATCGAGAAGTTTGACGACGCAAAACGCCCATTCTTCACCCGTTTGTAGGCCAGTTTCAGCGGAGTTGGGGAGCACCAGACCCCGGCCCTAGGAGTTCGAGCGATGACAAAATTTATCTTTGTAACCGGTGGTGTTGTATCCAGCATCGGTAAAGGCATTGTGGCCGCGAGTCTGGGACGACTCTTAAAATCCCGAGACTATTCCGTTTCAATTTTGAAGCTGGATCCCTATATCAATGTGGATCCCGGCACCATGAGCCCTTTCCAGCATGGTGAAGTCTTTGTCACCGAGGATGGTGCCGAAACGGATCTGGATTTGGGTCACTATGAGCGATTCACCGACACCTCCATGTCGCGCTTAAACAGCGTCACGACTGGCTCGATTTACCAGGCCGTTATTAATAAGGAACGACGAGGCGATTACGAAGGCCGGACCGTCCAAGTTATTCCCCATATCACCACAGAGATTAAAGAACGCATCCATCGCGTTGCGAGGAATACCAACCCTGACGTAGTGCTCGTTGAAATCGGTGGCACTGTTGGTGATATCGAGTCGCTCCCCTTCATGGAGGCCATTCGCCAATTCCGCAAGGATGTGGGCCGAGGCGAAGCAATATTCATGCATGTCACCCTATTGCCCTGGATTCCTGCAGCGGGGGAAATGAAGACCAAGCCGACCCAGCATTCCGTCAAAGAGTTGCGCTCCATCGGCATCCAGCCCGATATTTTGATCTGCCGCTGCGATCGCCCTCTCCAGCCAGGCATCAAGGAAAAAGTCTCTAATTTCTGCGATGTCCCCGAAGAAGCGGTAATCACTGCCCAGGATGCCAGCACCATCTACGAAGTCCCCCTCATCGTTGAACAGGAAGGCTTAGCCCATCAGGTACTCAACCTGCTGCAACTCGAACAGCGCGAACCAGATCTTTCTAGCTGGGAGGACTGGGTCAACCGCCTTAAGCAGCCTGGCCCAACCCTCACCATTGCTTTGGTGGGTAAATACGTCCAGCTCAACGATGCTTACCTCTCCGTTGTGGAGTCCCTAGGCCATGCAGCTGCGAGCCAGCGTTGTGGCATCAACCTTCGCTGGGTTAACGCTGAGGATGTGGAATCCCAAGGCGCGGAAAAATTCCTCCACGATGTTGCTGCCGTAGTCGTGCCCGGTGGTTTCGGCACCCGTGGCGTGGATGGCAAGGTCAAGGCAATTCAATATGCCCGCGAAAAGAAGCTGCCCTTCCTTGGCCTCTGTCTCGGCATGCAATGCGCTGTCCTAGACTGGGCCCGCAACGTCGCCAAGCTCGACCATGCCAACAGCTCCGAATTCAACGAGACGACCCCCCACCCCGTCATTCATCTACTCCCAGAACAAGAGGATGTCGTGGATCGAGGCGGCACCATGCGCCTGGGGCTCTATCCCTGCCGCGTGACCCCAGACACGCTAGCAGCAGAGCTATACCAAGACGAGGTGATTTACGAACGCCATCGCCACCGCTACGAATTCAACAACGCCTACCGAACCCTGTTCATGGATACGGACTACAAAGTCAGTGGCACCTCTCCCGATGGCCGCTTGGTGGAAATGGTGGAATATAGGAATCACCCCTTCTTCATTGCTTGCCAATTCCATCCCGAATTTCTCTCACGCCCCAATAAGCCCCATCCACTGTTCAAAGGGCTCATTGTCGCAGCCTTAGAAGGAGGAAAAGGGCAAGTGACAGCCGTCGTGGAAGAAGCAACACCTGCTATGCCGACGGCTGAAGTCTCCGGGTAACTGCCTGGACCACCTTCGCTTCACATTGACCGAGGAAATCCTCCGGGCTGATGCGCTCTTCAAACAGCGCACTGGCCTGCTTTCTGAGCTGTTCAATGCGCTCAAATCCAATGGCACGGATTAAAAATGCAGCCAATGGAGAGCGGTTCAGATCAAAGTGACAAAACCCCTTTCGCCCCTGCTCTGCAATCTCTAAAACCTGGCATTGGGCCGCTGTGTTGAGAGGATGACTCAAGTTCCAGCGACTAAAGCTCTCTTCCCAAGGCTCCTCATTCAGACGAGGAGACATCCATTGAGCCATGGCTCCCTCACCCTGGTAAAACGGGCCGAGGGCTTCTAGGAGGGCGATCGCCACAAGCTTCGTCTGCAAATAGAGCTGCGCCACAGCAAGGTTATGCCGAGCGCAACGTTCTCGACTTTTACAAGTTGCATCATCGGGGTAATTGCGAAACTGTTGAAAAATCGACTCTGCTTCCAATTCTCCAAGAAACATCTCCATGCGCTGCAATGCCATGCGATAGTCCCGCACGCTGTAATACATCGGGTCTCTCAGGGCTGGATTAAATTCCGGCAACAACTTCCAGGTGCGCTCTAAAAAAATAGCGGGATCAGCAATGGAAAAACTATCCACATCTCGGTTAGCAAACGCCACAGCTCGATGAATGGCCAGCTCCGTCTGAGCCTCATCTAACGCGAGGTCAAATAATGAATTCGCTTGCTGCAATCGCTCAAACAGTTGCTCCGCAGGGCTGCAACTTACCGACTTGTGAGGCCTGACGCGAAATGGAATGCTCGCTTCAATGGCCACCGCCATTTGAGCGAGCTCTCCCCAATTCAACAGTGGCTCCAAGCAGCACACCGCTAGTAGCGCACTTAGAAGCTCATTCTGCTCCATGGCTGGCTGGGGCGTCAGCGCCTGAAAACCAAATAGGTGGGCCACCATGGCGCTGCCACGTTGCCGTTGGAGCTCACTTAAGCCCTTAATACAGAGCTGGCCATGGTGATAGACCAGATAGGGCCTCAACAAATCTTGGACAGGAGCAGCTAAGCCACCATCCACCTGCATGTAAACCGCATCGTGGAACAACGCAGCTAAAACATGAATGGCATCACCCCCATCACTCAAATGCAAGACATGCTGAGCATCATGAAACAAACGAGAATGGCTACTCACAGTTGACCAAATCAACCGAAAGCAAGCATCCACCTGAGTCGAGGAGGATGGCGTACCAAGCTGTTGCAGCGCCCAGCTTAACTGAGATCGACAACGAGCTTTTTCTGTAAATTGTTGCTGCGCACTATCGCGGAACATTGAGTTTCCCAGACGAATAAACCTATGCGCGTTAATCCATCCGGATTTAAGTGATACCGCATATTTTCGGCATTTCACTTAGACTGTGATACAACATTTTGCTATGTCACGACAGATGAACTAGAGCCTTAATGAAGCACTACAAGATCTAGCAGGACGATTTTCCAAAGATTGGGAAAGTCTTTGTAGACTTGATCTCCCATCTCCACTGTAGGAATTGCATCAGTCAGTCTAGTCCGTTGCTCTAAGGCATTAAGCGTGAATTCTACTGCGTTTACCCAAGCAAGGCTACGTTAATAATACTACTCACCCCAGAACGCTCCTTAGAATTACGGAGTCGTCATTTACAGCAACGGCCTGACTTAATTAAGACATTGATATTCCTCACTGCCTGTCATATCTAGGTTTGACCATTTATGGAGGTATTCAGTTATGGAGATACTCAGTGATATAGCCACAGCCGTAACAGGGTAAAGACAGTTCACGATGGCGATCGCAAC
>CALECT010000226.1 GCA_937949725.1 uncultured Pseudanabaenaceae cyanobacterium
GCCACCCATCAAGAACAGACCTGCGACGCCAGTGGGCTCAGGAATTTCCTGGGCAACTTCAACGGAGCTCCACTTCAAGTCAGCGATGGCACCACTACCAGGATAGAAAAAGTCAATGTTGGAGACATAGGTATCAGAGAAGGAGAAATCGAACATGGAGTTGTCATGGCGATTCTTGCTCTTCTGGGTCATGGTGACACCGTTGAGAGTGACGGATTGGTTGTAGGCATTCTGATGATTGGTGCCATAGGTCGAAATCATTTCCGCCATAAGAGCATCGATGTCAAAGTCGATGACTTGGTTGCCATCTTGGTCAAGGCCAGTAACATTGATGCCTTCGCCGTTGTCGTCAATATCTAGCAAAGTGAAGCTATTTAGTTGGACTTCGTTTGCGAAGTCGAAGTTGATGTTGCCACCTTTGGCTTCGTCATCAGCTTTGTAGACGCCATTTTTGAAACTCTTGCCGTCTTCTTCCTGGATGATCAGAACGCTTCCCTGATCACTCGTGCCCCAATTGCTACCAGTTCTGAGGTCGTTGTCGCGTCCCCACTTGGAAGTGTCGTAGGTATTGAGTTTGGCGGCCTTGTTGGTGCGATCATTCACACCGTGAATGTTGGTGAGGCCCCAGTCAGACCATTGCGTGGTGACGAGGGTTCCATCAGCGTGGGTTTGAACGTTCTCGAAGTCGAGTACAAAATCCTCTGCTTGGGCGTTGGGTGCCATTGCACCGATAGCTGCGAGGGCCAAGCCGGTGGAAACTACGATGAGTTTGCTGCGTGTGATTGATTGAATCATGGTCTCAAGAAGCCTGCTTGTTCGTTCTTATACACCTCCATTGATTGTGACTACGGAATAGTTAGAATGGTGCCAAGCTGATACCAAGTCAATCTTGGCCTGACAATTTGAGGAAATGAAAAAGTACTGAATTCTAATTGTAGAAATTAAAAATAACTTACTAGTTTGTCCGTATCTTTCACTATTTTATTTGTGAATTTAAATTAGCCCAATTTTGATTCATGAATTTAAAATATCTATCTCCGTAGAGTTTCTAGGCAAGCTTGACTAATCTTTTTCTTTATAAAATCGTTTAAGTAAATATTGGGTATTTTTTTTAAGCTATCACAATTATCTCCTTAACTCTCTCCCTCCGTCTCAGGCTTGACTGGCTGCTATATGGTTTCGCGAGAGTAGTTCATATTTTGTCTCCTGGTATCGGGGGACTTGATGACTTGGACGATGGGCCTCAAACTGCTGGGCGTAGCTCACCCTCTTCTAATAGACTTTTGATGTCGCAGGTGGGTACTAGTTTTTAAGTGAGGAGGAAATAAACGCCCATCGATAGAAGCATTTCCTCCAAACTTAAAGCACGATCTAAAAATCCGATCGCCATAGCCAGAGTAAACCCCGAAGACCAGCAAGGACGTATCCAATTGTGGAGCAATTTTGAACCGCCAACAGCCGTTTTAGACCTTCCAGGGTCTTGGCATACAAGGAGTCACTGAACAATCGACCCGCTGCCCTGAGCCCCAGCTCTTCTCTTCAAGCTCAGAACACCATAACAATGGCTCGGGTGGAGGTTTGCATCCGATTCAACGGTGTCCCGGCTCACTCATTGCACCATTTTCTGCAATCTAGGCAGTGGTAGTACTGCACTGACTCACCATACTGAAGCTGCTGCACGTCCTTCTTATGAAAATGCTCAATCTCCCATTGCGAATACCCCATTCAGGTAGCTTGAAAACACTGACATGACTAGCTTTACACTGCAATTAAGGCTTAGACCAGTGCCAGCATCGTGGGCGTGGTTCATTAAGGTAGGGGGCTCTTCGGCTAGCAATGCTTTTGCCTAACCGGCCCCCAGAAGCAGCCTTTGACTCTCAAAAGGACAAACAACAGTCCTACGACACCCTCCTCCTTGAACAATCTGAGAGTTTTTGGCACCCCCAACGAGACAATATTTGTGTCAGTTAGGGGTAGGGCTATAGGGTTATGGGGCTTTATGGGCAAACAGTGAGAGCAGACTTTGTCAGGCTTCCCATGCTTTCTTTTGCCCTGCTCTGAGTCATACACGAGTTTAGAGAATCTAAAAAGATCGGAACAAAAAGAGAAATTTATGGACCTGTAATTCACTTTAATTTTAGGGTGATGGATATAGTTTTTTTACGTTGTACGAATTGATTTATTTGGATGTCCTACAATTTCTATAGTTCAGAAGAATAAAGCACTTTCTTCTCGCTTTTATTTGTCTTGCCCCTTCCAGTTCGGTAATGACTATGCTCTTCCTAGGGTTTGAGGCTTCCATGCTGCATCCTGCGATTGTGGCCTCCCCAGGAATGGGAGTGTCAACAGCTATGCGCCAATTGCTAGACGGGGCAAATGAGCACGGCAATGTAGAAACAGAAAGTCAGACTCACCAGGCTCTAGAAAAGCAACCTTGCTGCATTATGGTGCAAGACCAGGGAAAGTTATTGGGTATTGTGACCCAGCGAGATTTACTGCATCTGGCACTACAGCATGACAACTGGAAAGATTTGCCTCTGGGACAGATCATGTCCCACCCAGTCATTACTCTGCCGATAGCTGAATTCTCCGATGCTCAAACGGCACAGGAGTTGTTAGAGCTGCATAACATTCATCACCTACCCATTGTGAATGCGGATGGCTGTTGCTTGGGCGTCGTTACCCGAGAGGGAGTGAGTCACCTGAGTGCTCAGAGCCAACTAAAGGCAAGTCATCAACGCTATGAAAAAACAGTTGCATCAGCACCTGTTGGTATCTTTCGCGATGATGCATCAGGAGATTCCGTCATGGTGAATCCCCGTTGCCTGGAACTCTGTGGTCTTACCTCAGAGAAGGCTTGGGGAAGTCAGTGGCAAGCTGCTCTGCACCCTCAAGATCGTAGCCAAGCTGTCTCGAGCTGGTCCAAAGCTTTCGCAGCGGGGCAAAGCTTCAAAGGTGAATATCGCTTTCTCCATCCCGATGGTGCAGTGAAGTGGGTTTATGTTCAAGCAACCCCTGAGTTAGATGCTCAAGGTCAGGTGACGGGCTACTGTGGCACCTTGATCGATATTAGCGATCGCAAGCAAGCAGAACAGACCTTACAAGCCAGTGAAGCTAAACAGCGGGCTATTCTTGCCACTATTCCAGACTTTCTCTTTTGTGTGGATAGCCAGGGGCTCTATCGGGAAGTGGTGAACTATCGCCATGGCCTCACGATCTTTCCACAAGATTTGGATCCGGTGGGATATTCAATGCACGATATCCTCCCCGCTGCGGTTGCAGATCAGCAGATGCATTACTTGCAGCAAGCGCTGGCGACAGGGGAGCTGCAAACCTTTGAGCAAGTTCTGCCCCTAGGCGATCGCATTCGCCATGAGGAGGTCAGAGTCATCCAGAGCGGTGCGGATGAAGTTCTATTTATGGTACGAGACATCACTGATCGAAAAAATGCAGAGCAGCAGCTTCAAAATCTCTTGGCTGGAACTGCGGCTGAAACGGGAAAAGACTTTTTCCCAGTCTTGACCAAGCACCTTTCTGAAGCTTTGGGCGTTGACCACGCCTTAGTTGCTGAATTAGGGGATGCGGGTTGTGAGCTTCATTCCTTAGCTTTCTGGTCAGATGGTTCTCTCCAGCCAGCGATACATTACAAGCCCATGGGCACGCTATGCGAGTTTGTTTTGAATGATGGTAGGCATAAATGTGATGACTTGGCGGCTCACTTCTCTGATGACTGGCCGGATATAGCTCGGAAGCTTGAGGCTACTAGCTATTTGGGGATTATTCTGGAGAATAGTGAGGGAGTTGCGATCGGTGTCCTTTGGGTGATGGACCGCAATTCGATCCAAGACTCCCAGCGGGTGGAAGATATTATGCGAGTTTTTGCAGCTCGTGCTGCGGCAGAGCTGGAGCGTCAGCGTGCGAGCTCATCGTTAGAACAACTCAATCAAGAACTAGAAAATAGGGTTCAAGAACGGACTGCTGAACTACAAGAGCGCAAACGCTTCTTGCAGACGGTGCTGGATGCATTCCCACTGTCGGTTTTTTGGAAAGACTCAAATTCTGTCTATTTAGGGTGTAACCAAAGGTTCCTCCAGGATGCTGGGCTACAGTTTTCCCACGAGGTGATTGGTAAGACAGATTACGAGTTGGTTTGGGGAGAAACAGATGCAGAGGCTTATCGTTCAGATGATCAAGCTGTTATGGCTTCTCAAACTGCCAAATTAGATATTATTGAACCTCTCCTTCAAGCGAATGGACAACGAATCTGGATTGAGACGAATAAGATACCATTGCGAAATGCAGAGGGCGAGGTATTTGGGGTTTTGGGAACATACCATGACATAACAGCTCGCCAAGAGGCAGAAGAGAGACTTCGGCAGTTATCTGACCGATTAGATCTTGCCGTAAGTTCAGCTCACATCGGCATTTGGGAGTTTGATCTTCAAGAAGATAGCTTGCTTTGGGATCAACAAATGTATGAGCTTTATAATCTTTCACCTGACCAGAAATCACTCAATTTTGAAGACTGGTATGGCTGCCTTCATCCAGATGATCAAGAGGCGGTTAAAGAGAAATTTGATTCGGTGTGTAGAAATGAATCAAACTATGATACTGAGTTTAGAGTTTTGGGCCCAGGCGGTTCAATTCGTTTTCTAAAAGCAAATGCTGTTGCCCAACGAGACAAGCAAGGAAAACTACAGCGAATGATCGGAATTAATTATGATATTACGAGCCAGAAAGTGGCTGAGATTAATCTCCGAAAGATGAATCAGGAGCTAACTCGGGCGACTCGCTTAAAAGATGAGTTCTTAGCCAACATGAGCCATGAGTTGCGGACTCCCTTAAATGCAATTTTGGGCATGACAGAAGGCTTGAAGGAGCAAGTATTTGGTGATTTAAATAGTCGTCAGATTGATGCTCTCGATATCGTTTCTAAAAGTGGTTCTCACTTGCTTGAACTGATTAACGATGTTCTAGATTTAGCGAAAATTGAAGCAGGCCAAGTCGTATTAAATCATGGAAATGTTTCTATCTCCAGCTTGGCTCAGTCCAGTATTGCTTTTGTCAAACAACAAGCGGCAAAAAAAAGAATTCGTCTAGATATTGAGATTGCTTCAGACTTACCGCTTTTATCTTTAGATGGGCGTCGAATTCGCCAAGTGTTAGTTAACCTATTGGCCAATGCTGTGAAGTTCACGCCGGAGAAAGGGCAGATCCGACTTGCTGTGAGTCGTCTTGCGACTCCTCCCGTAGAGGACCAGGATTTTCAGCATGGAGAAACGCTTCATATCGAAGTTAGTGATACGGGGATTGGAATTGCACCTGAGAACCTTTGCCAGCTATTCGACCCCTTTATTCAAATTGATAGTTCACTGAGTCGTCAATATGAAGGTACAGGCTTAGGTCTAGCGTTAGTAAAATGCATTGTTGAACTTCATGGTGGCGAGGTGAGCGTTTCCAGTGAGGTGGGTGTGGGAAGTTGTTTTACCGTAGATTTACCTTGCATTATTGCTGATCTCCAACCTGCAGGTAGTATCTCTTCCTCGAATGTAACTTCTTCTATGCAGAGTTCAACACCAGGAGAGAGCTTTATCAGTATTTTGCTGGCTGAAGACAACGAAGCCAATATTCAAACATTGACCGGTTACCTCAATGCGAAGGGATATAGGGTCTTACTTGCAAAAACGGGACAACAAGCCGTCGACTTAGCTTGTTCTGAAAAGCTTGATGTGGTGCTGATGGATATTCAAATGCCTGGTATGGATGGCTTAGAGGCAATTAACCAAATTAGGAGATTGCCGCAGTTGGCGAAGTTGCCCATTATTGCGCTAACGGCCTTGGCAATGAAAGGCGATCGCGAGCGTTGCTTACAAGCGGGAGCCAATGAGTATTTTAGTAAGCCAGTCAAACAGCACCAATTAGTCGACAAGATTCAACAGCTTGTTGCTGCGAACCAATCTTAAGGGAGAAAGATTACAGCATGTTGAATCTCCCGGCTCACTTGCTCGTTGAACCATTTGCTGCGATCTAGCAATGGTAATACTGCACGAACTCATCGCTCTTGAGCTGCGCATGCCGTTCTGATACAAACGCTCATTCTCTCATTTGGGACAACACATTGGAATAGCCTAGAAACACTCATACGACGAGCTTTATATATCCCTGAATTCTCAAATCAGCACTAGAAGAAAGCGGTCGCCTGTTTAGCTGGCAAGTTCGGGCTTCCATCGCTCTCAGAATTGCAAAAGAGAGGGCATCGCTGCTGACGCAGCGATGCCCTCTCGATCTAGAGCCAGCTAGTGAATCATTAAGACCTTAGTAGTCAAAGCCCATGCCATCACCACCAGCACCGGCTGCTGCACCATCCTTCTCAGGCTGGTCAACCACAATACACTCAGTAGTCAGCACCATGCCCGCAATGGAAGCTGCATTCTGCAAACCAGAGCGAGTCACCTTCGCAGGGTCAACAATACCAGCTTCGAACATGTCCACAAACTCATTTGTGGCTGCGTTGTAGCCGCTGTTGAAGGGCATTTCCTTTACCCGTTCAGCAATCACAGCACCGTTTTGGCCAGCATTCTCAGAGATACGCTTCAGAGGCGCAGCCAAAGCACGAGCCACAATCAAAGCACCGGTCAGCTCTTCGCCAGCCAGGTTGCCTTCGGCCCACTGCTCTAGGTCAGGAACCAGGTGCGCCAGAGTTGTACCACCACCAGGCACAATGCCTTCTTCAACAGCAGCTTTGGTGGCGTTGATGGCATCTTCTAAGCGCAGCTTGCGGTCCTTCATCTCGGTCTCAGTTGCAGCACCAACCTTAATGACGGCCACACCACCGGAGAGCTTCGCCAAGCGCTCCTGTAGTTTCTCCTGGTCGTAGGAAGAATCGGACTCATCGATTTGGCGACGCAGCAGCTCACAGCGAGACTTAACGCCTTCTTCGTTACCTTCGGCAACGATGACGGTGCTGTCCTTAGTGATGGTGATGCGACGGGCAGAACCCAGCATCTCAACCGTGGCGGTATCGAGGCGCAGGCCTGCATCTTCGGTAATCAGCTGACCGCCGGTCAGCACAGCCATGTCTTCCAGCATGGCCTTACGGCGATCGCCAAAACCAGGAGCCTTAACAGCAGCCACGTTCAGCACACCGCGCAGACGGTTAACCACGAGGGTCGCCAGAGCTTCCTTCTCGATGTCCTCAGCAATAATCAACAGAGGCTTGCCTGCGCGAGCTACTTGCTCCAGCA
The DNA here is from genome assembly GCA_937949725.1 of uncultured Pseudanabaenaceae cyanobacterium. Classification (GTDB taxonomy): domain Bacteria; phylum Cyanobacteriota; class Cyanobacteriia; order PCC-9006; family JAAUQQ01; genus JAAUQQ01. The sequence goes on from CALECT010000226.1 coordinate 7,245, forward strand.
CAGGAACCAACTCTTGAACCAAGGCAATTTTCTTATCGGTGAGCAGAATCATGGGGTCATCTAGGACCGCTTCCATGCGCTCAGTGTCGGTGGCGAAGTAAGGGGAGGTATAGCCCTTATCGAAGCGCATGCCCTCGGTGACTTCCAGCTCAGTCGTCATGGACTTGCCTTCTTCGAGGGAGATAACGCCCTCTTGACCGACCTTTTCCATGGCCTCAGCAATCATGTTGCCAACTTCGGTGTCGTTACCAGCGGAGATGGTGCCGACCTGGGCGATCGCGTTGGAGTCACCCACGGGGCGAGCATGCTCCTCGATTTTGCCAACCAAGAAGGTGGCAGCCTTGTCGATGCCGCGCTTGAGGGTGATGGCATTGGAGCCAGCAGCCACGTTGCGCAGGCCTTCTTTGACCATGGCGTGGGCCAAAACCGTTGCAGTGGTGGTGCCGTCGCCTGCTGCATCGTTAGTTTTGGAAGCCGCTTGACGAATCAAGGAAACGCCAGTGTTCTCAACGTGATCTTCCAGTTCAATCTCTTTGGCGATGGTCACACCATCGTTAACAATCTGAGGTGCACCGAACTTCTTCTCAAGTACAACGTTGCGACCCTTGGGGCCGAGGGTCACGCCCACAGCTTCTGCCAGGGTGTCCATACCTTTTTCTAGGGCACGACGAGCGTTCTCGTTATAAATAATGCGCTTTGCCATTTCGGTCTCTCTCTTTCGATTGAAGGGATTAACAGCTCAAGGAGCTAAAAACTTTTAGGTGGTAATAGGTGAAAGGTAATGGGTCAAAGGGATTAGAGCGAAGCGATGCTCCGGTCTCTGGCCCATTCGCCATTACCTATTACCAAGCCTTGGGGATGCTAGCTAACGACAGCCAAGATATCCTTCTCGGACAGCAGTACGTACTCGTCGCTACCCAGCTTGATATCGGTGCCAGCGTACTTGGAGTACAGAACCTTATCGCCAACGCTTACATCCATGGCCTGCTTGGAGCCATCGTCGTTGCGCTTACCAGGGCCAACCTGGACGATTTCGCCAATTTGAGGCTTTTCTTGAGCCGCACCGGGCAGCAAGATACCACCAGCAGTCTTTTCTTCAGACTCACTGATTTTTATGAAGACGCGATCGCCTAGGGGCTTAACGGTAGAGACACTGAGAGATACAGCTGCCATTTTTTGATCCTCCAATTCGAACAATTAATTTGGTGAGCTACACCAACGACGTCAAACGCCTCGTTAGCACTCTCAATCCACGAGTGCTAATTTAGCGGTCTGCGATCGCTCCGTGCAATTAACGAAGCTGTACGGGTTCCCGAACAGTTCTTGCTGTGTATAGGTTTCAGCGGCTTGCCTAAATGGCTAGAACAGGGAAAACATGCAAAATCTTTGAGGAATTCAATCTCTTGCGAAGGTATGTAGGTTCATACGCAACCTAAATGTTGCTTCTTTCCTATCTTTTCGATCAATCTCTCCCCAAGCTTTTTAACGCCCCATGACCAGACTTAGCGATCGCGCCTACAAGCTCCTCACTGACGAAGTGCGTCGCTTAGCGGGCGACGATCCATTCCAGCAGCCCCAGCGCCAACTCGTGCTCAAGCAACTGTTGCGTCTCAATAACCAAGAAGGTGTTGCCGCTTCCCGCGATGAGCTAAAGGAAATTGTCCAAGACTTCTTCCCCAGCTTCAATCCGGCAGTACTGGATCAAGCCGCAAAAGCGAACCGGCCTCCTGGGAAAGCGGTCCAGGGAATCCGAGGTCTGGGCTGTGCAGCGGCAGCCATGGCGGGCCTAGTGGGTTTTGTTGCCTTTGCCAACTTGCCTTATCCCATGAATTCGTCGGCCCATCGCTAGGATTGCGCCCATGGTGTTGCTGCCCAGCTTCATCTCAATGGACAAGCATTACCGCAAGACTGTGTCCCTGGTGGAGCAAGCCGATCAGCTTGTTAACCTCTCGACGGCTCCTGCTGATATCACTCTAGGCAAAGAGAAGGTAACGGCTGCCCAGGCCAGCTTGGATAAACTGCCAGTTTGGTTCTTAGGCTACTATCCCCAGCGCTATTGCAGTTGGGCTAGCTGTGGCTGGCAGTTTACCTTGGATGAATATGAGCAGGCCCGCAAGCAAATTGGCCGTATGGAAGCCAAGGTCTTTCAAGAGGAACAGGCACTCAACCAGCTCAAGAATGCGGAGGTCTCTCTGAGCAATGCTCAAGAGCTTTTTGCCATGACACCCAATAAGGAAGAAGCAATCGCCAACTGGCAACTCGCCTTGGACCAGCTAGACCAAGTGCCGGACCAAACCCTAGCCGGTCGCCTAGCAGTGGATAAACAGGCAGCTTCCAGTCGTGACTTCCAGGCCACAGCAGGCAATATTGCCGGAGAAAACCGCACCAGTCTCATGGTGGATGTCGCCAAGGAATATGCCCAGCAGGCCACAACCACAGCGCTCAACCCACCCCACAGCAGCCTGGTTTGGCAAAAGGCTGAGGGGCAATGGGAAGACGCCATTGAGCATTTATCGAAAGTCCCCGCTGAGGACCCCGGTTATCGAGAAGCTCAGCAGCTCATGGCCCAGTACAAGAGCAACCTAGGTGACGTCGTGATTCGTTTGGAGCAAGAGGCCCTGTCTCAAGAACAATTGGGAAAGGCTCAGAAAGACTATCAAAACCTCTTGAGCTACAGCGACTCAGGCGATCGCCAGCGCGCCCAATTGCAATCCATCCTCGACCAACTGCAGCAAATCCAGCCTGGTACCACTGCCCAAACAACAGCGCAGCCGCTTTTAGCGAGCCTAGAAGCGCAAGTGAAAAGTCTCAGCCAACCTTAATCGCTAGAAATTTGCAAAAGCTGTTGTTTCGCCCCAAGGTCCGTGTTATTCTCAAATCCGGTCAAGCGACCGGCCCGGACGTATAGCTCAGTTGGTTAGAGCACCACGTTGACATCGTGGGGGTCACTGGTTCGAGTCCAGTTACGTCCATATTGAATGACTACAAAAGACCTCTAGCTTTTCACTAAGTTAGAGGTCTTTTGTATTGACTGTTAATCACAATCTTCCTCGCAGATAGTGCAATGCATAAATCGACACCATATCAAAACAGTTTTTCTTATCGGGCTAGCTTATAAGACAAATAATATTTCCTTGTGTAAAGATGGATAATGACAGGGATGTTACGTGAACTCTCGGGGAGCTGTGATCAGCTTCAACAGCAACGCCGAGATTGGAGCGAAGCAGCTATCCCCCCATAAGAAAAGAGGAACTCTATGAAACGTGCTGCAGATGTGATGACCACCAACGTGGTGACGATTAAAGGCTTTGCAACCGTTGCTGAAGCGGTAGCACTCATGAAAGAGAAAGGCTTGCGAGCGCTGATCGTCGAAAAGCGTATCGATAACGATGCATATGCCATGGTGACTGAGTCAGACATCATTTATAAAGTCGCAGCCTATGGGAAGGATCCCAAGCAAGTGCGCGTTTATGAAATCATGACCAAGCCCTGCGTTTCGATTCCCCCTGATTTGGGCGTCGAGTACGTTGCTCGCCTCTTTGCCAATCTCAAATTGCGTCGGGCTCCCGTAGTCAGCGACCAAGGTTTACAGGGCGTCATCTCCCTCGGAGACATCATGCACAAGAGCGACTTCGTTGAGAAGCCTCAATCTGTAGAGCGGGACAATGAGATCGAAGAAGCCCGTGTCAACGCTCGTAAAGTCTGTGCTGAGAAGGGTGCAACCTCTGGCGAATGCGCCACGGCTTGGGACATCGTTGAAGAGCTACAGGCTTCTGCTGCTCACCAGCGTCAGGAGAAAGTTGAAGAGCAAAGCTTCGAAGAATACATTGCTCAGCATTCCGAAGAAGTGGCTAACCGCGACTACGACAGCTAGGGCGATCGCACAGCACCTTACTTCATCTCGCTGAGTAAGGCCTACTGTTTCGAAGGGTGAGCTACTACTAGCTAGTGGCTCACCCTTTTATTGATTTCAAAGCAAACCCACCTGGTTTCAATTCCGATGCTTAGCATGGGCTTCTACCCATATCGATCTATAGACATCTTGCATCGCTGCATCCGTTTGGGGCTGACGCTGACTATCGAAATACTGAGGCGATCGCTCTAAAACCAACCTAAGATTAAGGAGATATGCCAGAATGCGCTGCCTCTGCGTAAATTCTCTGAGGTAGGTTTACGAACCTATCCGCTAGAATGCTGAAAGTTTCGCTAGCAGGCAGATTCTCTGCTGCTCAGGGTCCGTGATCCTACAGATGGGTTCTTTCTCTAAAAAAGTGTAATTTCCACTACACTTTACAGTCCGAACCTGTTTACTGCATGAAATGGGCCTGATCACTGCTTTAATCTACTCCTGTCCTGGCCTATTCTTGGCATCGTTGCGCAATTTGGCAGCTCAGTTGCCTTTTTGAAGACTCGGTTCGTTTGTCTCCTGTCCATGGTGATTTATGGAATTGCTCTCTTTGACGCTTGTGCTTGTCGGACTTGTCTTTTTCCCGAACCGTCCTCGGAAGCCCCACCGCGATTCCTCCGGAAGCTTGCGAAGCAATCGCTCCAATATCAGCTAAGACTCTACTCAGTTGTTCTTTATGAGGCTGATATTGCCTGCCTTTCCGTTTAAGTCTTTCTGAAGGTCAAACTCACTTGTGTATGATCCAAGATGGCCTTCGGGAGAACCATCGGGTCCATGTCTCACCCCCCTGCTTCCACAGCGAACCAAACCCTAGCGCTACTTGAGCCTGGGCAGCGTCGCCAAAATTTCCCCTTGAGTGTGGCTCCAATGATGGACCGCACCGATCGTCACTACCGCTATTTCATGCGGCAGATCACCCGTAAAACGCTGCTCTACACCGAGATGATTACGGTGCCAGCCATATTGAACGGCGATCGCCCCCACCTCCTAGACTTCTCTCCCCTCGAAAAGCCCCTCGTCTTGCAAATTGGCGGTGACGACCCCCAGGGCCTCGCAGAATGTGCCCGCATTGCCGAGGACTGGGATTACGACGAAATTAACCTCAACGTGGGCTGTCCTAGTAGTCGAGTCCAGAGCGGTAACTTTGGAGCCTGCCTCATGGCGGAGCCCGATCGCGTGGCCCGCGCCGTAGAAGCCATGGCGACAGCGACGAAGCTCCCCATTAGCGTCAAACACCGCATCGGCATCGACGACCTCGATCAATACGAAGACATGGTGCGCTTTGTCGACATCGTCTCCTCCGCTGGCTGCCAATACTTCTCCGTCCATGCTCGCAAGGCCTGGCTCCAAGGCCTGGACCCCAAGCAAAATCGGACGGTGCCTCCCCTACGCTACGGCGATGTTCATCGTCTCAAACAGGAATTTCCCCATCTCTTTATTGAGATTAACGGTGGCTTCCTCACCCTGGACCAAGCTAAGACCCAGCTCAATGACGTGGATGCCGTCATGATTGGTCGCGCCGCCTACGATGAGCCGTTTATCTTCTCCACTGCCGATCGCGACTTCTTTGGGGATGATTCTCCTATCCCAACTCGCCGGGAAGTTGCCGAAGCAATGATTCCCTATATCAATGACAAGATTGGCCCAGAATTCAAAGGCCACCGCATTATGCGCCACATGCTGCAACTGTTTTCGGGTCAACCCGGCAGCCGTCGCTGGCGACGTCACCTCACCGAACAGGGCTGCCGCGTTGGCAATGGCGGGGAAGTAATTTCCCAAGCCCTCGATCTCATGCCCTAAGCGCCACTCCCTTCATCTGCTTTCATCTCAGCGCATATCTATGTCTTCCCCCTCCCAATCCGATCCGGACTCCTCCAATACAGAGGTCTTAACTTCCGCACCTTCGCCCAGCACAAAGCCCCTCACAACCTCGGTTAAAGCATTGGGCATCGATAACATTCAGCGGCACCTATTGTTATGTGCCACGCCATTGAAACCTAGATGCTGTGATCCTGCGGCTGGCCTAGAAACCTGGACCTATTTAAAGAAGCGTCTCAAAGAACTCAAGCTAGATGCACCCCAAGCAGAGCGTCCCAGCGTCATCTTCCGCACCAAGGCTGATTGCCTCCGAGTCTGCCAGCAAGGCCCAATTCTTCTGGTTTATCCAGATGGCACCTGGTACCGCAATGTCACCCCAGCTCTTATGGAGCAAATTATCCAGGAGCATATCCTGGGCGATCGCCCCGTCCAATCCCACATTTTCTACCCGACCCCATCTGAAACTGATGTCTCGGAATAACTCAATCAGACTCCTTAAGCAAAACGGTTACCGATTCGCATGGGTAAAACCATAAAATAATTCGTGGTAGAAAAACAGAAAACCATGGGATTATCTATGGTTTTCTCGCTATTAAGCCCCTGCAAATGTCGCGAAGTTCTAGTTTTTCCGGGTACGTAGAAAAATATTAGGAAAGCCTAGATAACCCAAATTGGCGATCGCCCTAGTACATACGCTGAAGTTTGTCACCAAACAACCGGTGCGAAGGTCCTACTTTTAGTCCTTTTATCCTCAGCTTGTACGAGGAATTGCTGATTTTCTCTTGCGAAGGCTAAAAGGGAGCCCCTCCCTGGGCATTATTCGCACAGCCCATACAACTCTGAGCCGATAAGTTTTATTCCACCAGAGACCTCTAGGGATCTGCTGAAATTTCAGCCCAAGCGGTGCTTGAAGAGTTGGTCAATGTAAGTAGCTTTGGGTACTATAGACCTGCTACTAAATCGCCCCCTGCGGAGCCTCTTTTTGTTAGGGCTAACAGAACTGGCTACCGCGACTACTGCATCATTAAGGACAAGAGCGTGGCAGACAATAAGAAACTTCTGCTGATTGACGACGACCCAAACTTGATTCTCCTCGTCAAGGATTACCTGGAGTTTCGTGGGTACGACGTTGTAACAGCTGAGAACGGTCGAGCAGCATTAGAATGTTTGGAGAATCTGACTCCAGACATGATTATCTGCGACGTAATGATGCCTGAAATGGACGGCTATTCATTCGTCAAGAGCGTTCGCGAGAACAGTAAAACGAGCTGGATTCCAGTTCTCTTCCTCTCTGCGAAAGGCCAAAGCCAAGATCGCGTCAAGGGCCTTTCCACAGGCGCAGACGTTTACATGGTCAAGCCCTTCGAACCCGAGGAGCTGGTTGCCCAGGTGGAATCTTCTCTCAAGCAGGCATCTCGCTTGAGTCAGCGTCAGCCCGGTCGCGGCGATGCTGAGCCCACCATTCACGTTCCCTTCGACGTGGAGCTCACCCCCACTGAGCAAAAAGTGGTTCAGTTTGTGGCTAGAGGCATGGCTAACCGCGAGATTGCTGAGCAACTCAACGTCAGTCAGCGCACTATTGAGAGCCACGTCTCCAATATGTTGGGTAAGACAGGTCTTCACAACCGTACCGAGCTGGCTCGCTGGGCGATCGAGAACAGCATGGCCTAGAGCCGTATCAAGCTGCCAAGATGATGCATTGGGAGGGGTTGAAATCCCTCCCATCTCTGGTTAAGATTAATCCCACGCTGGTGTAGCTCAGGGGTAGAGCAGCTGTTTTGTAAACAGCCGGTCATCGGTTCAAATCCGATCACCAGCTTTCTTTTAGAATAAGCATTTCGCCTTACAGGCTCTGGGTTTCAGCTTCTGTGAGGCGATTTTTATTGTTAGTACGTTGGTGCTAATTGGGGCGCGTTGGGGTACGTTAGGCCGACTTATGGGGTACGTTTTGGGGTACGCCATAACGGGTTTATGCTGTGAATTAGCAAACATCTGTACTGGTTCCCTGACATGCCAGCCAAGAGTCTTCAAACACGACAACGTGCCAAGCCTGGCAAAGTTCGACTCAAAGTTGCTCGTAACAGCATTCAGTTTGTTTTTACCCATGATGGCAAGCGTCACTACATCGCCCCAGGATTAGCTGCTGATTCGCCCTGGGACCAGAAGCAAGCTCAAGATTTAGCCTTCCAGCTTCAGAAAGATTTGGAGTATGGAGAGTTTGATGCCAGTTACGCTAGGTATAAGCTTCAGCCAGAGCCTGTCGCAGAAGAAAGCCTTACGACTGAGCTGGT
>CALECT010000227.1 GCA_937949725.1 uncultured Pseudanabaenaceae cyanobacterium
GGTTCAAATCAGGTCAGATCCATGCGGAGGTCGTTGTGCGTCTAAAAGTCTTAACCCCCAAAGTCTTAGCCCCAGTCGTTTCCCTATCACTCCTCTTCGGCGGTGTTGCCACCTTCGTGGCTCCCCCAGCCCCAGCCCAAACTAAAGCCGTCAAATCCGTTTGGAGTGCCGTCGATGTTAACGACGGTGGTTTTAGCATCCTTATGCCCGGCATCGTTGACCGCCGCGTCAACAGCCCCGAGCTACTGGGCAAGTCCACCGAGCAAACCCTGCTCCTCGCCAGCCAAGAACGCCACGATGCCTTCTACATGGTGGCCTGGTCCGATCTCTCTGTTAGCCCCAACCTCGACGCTGCGGGTCAAGCCAAGGTCCTCGACATCGCCAAGGATAGCTTCCTCAAAAGCTTCAAAGGCAAGCTCTCCGACAACACGGACCTGCGCCTCAACGGTAACCCCGGCAAGCAGTTCACCATGACCAGCAACGTTCGGGGCAAGCAATTTGTCGTCCGTAGCCGCAGCTTCCTCGTGGGCTCCCGCCTCTACCACGTCCTCGCCGCTGTGCCTCAGCATGTGGACAAAAACCTGGTGGGCAGCACCCAAGGCTTCCTCAAGTCCTTCAAGCTAGACGCCAGCTTCACTGCGCCCCAAAACATCGCCCAGGCAACTGCCCCAGCGAAGATAGATGTCGCCCCCCTCAATACCCAGCGCCAAACTGCAGAGTCATTACTCTCGGCTGAAAAAGCGGCACCCCTGGTCAAAGACCCTGCTGCCACGCGCTTGTTCTAGGAACCTGAGTTCGACGGTCTTAAAACCAACCTCATCCCCTAGCCCCTTCTCCTAAGAGAGAAGGGGAACCAAACGAAGAAATAGGCTTTTTAGAGCCTTAATTTCCCCTCTCCCTAGGGAGAGGGGCCAGGGGTGAGGGCAGCTATAGCTTTGTCGAACTCAGGTTCTAGGAAGGTCTCTTCCATGGCGGCAGATACAACAGTGGGGGAGATGGTATGCCATCTCCCCCACTCAGGTTTAATCCAAATGCAGAGATTACTTGAGAGCTGAGTTAGACATCCAAATCAGCTAAATCTAGCTTGGAACCGTAGGTCTCAATGAACTCGCGGCGGGGAGCCACGCGATCGCCCATCAGTACGGTAAAGATGCGATCGGCCTCAGCGGCATCCTCAATCTCCACCCGCTTCATAATGCGCGTCTCAGGATTCATCGTGGTATCCCACAACTGCTGAGGCATCATCTCACCCAAGCCCTTAAAGCGCTGGATGTTGTAGTTGGCATTCTCTGGCAGGGAAGCAATGCGCTGCTCCAACTCCTGCTCGTTATAGCAGTAGAAATGGTTGCGACCCCGCTCCAGCTTATACAGCGGCGGACAGGCGATATAGATATAGCCCTGGTCTACCAATTCCCGCTGATAACGATAGAAGAAGGTAAGCAGTAGCGTACGAATGTGAGCGCCATCCACGTCCGCGTCGGTCATGAGACAAATGCGGTGGTAGCGCAGGTTGTCCATGTTGAATTCTTCACCCTTGATGCCCAGCCCCAGGGCCGTGATCAGAGATTGAATTTCATTGTTTTTGTAGATCTTCGAGTCATCGGTTTTCTCGATGTTGAGGATCTTGCCGCGCAGGGGGAGGATTGCCTGGAACCGGCGATCGCGACCTTGCTTAGCGGAGCCACCAGCGGAGTCACCCTCCACAATGTAAATCTCGGAATCTGCGGGGTCGCGGGAGCTGCAATCGGCCAGCTTACCGGGCAGGGTCGAAGACTCCAGCACCGACTTACGGCGCACTAAATCACGGGCACGACGAGCCGCTTCCGCTGCGTTGAAGGACTGAATCGCCTTCTCAAGGATTGAATCCACTACCGCTGGGCGGAAATCCAGATACTCCACCAGCACTTCGCCCACGAGGGTATCGACAATGCCGCGAACCTCAGAGTTGCCCAGCTTGGTTTTGGTCTGGCCTTCAAATTCAGGCTCAGGCACCTTGACGGAAATCACCGCCGTCAGGCCCTCGCGGATGTTCTCACCACTGAGGTTGGAGTCGTTTTCCTTAATCTTCTTGCGCTTACGGCCAATGCTGTTGAAGCTACGGGTTAGGACGGTCTTGAGACCTTCCAAGTGGGTGCCACCGTCAATGGTGCGAATGTTGTTGGCAAAGCCCAATAGGTTATCGGAGTAGGCATCAATGCACCATTGCAGAGCCACTTCCACCGTTACGCCATTCTTTTCGCCCTGGACGTAGATAATTTCTTCATGAATGGCCTGCTTATCGGCATTCATATACTCCACGTACTCGCGGATGCCACCTTCGTAGAAGTAAGTCTCGGAATAGGGCTCATCGGTGCCGAGCTTTTCGAGGCGCTCATCGGTGAAGACAATCTTGGTGCCACCGTTGAGATAGGCCAGCTCCTTGAGACGACCGGCGAGGATCTTATATTCGAAGACCGTAGTCTCGGTGAAGATCACGTCATCGGGCATAAAGCGCACGTAGGTGCCGGTGCTCTTCTGCTTAGTGGGAGCAACGGAGAGCTCCCCCATAGCTTTGCCCCGCTCAAAGCGTAGGTTGTGGATTTTTTTGTCGCGGTAAACATCCACTTCCACCCATTCGGACAGGGCGTTGACAACGGAGATACCCACACCATGGAGACCGCCGGAAACCTTATAGCCGCTGTCGCCGCCAAACTTACCGCCTGCATGGAGTACGGTCATCACCGTTTCCAAGGCCGACTTACCCGTTTTCGCCACGATTCCCGTGGGAATGCCCCGGCCATCGTCTCGCACGGAGACCGAGCCATCGGCATGTAAGATCACATCGATTTGGCTACAGTGACCAGCGAGGGCCTCATCAACGGAGTTGTCCACAACCTCATAAACGAGGTGGTGTAAACCCTTAGGCCCGGTGCTGCCGATGTACATACCCGGTCGCTTGCGCACCGGTTCCAGGCCCTCTAGGACCTGAATCTGATCGGCACCGTATTCATTCGCCATGGAGAAGTGCTCCGAATATCCGCTGTAACGTGGGGGTCGAGTGATGAATCACAAAATGCAGCCAGGATTCTAACACAAAAGCTGTGCTAGGGATTCTAGGCCGCTCTCGGGCAGATTCTGAATGAAGGGTGGATCAAAGATCTGCTCAGCACGTTTGTTCTATTGTAGCGTTGTATAGCCATTCTGGAAGGCTTATGGCTGCTAAAACTCAGGCGCTGATTGTGATTTGCGGGCCGACGGCGGCAGGAAAGTCGGGTTTGGCGATGGCGATCGCCCAGCGCCTCGATTCTGTCATCCTTAGTGCCGACTCTCGTCAGGTCTATTGCGACTTCGATATTGGCACCGCAAAGCCCAGCCTGGCAGAGCAAGCCCAGGTGCCCCATGAGCTTGTGGATATTTGTAAACCCACGCTAACCCTCACCCTGGGGGACTACCAGCAACGCACCCAGCAGTTGATTGCGACCTATCAGTCTCAGCTCCACTGCCATTGCCCCCTCTTGGTGGGAGGAACGGGACTTTATATCAAGTCGATCACCAAGGGGCTAAAAATTCCCCGCGTACCGCCCCAGCCTGAATTGCGAGTCCAGCTCAATCAGCAGGGGCAAAAGCTCAACTATGCCCTGCTGAAATCCGTCGATCTCGCTGCGACGGAGCGGATTCATCCCAATGATGCCGTGCGGACCCAGCGCGCGCTGGAGGTCTTTTACACGACGGGCCAAGCGATTTCAGACCAGCAGGGGGAAAATCCGCCAAATTACCCAATTTTGCAAATTGGGGTGGATAGCTTGAACGAGGCTGAGGGAGAGGACCGATTACGCGATCGCATCGCCCGCCGCACTGATCTAATGGTGGAAGCGGGCTTTGTTGAAGAGGTTGAAACCCTCGTGCAACGCTACGGCGAGGACTTGCCCCTGCTCAACACCCTGGGCTATGCCGAAATTCGCCAGCACCTGCGGGGCGAGATTGACCTGGCGGAAGCGAAGCGTCAAGTGGTGCTCCATACTCGGCAGTTCGCCAAGCGCCAGCGCACTTGGTTCCGTGCTGTGCCCGAGATCGAATGGTTTGATTCGGGCGATGCCGATTTAGTGGAGCAGGTTTGGGACCGGGTGAGCCAGTTCTTGGAGACATAAGCAAAAAGCCGAGACGCAATGACTAGCGTCTCGGCTTTTTTTAGAGCAAGGGCTGATGGGGAGGCGATCGCCTATTCCACCGTCACCGTCGTTCCATTCCCCACCATGGCGTAAAGATTCGCCACGTCTTTGTTCTTCATCCGAATACAGCCATGGGAAACGGCCTGGCCCACCAGGGACTCATTAGGGGTTCCATGGAAGCCAATAGCATTCACCCCATCGGTCCAAAAGCCAATCCAGCGACGGCCCAAAGGATTATCGGGACCAGGGGGCACAATCGAACCGTTCCAAGGATGCTGCCAACTGGGATCTTCAATCATCTGGAAAACTTCGAACTCACCCTTAGGCGTTTCCCAGCCCTGGCGACCCACAGCGATGGGATAGCTCACCAGAGTGGTTTCACCTTCATAGACATACACCCGCCGCTGGCTCAAGCGAATCACCAAGCGACGATTGGCCACCCGAGATGCTGCATCGATGGGCGTTTGGTCCAAGAGCTCGGGCGCTTCTGGAGGCGGCAAAAGGTCTAGGGGCGCTAAATCTAAAGGAGCTGCTCCCACGGCTGTGTCTGTAACCGTCGTGGGGATTTCACTCCTAGCGTCCAAGACTTCGATCGCTTCCACCGCAGTTGTTGCTTCTGCTGGGAGCTGGCCTGCGGCTTCCACGGTTAGCTGGGCTTGGGCAGGCGTTGCCGCTACGATCGCCGTTGTTACAACAGCTGCGAGCAGACCATTGCGTAGGAATCGCGAAGATTGCCAGTTAAAGCGGTTAACCATAGTTGGAAAGACCTCAGTGGAGAAGAAAAAAATAACAGGTACAGGGTCCTGGTGAGGCATCACGTAGCTGAGCTTGCCTAGGAAAACGACGAGCGGAAAACAGCAATCGCCCCAAGTCTCTATATTGCAAGAATATCTCGTTGCTCAAGGGTTTGCATCACGCCCTGGGTCAGTTTCAAAAATGACATTTGGCACAGCTCGTCCCCATGCTTGCTTCGTTAGAGCTTGCATGGAGCTCAAGTACCTGTCATCTGTGCGAAAGCAGATGACCCAGATAAACAGTAGGACTGCTAATGCTTAGGTTTCTGTTCCCGATGATGCCCGAGGCGAGGCTGAATCATGACGCTCAGCGTTCAAAATAGGCCAATTTGCGGGGCATCGCAGCCTAAAAATGTAAGGTGTGATGCTTGGCCTGCTCCGAAGCGTTGTGTTGTATGAAGCCATTCAATTTTTGAGTCTGGCTGAATTTTAGGTAAACCTAATCGGTCATGGTTTGCGTTGAACTGGAGGCTGAAAGGGGATAGATATCGCTTTTGAAAGAATTTCCCTTTGATTGGGAAATACTGCGATTCCTATGGGTTTTAAGCCTTACTCCACCAGGAGTCTGGAAATCCGGACAATACGTGAATAACATGATGAGCCTAATAAATTAGCGGGCATACTGAAGTGAGCATCGGCATGGAACTCGGGTTTCCTCGGGGATATAAGCTCCCCATGCCATGAGGCCTAAAGCTTAGACGACTGGTCAGCCGAAGGTTTTATAGCTGTGGCCACATCACTTATGTCTATCCATAAACGGTCAAACCTATATGTGGCAGGCAGTGATGTGGATAGCAACGTTCTAACAAGTTAGGCCGTTGCGATATCTACCGTTTTGACGCATCTGTGCTGAAACCCTAGCGACTGGCCTGCGATCGCCTCGCAGTGTCATGGGCAAGGGCTACGTAGAGGCAAGCGATCGCGTTCAAGGCCAACCATGGTCGACTAATCGACAGAGTCAGGGAACTGCTTACGATGAAGATGTACGTCAACGTCATGGAACTGCTCATTGAGCAGGAGATCATCACGCGCCTCAAGGAGGAGCCGGATGATCACATGAAGCGCGAGGTGGTCTCGCTAATGGCCTATTCGCTTAATCGCGTGCCCCCGCTCTATGCTTGCTCTGTGAAAGGGGTTAAGAGCCAGATCCAGCGGGCTAAAAAGGATTACAAAAGCCACATTGAGAATGCTGTGCGCTGGGCCTTTAGTGCTGTGAAGAAAGCGCCAAATAACCCTTCGCCCGGTCTTACCCGTGAGATCTATCAGCAAATCTTGAGCGATACCCGCAAGGCTCGCAAGACTGGCGATCTCAGTCCCATTGATCTACCGGAACTGATCGATTCTATGTTGCCTGAAGATGAGTCGGAGCCGACTCAAGGCCAGTTTATGGAAGTAGATGAGCCAGCTGCGGCTTAGCCCCAGGGATGCCATTTCGTCAGCAGATGTTTTATCGAGGCCAAGCTGTTATTTCAGGCGCTTCATTTTGACTGCTTCGGTTCTAGAGTGACAGTTGCTGGGTGGTTTGCGGTGGCTCGTAGCCCAGGTGTTTCCAGGCGGCAGGAGTGGCCATGCGTCCCCGGGGGGTGCGCTGGAGATAGCCAATTTGCAATAAGTAGGGCTCGTAGACTTCCTCGATGGTTTGGGAATCTTCCCCAGTGGCAGCCGCCAAGGTGTCGAGACCGACGGGGCCGCCGTTGAAGTTCTCGATCATTTGGCTTAGCAGGCGGCGATCGGTCCAGTCGAGGCCGCAGGGATCAACGTTGTAGAGTTCCAGGGCTTCGGAGGCGACGGCTTGGGTGACGCAGCCTTTTTTCTTGACCGCAACGTAATCCCGCACTCGTTTCAGTAGGCGGTTGGCGATGCGGGGTGTGCCTCGGGCGCGTCGAGCTATTTCCGCAGCCCCGGCTTCATCTACTTCGGTGTCGAGAATCTTGGCAGTGCGCAGGACGATCGCTGTCAATTCGTCGTTTTCATAGAAGCGCAGGCGTTGGACTAGGCCGAAGCGATCGCGTAAAGGCGAGGTCAATGCCCCCACCTGGGTCGTCGCGCCCACGAGGGTAAAAGGCTTAAGCGGAATACTGCGAGTCCTGGCCGCTTGGCCTTTACCGATGGTGATGTCCAGGCGAAAGTCCTCCATGGCGGGATAGAGGATCTCTTCCGTGACCTTGGAGAGGCGGTGAATTTCGTCGATGAATAGCAGATCGCCCGGCTTGAGGTTGACCAGCAGGCCGACGATGTCGCGGGGACGTTCCAAGGCAGGCGCAGAGGTCACCTTACAGGCCACGCCCATCTCTTGGGCCAGAACCAGGGCCATGGTGGTTTTGCCCAAACCGGGCGGACCGTAAAGCAGCAGATGGTCCAGGCTTTCCTTGCGGCTTTGGGCGGCTTGGATAGCGATGCTGAGGACTTCCTTGAGAGCCTTTTGGCCCAAATAATCCTGCAAGGCCTGGGGGCGCAGTTTCTCTTCTGGCTTGCCCACTTCTAAGGGTTGGGCCACGGGATCGAGGACGGCTTCTCCTGCCGCGCGATCTTGGGAGCGCTCTGAGGGGGCACCCAGGTTTTGGATTTCAGCAATGAGTTGATCCGCCGCTGCTGTTTGGGCAGCTTGGGCCTTTTTAGGGCGTTGGGGATCTGGAGAGGCTGAATTTTTCGATGAGACAATGGGCATGGGCGCGACCGATAAAGCGCGACAGTTCAGCGCCAGACGACAGCATTGGCTGGCGCTCGCTGGTACGGCTGTTCCTTGCCTTTACTGTAGCTGACGATGCTTCAGCTCATGATGCTTCCCTGGACGTAGAGGCTTTTACAAAAATTTGAAGGACTTGAGGAAGCCATTGACGCTGCCCTGGAGGCTACCTTCCAGACGCTTGGGCACCATGGTGGTGATTTGGTAGAGGCGATCGCCTCGTAGATAAACCCGCTGGGTGATCAAATAATCGCGATTATCCACCCGAGCGCTCATTTTGAAATGGCGACCGGGACTGCCTGACAATTTCATCTCAAACTCCTGGAGCAGCTTGCCCTTGAGACGTTTGCGAAAGCCATCCCGTACGCTATCTAGCGAGCCTTCCAACTCCTCTGCTTGGATGCCACCCTCGGGTAGATCCATCCAGCCCGCCATATAAACCACTTGGTCATTTTGCTGGGCCGAGACAAATTGCTGGAGCTGCATCTCCTGTCCCTCGACTGTGAAGGAGGTTCCCAGGGGAACTGGATTGCCCGGCATTAGAACAGAGAACTTTCCGCCCGAGGGATTGAAGGTTTGCCACACTGACTTTGCAGCGCTGGATTGGGCCTGGGCAACGGGCAATACCGGTGCAGAGACCATGGCCATACCACCGCCCAATAGCAGCGTTCCGACGAGCAGGGGTGCAAAGCGAGAAATCATTTTGATTGTCCTAGGCCATTAACAGGGTCAACAAATCCAGAGTCTTTGCCTGATTTTCCAGTCTGATGGGAGTGTCCTCCCTCGTCCCATTCGTTACCATGCTAGAAAGCTCTAGCCAGGGGGCGGCGACTATAGGTACTGGAACAGCATCATTCTGTACTCTCAGACGCGGGTCTTTACCGATTGTTTCATCGCGGTATCTATCGGATCAGGAGCTTATTTCTTCGCTTGATTTGGGGACTTTCTGAGGTGTTATTGCGTCACAGATAGCCTGTTGAGAGAGCTGTGTCACTGTAACCATCTCTATAGGGGGTGACGTGAATCAGCCTTGTTAATCTTTAGGTTGTTTCTCCTCCTCGCAGCTTGTCTTGACGGCTCCTACTTTTCTGTTGTCCTGTGTGAATCCAATTTTTGTTGCAATGGATATTCAGCAACTCATTCTCGATGCCCTGGGTCAGTCGCCCAATGCGATCCCCTACTTTGTTAGCCAACGCCTCAAGCGTTATTTCCCGGACCATGCCCTTTTAGAAGCCTCTGATCGAGACTTTGATCTGCATGGTTATGGCAAAGCGGGCAGTTGCCAAATTCACCCCCTGGCGGAAGTTCATGGTCAGGAGTTGACCACCTGGAACAGTAGCGATCGCCATATCGAAAAACAGCCCTTTAACGCCGCCTATGAGATCACCTGGCAGGGCCACAAACTCACTGCTGTCCAACTCCACTGGTCCGCTGGCTGGTCTACGGTTCGCTATCTCTGGATTTTGTCCGAGCGGGAGGCGATCGCCGAAGCCTTCTTCCATGCAGTTTGTGACTGGAGCACCGAAGTTCGCGACGAAATCCTCATCTTCGACAATGGCGCTTGGAGCAAAAACACCGAGCTATACAAGTCGATCAAAGCAACGACTCTGGAGAACCTTGTTCTGCCCGGCAGTCTCAAACAGGATATTCACAGCGACGTCAAACGCTTCTTTGAATCCCGTCAGTTTTACAGCCAGCATGATCTCGCCTGGAAGCGAGGGCTACTGATGATTGGTCCGCCGGGCAATGGCAAAACCCACATGGTCAAGGCCCTAATCAACGACCTAAAACTGCCCTGCCTTTACGTCAAAAACTTCAAAGATCGCTCCAACCCCGAAGCCTTCAACATTCGCCGCGTGTTTGAAAAGGCCAGGCATATGGCACCTTGCATTCTGGTGCTGGAGGATCTCGATTCCCTCATCGGTGACGAGACCCGTTCTTGTTTCTTGAATGAGTTGGATGGGTTTGCGGTGAATGAAGGCATCTTGACCCTCGCCACGACGAATCACCCCGAACGGATCGATATGGCGATCCTGGAACGTCCCAGTCGCTTTGATCGTAAGTACCAATTCACCTTGCCCAATGAGCCAGAGCGTCAGACTTACTTGGCGGATTGGAACAGCCGTCTCCAAGACGATATGAAACTGATGCCAGAGGCGATCGCTCAGCTCACGAGCCAAACCAATGGCTTTTCCTTCGCCTACCTCAAGGAGCTCTGCCTTTCATCGATGATGGGCTGGATGGAGAAGCGTGAGCCTGGAGCCATGGACCAAGTCATGATTGAGCAACTGCCCAAGCTGCAAGAGCAACTGGCCGAGGGCCAAGCCCATCGCAAAGCGCTCGCGCCAAGCCCCTCAGACGCGGATTCTGCAAAAGCATAGGTAGAAGCTGCCCAGCATCCAGCGTCAGACAAGCTCTGGCGTAAGGGCGGGTTTAGCCCCAAAGCTCGCCTTCCACTGAGGAGTTGTAAGGGCGGGTTTAGCTACAAAGCTCGCCTTCCGTTTCCCACATTGAAGCAAAACCCGCCCTGCCTGCCGCCCTGCCCAAGCTGCATCTTCATCCGCCCCGAGCTGAGGCATTGCCGCCACCTGCCTCCACCCCACTCAACTCATGGATACCCAAACCCTCAAAACCCTGAGTAAATATCTCAGCCTCCACCTGCGTCACCAGCCCGATGCCATTGGCCTCACCCTGGAGCCCGGTGGCTGGGTTGCTATTGAAGAACTTCTGGTTGCCAGCGCTACCCACAGCAATCTGCCCGTTCCCTTAACTCGCGATCGCCTCGAAACCATCGTCGCCACCAGCGACAAACAGCGCTTTGCCATGAGTCCTGATGGCACCCGTATCCGCGCCAACCAAGGCCACAGCGTCCCCATCGATCTCCAGCTAACGCCCCAGGCGCCGCCCGAAATTCTCTACCACGGCACCGCCGAGCGAGCCCTGGTTGCCATCCAAGCAGAAGGGCTCAAAAAAATGGCTCGCCACCATGTCCACCTCTCCGCTAACCCAGATACTGCCAAAGCCGTCGGCAGCCGCCATGGTCGTCCCGTGATCTTTCAGGTTGCAGCTGCAACAATGCACCGCGATGGTTTCAGGTTTTATTGTTCTACCAACGGTGTTTGGCTTGTGGAGCACGTGCCAGTGGAATATTTGAACACTATGGAAGAAAAGCCTTAGGGAAGGCACTTGGATTCTCAGCTCACAGCAGATTCTCTAGACTTTAAGCAACAGAAATTCGGCAAAATATATTTTTCTATATATTTTAAATATCCTTAAAGCAGAACCGTTCTAATTAAGATGGATCGTTAAACTCAATAGCATCTGATGAATTACTTGGGACCATCATGAAGCCATCGCAGTTGATAGTAGGAGCAGGGATTTTAGCGGTTCTTTGCGGTACTGGCTTGTTCGCTAATCCTTCCAATAGCGCTGAGATAAAGCAAAGTACTACTAGAAGTTGTAAGGAACTGGGAGAAGTTCCCAATAGCTGGCTCAGTACAGATGAAACAGATCGCTCCAATTTGTTGCCAGGTCAGTGGCTAGAAAGTGACCGGGAGGACTCCCCCCGCAATAATCGGCTCTCCTTTTGGAAGGCGTCAGAGCTAAATGCTCTACAAGGTAATTCTTGCGCTTACAAAAGCATAGCCCAAAGGCATGAGTTTTATGACTTTGCGGATGCTTACCTGAATAGTAAAACAGGAGCAAAAAAATCACGATGGTTTAAAGCTGCCAATATCGTAACTGCTTGGAATGCGATTGGTGCAGCAGAGCGTATTAACGCTTGGTATTTGACCGACTCAACAGACTCTTTCTTGGTCCGAGGTAATCAGTATCTTTTCTCAAAAAATATTAAAAACTTTAGGTATTTAATGAGAGGAGAAGAAGTTCCTGGTTGTAGAGGACTCGCTGGTAAAGACTTGGACTATTGTCTTGTTGATTTTGAGCAGGGTGAGTTGCAAGGCTTTATGGATGGATACTCTAGAAGTGAATTGTTGAGTGTTTCCAAGGACCTGAGCTATTCTTTTAGTAGTGTTGCTGCGCCTTCTAAAGTCAAAAAATCTATGAGCTCTGCATTCCCTAATGGTGGATTTGATTTTTTGCAAGAAGACCATCGAGTCCGTTTAGGAAAGGCCATGATTGATCAACTATATCCCTAGCTTCTTACTTCAAACTCGGAATCTCTCTTCGAGTGTTTAAGCTTTGATGTCTTGACTTGACTTCTGGCTAAGCAATAGTGATTGCTTCAATTTGGTCAAAACTATATTCTTCGCTGACTTGAGCGGAGAATATAGTTTTGCAAGCCAGGTGTCGGTTTTAGGAGCAAACTCTTGTAGAATCGGTACTTGTTTTTCGAAACATTAAGAAGGAATTGAAAGGGGCGTTGGTTGCATAATCGCTGGACTATCCCAAGGTATTAAGAGCTAATGGATAAGATGCAATCCTGGCTCTATCCCATTACCTTTTACTTTGCTTTCTGTGAACGTTCGTCAGACCTCCAACGCCCAAACCTTTGCCAAGCTGGCTTTACCCTTCCTGCGTCAGCGTGAAGCAGAGCATAACCTTCTCATTTCTCTGCTGAACCAGCTGCTGATCGCGCCTCGCGGGAGCCAATCCCCCCGATTGATTTCGATTCAAATGGATCGTGATGTGGTGGGCATCGCCATGCAGGTCGGCGATAGTCCGCTAGTAATGTCTCGCATGCTCAAACCCATTGCCCTGGGAGCCCTGGCCAACCACCTCAAGCGGCAGTGGCATTCACCGGAGCTGCGCTTGCGTCATGCCCTGCCTAAGTTTGCTGGACCCAAAGGGACGGCTGCAAGTCTGGCAGAAGCTCTGCGCATTCAGACGCGTCTGCGGTACGGCCTGGCGACGGCCATGGGAATTCATCAACTCAGTCAGGTCAAGTCTTTGCCGGTGGTGCCTGGGGCTTTGAGAGTTGCAGAGGAACGCGATCGCCCTCTCCTGGAAGCTTGGTGTAAAGCCTTTGAGCTGGAAAGCTTTGGTGAACTGCGGGATGACCCGGTGCGGTGGAGCGATCGCCGCCTGGCTCAGCAGGACATTTACCTCTGGGAAGTCCCCCCAGCTCAAGGTTCTCCCGACTTATCGCCTGTTTCCATGGTGGGCGGCAATGCCTTCGATGAGCATGGCGGATGTATTGGCCCGGTCTATACTCCACCAGAGCAGCGTCGCCAGGGCTATGGAACCATGGCGGTGGCGACCCTCAGCCAGCAGCTTCTCGATCAAGGCTGTACGTCTTGTTATCTCTTTGCTGACTTTGCCAATTCCACGACCCACCAGATCTATCAAAATATTGGCTATGAGCTGGTTTGTAACTGGGATGAATATGAGTTCGCTGAGTGATTGAGCAATCTGCTCGACAGGTTGCAGTTTTGGAAACCCACCTTTCAACTTGCTAAGACAGAGCCATAATTTCTGTAACTTCTCCCAGGTGCCTTGTTTTTCTTTGCAGGGCAGGATGCCGGCGCTTTTTTCGTCCAAGCTGACCCTGGGACTTGAACCCATTTATAGCAACGTCCTAACTAGTCAGGCCGTTGCTTACCCATCACTGCCTGCCATCTCTAGGTTTGACCGGTTATGGATGTACTCAGTGATGGGACCACAGCTATATCTTCGGAGGCGGTTCGCCATGGCTCGTTTTAACTCTGCTCGGTTCGGGAAAGGTTTATCTAGTGGATTGCTCCTAAGCCTTCTCGGTGCCGTCATGGTGACGAGCTGCGCTAGCAGTAGCCCTGAATCTAGCAGTGCCCCCGCAGGCTTCGCCCAGGACGAGTTTGTTGAAAGTGCCATGGAAGCGGACATCGTTTCCCAGCAAGCAGGCGGTGCTATCGATAGCCAGGCTAAATCTGCGGCGGACTCACTTCCTGTAGAACCCGCTCCCGGTAGTCCCACCCAAGAAAAGCCCCAACTGATTAAAACTGCTGATCTGTCCATGGAAGTGGAAGACACCACCGCTGCCATCCAGGCGATTAGTCAGCTGATGGTCCAGGAAAAGGGTGACATTCTCAATTTGAGTGAATCTGGCTCTAGCGGCGATCGCCAAAGTGCCAACCTAAATCTTCGTGTCCCTTCCCAACGCCTCAATGCCACCCTTGAGAAGCTCACTGACCTAGGCGAAGTGGACAGCCGCAGCATCTCCGCCCAGGATGTTTCGGGGCAGATCGTCGACACCGATGCCCGGCTGCGTAACCTGCGCAAGCAAGAGGAAATGATCCTCAAGATCATGGAGCAGTCTGGGGAAATCACAGATGTCTTGGCTGTGAGCCAGGAACTCTCCAATGTGAGGCAAACCATTGAGACAATTGATGCTCAGTTGAAGTCCCTGAAGTCAAAAGTTGCTTATTCAACTATAAATCTCTATCTGTCCGAGCCTGCGACATTCAGTGCGCCTAGTCGGACCAAGTTTAGTACTGAATTGAAGAACACCTGGGAGGAGTCTACCGATGGCGTGCTGGGCTTCACCCGAGGGTTGATAAAGCTTGGTTTAGCGCTATTGGTTTGGAGTCCTTATCTGGGTGTGCTAGCGCTTTTGATTTGGGGGGCGAAGCGGAGCTTGGGCAAGCGTCGCGATCGCAAACGGGCCCTCAAACAAGCTGTTGCAACATCTGACGCACAAAGCTAGAACCTGCCAAAGTTAAACCTTGGGAGCAGATGACTCTCAAGGTTTAACGCTGTTACTTGTCCTGCAATGGTATCAGCTGGCTGGAGTGCTTTTTCCAGCAAGCCTGGCTAATAAACAGTTCATCGACTAGTAGATGGTATTGCTCTGGGTTGGAGAACAGCTCATGGATTTCCTCCGAGGCTGACTGTGCCCAAAACATCGCCTGGTAATGACTCTCAAAGTCAAAGTTGGCTAGACCGTGGAGTAGGTTGAAGCTGGTTAAGGCCAGCAAACTAACCAGGAGTCCAAATCGCATCTGGCTAAAGCTGGCTGCCACCATTCCATAAATCACGAGCCCCAATATCCCCCCGAGAAGCAGTTGAATGATGAGGGGTAGGTCTGTGAGGGAACCCACTAAAACCAAGCCTGTAATGATTGAAAAGGCTGTGATGTAGGTTTTCCCTTGCCTGAGTCGTGGTTCTTTCGCTGGCGATGGCTGAAGTATCTCTATAGTTCGGCCGGTGAGATTAACGAAAGCAGATGGAATGGATGGAGTGATCATTTCGGACCTGGTGCGAAACAGCAACGTTGCCTCGAGCTTGGTCTCGGTCGATAAAGCAGGTGAAAAGAGAACAATGTGCTCGATTCTCGAGCACTAAGAGTTGAGGAGCAGACTTTGGGAACTGAGCTAGAACCTGTAATACTTTTTTAACATCCGCCGAATCGCTTGCAATCCGTTTCCTTGCGAGGACGTAATCACCGTATAAACTCCCAGCAGCGAGGGAAATGTACGGAGTGGAATTGGCGTTGAGGCAATCCAACTCGCAGAAAATGCTCAAAAGGGGGAGTGAATCCGTAGATCTGCTTGTGACTCTTGCTGAGGCTTAAGCTAATCCACTCGAGTATGGGGGATGCAGTTGGAGCAGACCGGGCATTATGATTTCGCAGTGAGTTCAAGGTCAGGCTCAGGCCAGAAAACCAGTAGGATAAACGAGTAATCTCCTTGAAAGGGAACGATGGCAAAGTCTTGGGCAAGGAGAGCAGGGAATTTTGTGGCGATCGCAACAATACTATGGCTCAGCTTTACGGGCATGGCCATGGCTGGCCCCCTCAGCGATCGCATGGCGAACTACCCCAATTGGACTAACCCACCCAAAACCCAAAAGGCCTATGGCGATCTGGCCTATCCCGATTGGTTTCAAGGGGATTGGCAGGCGACCTGTACGTTGGTTGAAGCGATCGCGCCCCAGGCTCCCGAAGTGAATAGCCCTGGCTTTGAAGGCAATCTCACCATGATTGATAAGCCGGTGGACTTCGATGTGCGCTTCATTGCACGCCGTAGCCAGCAGCGCAGGGCTCCGGCCCTGGCAGCTCCCACCGAAGTTGTCTCGGATCGCGCCTATAACGCTCTCAATATTGCGAAGGCCTACTTGGGAGACGAGCTGGTCTCTACTGTGGAAGTGGATGCCAAAAATCCCAATCGCCAAATCACGACCCTGCGAGATTCGCGTCAGTTGGTTTCAGTTATTCCTGCCCGTGCGACGGAGCAGCCCGATGGGGACGATTTCATTACCAGTGAAATTTTTCAGCAGGTATTTCGCGGTTCTGGCAATCCTTATCTGAATCAAGTTGAAACGACAACTGCATATCATTCTCAGCCTGAGCAGGACCCGCCGATTCTGGCTGACCAAGTGACTGCGGTCTATCTCTCTCCCAAGGATGATGACTACTTTAAAGTCGGCAATCGCCCCATTGCGATTTATAAATATTGCTTGGAATTGCGTCCGGGCGGGTCTGCTGACCTGCCTAAGCCTCGCACCAACTTTGCGGGTTAGATTCACAGCTCAAATTTAATGATTGGGCATTACAGCCTGGTCGGGCATGGCATGCCATGTCCCTACCTTTTTGCAATTTCTCCTATGACGCTTCTTCAAGACCGCACCCATTGGATCTTTGATATGGATGGGACGCTGACTGTCGCTCAGCATGATTTTGAGGCTATTCGCCGAGAGCTGGGCTTACCAGAAGACTCACCGATTCTTGAGTCGTTGGCACAACTGCCCGAGGCTGAGGCTGCGCCACTCCATGCCCAATTAGACGAAATTGAATTGAGGATTGCGCGGGAGGCTCAGGCGCAACCGGGGGCGATCGCGCTCCTCTCCACGCTCCAACGACAAGGAAAACAAATCGGCATCCTCACCCGCAATACTCGTCCTGGTGCTGATGCAACTCTAGCTGCCAGCGAACTGGCCCACTTTTTTGAGCCAGACCATGTGCTCAGCCGCCACTGCTGTGCCCCCAAGCCCAGCCCCGACGGCATCAACCATTTGCTCCAGCTCTGGGATACCCCACCCGATAACGCGGTTATGGTAGGAGACTATGTCTTTGACCTTCAGGCTGGCCGGAATGCAGGCACCGCGACCGTTCACCTTGATGTCACAGGCGAATTCCCCTGGCCAGATCAAGCTGATGTCCAAGTCTCTGCGTTGGAAGCCTTGCTTAGCTTAATCACAGTTACATGATGATCGGACTCGGATATGAGCCCAAAATGTATCCGATTACTCAGAAATTGCTCAGGCTTCCTTAATCTGGTCCACAGACCAGAGGATTAATCTAGAAATTGTTCAAGGGATGAGCCCATCCAGGACTCTCCTAAGCCCCCTGGGGCAAGGAGTCTAGAATGAAACGCTATCGTTATTTGGCATTGGCCGTTGCATTGGCAGCCATGGGGGTTACCCCCGCTCTGGTCGCCAACCGAGCCCAGGCAGCAACGCCCATGGATTTGGAATTCCAAACCTATCGCAGCAATCAAAAAGCAGCCCCGAATGGGACGTTGCTATTCCAGGCCATGGCTAACCCAGATGCCGAGGGGCATGACATTCGCTACAAGCTGATTTATAGCGAATAACGTCCGCTTTGCCAGAATGCAATTCAAACCCAGAGGGGGCGTAACGATTTCAATGAAATCGTTACGCCCCCTCTAATACTATGGGTGTCCTTTTTAGTTGTTTTAGCAACACAACTTAATCGATGGATATCTTCTGCGGCACCCCTTCAGGGGCGGGCTGGGGCGGACGGCTCTCATCGATCTTGCGGAAGTCCAGGTAGAGCTTGTCGCGCCAATCGAAGAACGCCTTATAGGCCGGATTGTCTGCTAAGCCTGGCACGCCCTTGCCCTTGAGGCCCATGGGCATATCCAAAGCAGGGCTTGCAGGGAACTTGATATACATGCTCAAGCCCGCCACCGCAAAATCAGCCAGGGTGGGGTGGTCTGAAATGAGATAGGGCTTCTCCGAGAGCATGATGCTCAGGGCTTCCAGGTTTTGGGCCAGGTCTTCCTTGGCGGCTTTAACCGCTTCAGGGCCATAACCAATTACCGTGCCTCCCACGTTAAGGATTTCGCCGGGCACGGCACCAATGACGGTTTTAACCGCATTGGGAATGTTGCTGGCCACCAGGTTGCCCAGGTTTCGGGCACTATCGGGCAGGTTGTCGACGAGCTGGGTGATAGCGGTTGGGGTTTGGGTGGGGAAGAAGGCGGTGCGGAAGTCGCCATCTTGATTAAACGCCCCAATCATGGCCGTTCGACCGTTCAGAGCGATGGAGGCATCGGCCCATTCTTCCAGCATCAGCGTTAAGGCTCGCTGCTGGGCATTGAGGGGCAGGATGGGCTTTTCGGGGTGTTTTTTGTCGAGGTAGAAGGCGATCGCCGTGGACCCCGCAATGATGTCATCGCCATCTTTAAGCACCGGCACCTGGCGCTGGCCAGACATGCGGAACAGCTCAAATTGGCCGACGCCAGGGGTCACTTCAACCTTGCGGTAGGGCAGGTTCTTGTAATCCAAGATGAACCGTACCTTTTCGCAGAAGTGGGAGAGTTCAAACTGGTATAGCTCTAGCATTGCCTTTGGCCTGTGGCGGGTTTCTTCAGGGGGTGTAAGTCGAAGGGCTATTGTTCGAAAGGCCCCATCAGTTTCCATCCTAAAAGAGATAGCTGGGGGCGGGTGTGGCAAAAGATAGAGAATTGCATCAAATTTGACGCATTGGTCTCATTTCCCAAAGACTGATGTGCTTTAGGACACTCGTTTTCAAGTTGTTTCTTGGATCTGGAGCGCATCTAAAAGAGTTGCGACAGTCACCTAACATGGTTACACCGATCAAACCGGAAGCAACGCTTGCATGGTGTCTCCACCGAAAGTCCGTAAAAAGAAGCAGATCGTCCATCAAGACATCACCACCGCTGAGCAGCTTGAGCAGTTTGCTCAGGATAACCAAGGCATCACCTGGCTTGGTTTTGACACAGAATTTATTAACGAGAAGCGGTTCTATGCGCTGCTATGCCTGATTCAGGTCATTACGGAGCATGGCATTTATATTCTGGATCCGCTGACCTTGCCCGATCTGGCTCCCTTCCTGGCCATGGTCGAAGATCCCAGCATCTTGAAAATCACCCATGCCGGGGAGAATGACTATCGCCTCTTAAATTCGCTCTACGGCACCTATCCCCAAAACCTGTTTGATACCCAGATTGCTGCGGGCTTTCTCACCTTCACCTATCCGATCTCCTTTCAAAAGCTGGTGGCCAGTGAGCTAAAGGTCTCGCTGAATAAGTCCTCCTCGGTGACGAATTGGGAAGCCAGGCCCATCCGCGCCCAGCAGCTCACCTATGCCATCAACGATGTGCTGTATCTGCCTGAACTGTGGCGGGGCATGACTGCAAAATTAGAGAAGCTTAATCG
>CALECT010000228.1 GCA_937949725.1 uncultured Pseudanabaenaceae cyanobacterium
CGATAGAGTTCGGGTGAGGTCATGGTCCATGCTCTTTGTGTAGGAACTCGAGCCTGCCATATCTCACCCCTCCTCGTCATCTCGGTCTCAGTGAGAATCACCCTACAACGAGGCTTTCAAGACTTTTCTGCATCACTAAGGATTGATGGGTTACTTCAGTTCCAAGAATATTGAAAATTAATGCTATAAAGTCTCTATTTTTGTGTTCTTGGCTCTTGTTTCAGGAATAGACTGTTGGTCGTAAATATTCCGTTGAATTTTAAATTTGAGTAGAATTGATTACAGCTCTACTTTTGACTTCTTAATGTCTTTGTAACCTATCGAGTTAAAAGAGAGAGTCTTTCTCCATGACGAAGAATACCAGCACCTTGAAGAGATAATAAGTCGAGGAAAATATGGAGCCCGAGCGCTGTTTTGTGATCGTATCCTGTTTAAAGCCAATCTCAATTATCCAAAATTCGGCTGGTGTGACCTGAAACGTATTTGAGTCTTAGATGTTGTAACCTTGACGCTTGAGATGCTTTGAAAAGCACCTGTTTAATAAAGATACGAAGCTATTCTGACTCACTCACTAAGGACTCAAATCTATAAAAGTCTGCTGGATGATTTTCAGTAAGCTCGACTGATTTCGGTTGTCTGCCGCTGCGCAACCTTCTCGAATTAAGAAGCCTCTAAACACTTCGCTTGCTTGCTGGGCAGATAGTTCTTGCTGGCTTCAACTATGTTGAAAGCATCTCCTATGAGATAGTGTGATAAACCCATAAAATGAACTCCACTAGCCTTAGAGGTTGTTTGAGAATTCGGCCAAACGTGTAAGTTTGAAACCTCGACCCGCAATGAAACGTCGAAATCCCATTGATCTTGGCAGTTTCATGGGTCCTCCTGCTACCGCTAGAGGCCTTTCTCAAACAACCTCTTAGTAAAAGACTTGTCGGGTCGTTTTCCCTGGAGCCAATACTCAGCTTCTTTTCTCTTAAAAGTCAGTAGTAGCATTGGCTAAATGCTCTTGAATAATTTCCTGCCTGTTGTAATAGAAGACTAATAACCACAATGTCACAAGTTTAAATATTTCCGATGTTAGTGTAGCCCAGGCTGCACCTTGCCATCCAAAACGAGGAATGAGATATAGATTCGCCCCAAAGTTAACAACAGCGGCTGTGACTTGTAGAGAACTTCTAGCTTTATGGAATCCTGCTCCAGTGAGTGTATCAGCTGCGATAAACTGCAAGGTCGCAATTAGATGAATGGGTGCTAGCCATAGCAATACGCTGCCAGACTGAGCATACTCCTCTCCCAAAATGTTAGAAATAAATGGGGAAATACCCAGTAAAGCAATTGCCGAAATAACCCCATAACCTATGGCTATAGGGACTAATTTAGAGGCAAATTTTAACCCTGCTCTGATGCCAGAAGCCCCGTATCGTAGAAAGCGAGTGTAGGTTGCACTCATTACCGCGATGATAATGATGTATCCAACATCGATAAATCTGTACCCTGCAGCATAAATACCAGCAGCGTCTGCTGATGCCAGGCTGACTAACATGGTTCTATCAATTTGCCCATTGACAGTTTCTGCAGACTGCGCGATTGCAAAAAAAAAGCCTTCTGAAAATTCAGGAGGATACTTCTTTAGATTGAATATAGGCTTACCAAATAGCTTGTTAACTGTTTGCAGTGAGATAAGAGCTGGTAGGATTGAGCCTAAACAATATAGACCGCCCCAAGCTACAACATTACCATGCTCAAAAAATGCTAGTAGTGCAATAGCTGCAATCAGTTTACTTACACCGCCAAGAAGCCTATACAAAGCATTCAACTTCACCTGGTCAAGGGCAAGGAAAGCTGCTCCTGCTAATAGCAGCATTTTTCCACCTAACAAATCTGCTAATAATATAAATAGGACAAGCAGTAACGAAGTACTGGGTCCATAAACCATACGTATTAGCCCTAGTACGATCGGTATAATACCTAAAGTAAAGATAAAAGAGGTTAGTAGCGTCGTTCCCCAGTAGCCTCTAAAAACTTTGGGGTCTCTCGCTACATTCTTGAGAAAAATATCAGAACTACCCCAGCCGACAAACGGAAAGAATAGCTTCACGAACGCGGCAATACCAATAAATATACCGTACGCTTCAGCTCCCAGTATTCTAGCAACGATGATGAAGTAGGCACCCTGGATAAAAACACCAAGGATTTGAGAAGACAACATCCACATACTGTCTTTAACTAAAGAAGCATTGAATATCTGCTTTATTTTATCAATAATGTTATTCACGCAGTCTATTCAACCGTTTAAAAAAATCGGAAACTTACTTTTATGTATTGGACTGGGCAGGTCCTAAAAGCTTGGTTTGAGCCATTTTTGTACTTGCTACGTTATCCTCTTGAGCAATCAAACCAAACCTGCCAAAATCCGTTAAGTACTTTGTTTCAAATGACAGCGTTAAGCTCATTGAACAAACTAAAATCCAAAAAATACTATTGGGAGCAAGCAACGATGACTCTGACATGTTGACAAGTGAGATATACAATATATACACAGCAGGCCAACTGCTTACCCATGTTTTGAATAAGCGAACTCTAGCAAGACCTCTCAGAAGAGCTTGCCATAATACCAGCGTCACCATAGAAGCCCCAATGATTCCAACCTGAAGCGTCAAATCTAGAAAGCCTTGGTGCGCATCTGGCACTAACCAACCAGCTCGTTGAATGACATATAAAGACACACCCTTTTCACCATGCCAAAAACCACCAACCCCATACCCTAAAGCAGGCCGCTCAGCGATCATTGAAAAAATGTATTCCCAAATATCTGTACGTCCCGTAAGTGTTGGATCTTTACCAATTAGCCCAAGAGCAAAGGTCATAATGGGAACATATGCAGTAGTAATAAATATAGCTGATGTCGTTAGAAAAACGAGTGCTAGAAATAGCTTTCGAGATTCTGACTTGAAGACTTGAATGATCAGAATAATCGCTAGAATGAAGAAAGAATTGACTAGTGCACCCCCAGAGCTAGTCTTTTCAATCGTTATGATTGAAAGAAGAAAACCGATGAGATACATTAGTTTTACGCGTTTATTTTTTACCTCATTAAACATCGTAAACATGACACCACAGGCCAGCACCATAATCCGGCCAGCACCGTTCTTGTGGGTAAATACACCTCGCCAAGCACCTGGGTGAACAGGTCCTCCCATAATTCCGTATTGTGGAAATAGATAGACAAAAACGATATTTAATATAGCTATTGTTAATAGGACATAACTAAGTAATAAAACTTGCTGTTTTAGGGTGTATCGTCCTGCTAAGTAAACTGCAAAGAACATATTTAGCATAGCAAACATACCTCCTTTCAGTGATTCACTAGGAGCGTATGACCAGAAAAATGATGAGGCAATTAAAATGCAAGTTGCAATAATTAATGGATTGCTTAGAAGAATATAGATCGTCTTCTTATATCGACAAATTAGGAGAAAAAGTGTAACGCCATAATTGAAAAGATAAAATAGCTGAACAATAGCAAAGTTAACTGTATCGTAACTAAAACCATCTCCTTCACTCGCTCCTCCACTGAGAACAACCATTGTGATTGCATCTGCAAAGAAGAAGAGCGAAACAAAGCTAAAAGCAAACTCAAGTTTATTAGCAGTAGCTTTCAAAAAATCTCTTTGAAAAAGAGCGCTGTTGCGTATTCCTCTCACTACTCGTTGTGCAGTAGTTAGCTCAATGTTTGAATTGCTTTGAAATGCCATGAGATAACAGGTGATTGCAGGATTTGGGGCAGCTAGAGAGACTCTATTTGCAACGAGAAATAGTGTTTAAAAGTTCTTAAACACTTTCTATCAAAGCTCAGCGGGCATTTTGTTAGCATCAGGGTTGTAGATTTTGTTGAAACCTTTAACGTCAATAACGACAAAGTCAATAACAACAATGATAATTAGTCCCAAAGCAAAACCAGTGACGAGACCCATGGCCAATATTTTCTTAGTTGCCGTAGAGGAGGGATCTTCAGGAGGAATAGCTGGCTCAATAATTCGGATGAAGTCGTTAGATTGATTCTCTCTAACTCCGATGTCTTGACGTTTGTCCAAAAGTTCTTGAAAGGTTTGTTGCGCTGTTTCCAGAGTTCGCACTAAATCGCGCTGACGTTGTTCTAGCTGTGGGAAGATATCTACACGTTCTTGGTATTCTTGAGCATTAGCCTCAGCAGCTTTTATTCCACCCTCTAGAGCAACAATCTCAAGTTCATTTGAGACATACTCTTCCATTAGTAGGTCTCGAATCGAGCTTGCTTGCAGCGATGATTCACCATTTGATGGGACAGTTGTTGTTCGACTAACACCTGCTTGAAGCAAGGATTCTTGAACTGGACCTCCTCCAAAGGCTCTTACGCTCTCGTTTAAAAAACCTTCAAGAGAAGATTCTTGCTCTAGTAAGCGTTGAACAACTGGGCTTTCGTCAGTAAAGTCTACTCGTTGTAAAACGATCTCGCGACGTACTTCGTTAAGCTCAGTCAAAGCATCTTGAATTTGCTCAGATTGACTTAGCGTATCTGTCTTAATAGCGTCAGAGACAGTGAGGCCAAGTTCATTGCGCAAATTCTCTTGTACAGCATAAAGAGAGCTCAGGCTAGTTCTTATCTTGTCCTTATCTTGACGAAAATCATTTAAGGCAGCAACTAAAACCCCTTGCTCCTCTGGCAAATTGACAACGTTATTCTGTTCTCGAAAAATTCGAAGTTCATTTTCTGCCTGTCTTACTTGTTCAGCAGTTATAGGGATCTGGCGATCTAGAAAGTCTGCTGCACTTTCAGTATCTACCTGCGTACTAGAAAGTTTTTCTGTCCGATACAGTTCCATCAGAGAGTTAATAACACTAGCCGCTACTACCGGATCCGGATCCAAATAGGTAAATGACAGAACATCTGTTTGAAACAAAACCTTGACTTGAAGATCTGACAATAAATCTTCAATTTTCAAGGCCTCGCCTTCGTCATCCTTTAACTGGAGGTTATTAATAGTGGCTTGTATCAGTGGTTTAGAGGTAATAACTTGAATCTCAGAGTTGATTTGAGTTCCATAGCCGATACTTTGTAATGGTCCCCCCTCTTCTGGACTATCCACACCGGTCAGCGTAGCTGCTCGGTCTGGCTTGAATAAGAGTTTTCCCTCTGCTAAATAGAGTGGATCTGTAAGCTTTGCAGCTCCTGCGGCAGCCAAGACTGTCAGCGTAAATGCTGCTGCAGCGGGCACTATACCGCGGCGCGTCGCAGCAACTAGATATTGAAAGTTGAGATCAATAGCTTTACGAATTAGGAGAGTCATAAAGATTAGGGAGCGTCAAAAGACTGGGGGGTGATTGAATTCGGGCTCAAAAGTTGGATGTTCTAGTAGTGCTCCGATATCAGAAAGCCTTAAAAAGATGAGCTTGCCAGGGGTGAGGATATTAGGCGAGCAGTCTCTGAAGCAGTAGCAATCCTTGAGTATCAAGCGAAAATCCAGTACTCATCAAACTACTGAGTCAACAGCTGTGAGATTGTCTGAGCTGATACAGGAGACGAGGTTAGTGTTCTTGACACGCAGCCCAGGGTTATAAAACATACAACCTTAATTGTCTGGATTGGCAGATTCTTTTCTCGTTTTAGGAGAAATAAGCAACTTGTTGCATCAGACTTAGAGCATGAGCGACAAGTTCTTGATATCAGGCGACTGATTCCCATGACCATATGTTGTGTTCCGTAACTATGCTTAGAGAAAATCAGGCAAACTAAAACGCATCCTACTACTCTATCTAAGGTCAACTAGCCTGTCCGGAATACGCCCATGATCTTGTTTAATTCGAGATGTATTTTGAGAGTGATCAATAGCGAAGTGCTGCCTGAAGTTTTGAAACTAGGCATCGAGAGTGAGCGAATTAGGCATGAAATAATCACTCACTGTCTTAATAGCCTTACAACCCTTAAATTCTTTCTGTCACTGGACTTCAAGCTTTTGGATGTAAGTGAGAGAACTATTTAGTAAAGGAAATTAGTGCCATCTGAGATGATGAGACTCAGTCAAAATTAAATGACAGGGCTGTGCGTAACTACCAGAGAACAAAATAGGTGGGAGGATTGATAGAATGTGCAAAATTTTAGCTAGTATATGTACGCAGTAATATTATTTTTGTAGGTTAAAATTACACTTTTATGGATTGGCAAAATCAATTGTAGAAATCTCCTAAAGTCCAGTAAATTTACTGGGATGAAGTGTGCCTGTGTTGTCTAAGTATATGCATTAAATCCTTGAGTTCTCATGTGATTTCATGAGTTAAAGGTGTTTGGGAAACATTATTTCCTGACAGTGAAAAGAGTGTCGTCAGAGGGGAGAGAAACCCGCCCTGAAAAGCAATACTAATAGAATCCCCTACGGGATGTGAACTATGACTCTCCTCAAAAGGCAGCACTGGTCTGATCGGTGAGTGACGTGTAAGGCAGCCATATCAGTCTTTTTAGACTATTTGAATGCTTTGTCCCGAATGTGGAAGTGAACCTATCGGGAGGCTTTCACTTCATCTCTACTTTAGAGATCAGTGTTCACTGGGTGCATCATCTGTTTCAAGGAGGGAAGTGGCTCTTGCTCGCTAACGATGCACAGTGTGGAGCATGGCTGTTTAGCTGGCCTAGAACGACTCTAAATAGACGGTCATATCGCAAGTTGTCATGGTCATTTACGTCTTTGTATCTTTGCACCAGGCCCTAAAGTCGTTGACCTATCAGCGTTTTCAATTCATGTTGCACCTGGCTACTATCGCGATGATCTGTAAAGCTATCCAAGAGTCGCTTGCTGCTTCGGTACGCTGGTCGATTTTGAGATTAGCGGCAGCTCCACATCATGGGGAAGGTCGCTACTGCTGAAGTTCACCATGATCTCGCGCAGGTTCAGCTTGCCAAATTTATCGGGCTCTCCTGGGATGACTATGCAGATGTTCACTACGAACATCTTTCGCATGGGAAAAGGTCTCAACCCTCTGTAAATCCGTTGATCTACTCACGATCTGCATAATAGACCCAGGAAAGCCATTCATGCTCGGCAAGTTACCCTTTATTTGGGTAGGGTATATTTATAAACCTCTGAATCTCTTGTGGCTATTAGATTCTCATTGTTTTTTGACCTCAATTCCTCGGCATTGGTTAGATATCCGGGTCAAGGAGAAGCCTTCTCTGTTCCTGTAGACTCAACATTTGATTTAGCCCTGCCTTGTCTATTGTTTAGGGGATCGCCAAGTGGTGTGTGATCTTTTAATAGCATCCCACTTTTATAGATATACCCTAATCCAAAAGTGAAGTAGATTGACTAGGGGCTCAAGATTCTATGATCATCTTGGATGCCGGAGCGGGGTCTCAACATGGTTGTTTATGATGTGCCTACATCAACTGCAACCTTGATCTTCTTTATTTCGCTAGCGAATGAGCTAATCTCCTATTCATCTTGTCATTTAGGAATGCTGTCCCTTTTATCTGAACAACTCGAAACAGCGATTCAAAATGCCCTGGTAGAAATCCGGAATCTTCAGTAAAGATGAGAAATAGAGTAAAGGTAAGAACTACTTTTCTTGTCTTAGACCTAATGAAGAATAGAGGTCTTTTATACTGATTTTGCTGCAAAAATGGATCATCAAAATAGGTGCATCTATTTAATTTCTTCTCTGATTCTAATACTGGATCTCAGGCTAGTTCTTAAGAACGATTGCTCACAAGGCAGAGTCTCTCTAAACCAAATCGTTGAAATTAAGACAGGAAGTTACCTGAATGGTCACACAAGTAACAAAGGTTTTGTTCTTAACTGCACTACTTCCTAATCAAAAGAGAGGCGGTGGTGAAGTTGCATCTCAGAACTTCATTGATGGCTTAAGGCAAAATGGATGCCAAGTTTCAGTAGTAGGCTACACACGAAAAGGTGAAGCATACGAGCCTGAGCCTTACGAAATAGCTGTAGAAGAACGCTATATAGAAACGTCCAAGGCAAAAGCTTATACTGCGCTTTGGTTCGTTTTAAGCATCTTCACTGGCTTGCCTTTCTCGGCTGCGAAGTATTACTCGCGAGCCTATATCAATTTAGTCAAGTCTCTCTTGACACTGAATCAGTTCGATATTGTTTTTATTGAACGTTCTCAACTAGCCTGGCTGGTCCGATTCTTAGGTGGTAATTACAAGGTAATATTTATTACCCACAACATTGAGCGTGATGTATATCTGAGTCACTACGACACCTCCGATAGCCCTTGGAAAAAATGGCTTTATGCTCGTGAAGCTAGACTGATTGAGGAGCTAGAGCTAGAGGTATTGGACCGAGCTACGGAAGTTTGGACTTTGACCGATCACGATGCTAGTTACTTCGCCAAGCTTAGTGAAAGAGGGATTGTTAAAACCTTAGGCTTGTCACCAGCGATACATCAGCAAGTTAACAGAACGATTGAGAAGAAGTTTGATATTGGCCTAATTGGCAGTTGGACTTGGAAGTTCAACGAGGATGGGTTGCGATGGTTTTTTGAGTCTGTTTATCCTGAGCTACCGAGTCATTTGACGATCCATGTTGCTGGCAAGGGTGCTGAGTGGTTGCATAATAAGTACTCAAATGTTCAGTATGAAGGATTTGTGCCTGATGCCCAAGTTTTTATGGCACAAGCTAGGGTAGTGGCATTACCCACGCTCGCAGGGGGGGGCATACAGGTTAAAGCGCTAGATGCGCTTGCTTCAGGTTCGGCTATTGTAGCGACACCAACTTGCATGAGAGGTATCTCTTTCAATTCTGCAATGGTCAAAGTTGCTGATAATCCTGAAGATTTTGCTGCTCTTTTATTCTCTGAGGTTAATAACCAAAATACGAAGACAGCAGAAGATACAGCTGCAATGGCATTTGAGTGGCTCAAAAGTCGGAAGGAAAAATTCCTATATGATATTGCTTGCTCAGTTAGAGGTGCGAATTCATACGCAATGACTTCAGTAGATCAAAAGGTCGTGAGTTAGGGCTTAAGGCTTGCATCTTACAGCTCTGTACAATTGAGGGATTAATTTATGAACAGCGTCTTAGAGTATGAAATCAGTTCCAGCAATGCTGCGGAGCTATTTGCTCAACAAGTTGAAGCGCCTGCTCCTGATTTAAAGGATTTTTCAGGCAGGGGGTTCGTTATTTGTGCTGGAGGACCTTACTTAGAGAGCGCGTATGTCGTAGTTCGTCTCCTACGTCATTATGGTACGAAACTGCCGATCGAAGTCTGGCACGCGGGAGAAGATGAGATTCCAGCTTGGGCAAGACCTGCATTTATTGAGCATGATGTGGTGTTCCACGACATCATGGATTATTGCACCAACCGGCCTCTTAAGCAGATGCGTGGTTTCCCGATTAAAACAGCAGCTATTTTGAACACACAACTGCGTGAAGTGATGTTCATTGATGCTGATTGCTTTCCTGTTTGTAACCTAGATTTTTTGTTTGAAACCCAAGAATATAAGAATAATAGAGCGATCTTTTTCCCTGACTATCAGCATCATCTTTTAGTGCCTGATAAGCCTGTTTGGGACATCGTAGGTATGCCTTACAATGATGAGCCAGAGTTTGAAACAGGATTACTCCTTTTTGATAAGGTTGCTTGTTGGAAGGCTCTAAATCTAGCTGAGTGGATGAATCTAGGATCAGAATTTTGGTATCAGCATTGCATGGGCGATAAAGATACCTTCTATTTGGCTTGGAGAAAGGTTAATCAATCCTATTCTCTAGCACCAGGTTGCTTACGAATTCCAACTGTCCTCAGCCGACATTACTGGGCAGAGAAAAAGCATTTAGCTGATCACCGTACAGGCACTTCAAAGTATACGGCTCCCTATAAGAAGGGCCTATTCACCAGCTATTTGTCTCCTTATAAGGGTCGTCCTCTTTATAAGGATCTTATAGATGAATTCCTGCAGCGATTTGTCAACAAGAATTATGGCTTACATACCAAGTTCTTAGATGAACTGAAGATTCATAAAGATAATTATGCATCTCTGTAGGAGGTTTTGAGGGTGAGTGATTCAGTATCAGTTTCTAAGGAATGTATTTCTGACTCAATCATTCATCGCCACATAGCATCTCTTGAACCTATGAGATTCAGTCGTTCTGACGCACTGCTTGGTATACAAGGCTTTTAGGGACTTTAATGTACTTAACCAAGCGTAGAAATGCTACATGAAAGGCATTTGAGATACCCGCTCTGTTGTCGTCTCTATCTCAGTCATTGTTCAGCTGCAATATGTACATGCTAAACGAAAACCTACTGCTATTGGTTCAGGTCGTGCATCATCCAAAATCTAATCCATTTTCTTGGTTGTAGAGATGCAGGTAACTTCTAATCAATTGTCCGATTCCAAGACCAATTCTTCTGCCAATCTAATGAAGGTTTCAGTCTGTGCAGCAACTTATAAGCGCCCTGAGGTGTTGCAGGAACTTCTGGAATCTTTGAATAAGCTAGAATTTAGCCGTATTCCCATACCCGTTATAGAAGTCATTATTGTTGATAATGATGCTACTGGTTCTGCTAAGTCAGCTGTTGAGACCATAAAGCCTTCTTTTCAATGGCCTCTAAAATATTTTGTGGAAACTAATCAAGGGGTTACTTACGCTCGCAATCGCTGCGTCGCTGAGGTCGCTGCAGATTCAGATTTCATTGCCATGTTGGATGATGATGAAACTGCAACACCTCACTGGTTAGAGGAACTCTTGATCAGTCAAGAAAAGTTTGATGCTGAAATCGTAGCAGGCCCTGTTTTAGCCGTTTTCAAAGAGGGGCCGAAGGTGCCAGGCTGGATGCAAAATGGTGACTTTCATTCATACCCTCGCTATCCAACTGGGAAAGAAATGAAAACGGCATTCACAGGTAATGTGATGTTCAGCACTAATATTACCAAGAAGTTAAAGGAAGATGAGCAACTCTTTGATCATCGCTTTTCTCAGAGTGGTGCTGAAGACGCTTATCTATTCTCATGCCTCAATAAAGAAGGACATAAAATTGTTTGGGCTGATGGTGCAGTTCTTTATGAACCTGTTGCTGAAAAACGCCTGTCTTTGAGGTGGATTCTAAGGCGCGGATTCTGGTCGTGGAGTGTTAATAGTGTCATTGAATCAGAACTCAATCCTTCATTCATCATTCAGTCTATTCGAGCTATTAAGGGGCTTGCTCTGATCTTTCTAGGAATAGTTTCTGTTGGCCCATCTATTCTCTTTGGTAAAGCAATGATGGCTCGGGCATTACTTAGAATTTGGCGAGGTCTGGGAACTCTCTCTGGGCTTTTTGGTCGTTTAGGTTCTTGGCAATAAAGCTAAGTTGGTGAGTGTGATTAATGTGAGTAGAGAGCTTGGCAATATAAAGATTTTGGCTTCGTTAGTTTCATGTTTTTTTACGCCAATCTACTTGTCTTGAGAAGGGTATCAGAGTCTTTCTAGACTTTGACATGATTGCATCATTCGTTTTAGCAGATTTCAATACTTTAATTTGGATGGGATTACGATGACTAGCTCTACGCCTATTAAGTCTTTTGTGCCTGTTCAGAAATTAGTGTCAAAATTTGCTAACGTCTCGGGTGCTGTTGTTCTTTCTGTCGGATTACTGAGTTGTTCGGAGAAGTCTGCACAAATCATAGTTCCAGAATCTCAGGTTTTGGTAGATCAGTTTGGTTACCGACCTCAAGATCCTAAGGTTGCGGTTGTGATTGGCCATCCAGATGGAGCTCAACCGTATGAATTGAGAAATGTAGAGACCGACCAGGTCATCGAGACAATGACTCCAGTCAAGTGGGAGAACGGGATTGTTCATTCACAGTCGGGAGAACGCGCTTGGTGGGTAGATTTCTCAAATGTAAAAGAACCAGGTAAATATGTTTTTGTGAGAATAGATGGAGAAACGCGCTCAGCCGAATTTGATATTCGTGCAGATGTGTATAGAGAAGCCCTAATTGCTGCAACTAGAATGTTTTTCTACCAACGCAGTGGTTTTGCTAAGCAGGAGCCGTTTGCCGATGCCCGCTGGACTGATGCTGCTGCATATGTTGGTTCTGGCCAAGATACGGAAGCTAGATTTATATACGAGAAACACGATCCAGCTTCTGAAAGAGACATGCATGGTGGTTGGTTTGATGCTGGTGATACGAATAAATATGTGACCTATGCTCTTCAACCAGTACATCAGCTACTAAGTGCTTATGGACAACATCCTGACATTTGGACGGATGACTTTAATATTCCTGAGTCAGGTAATGGAATTCCTGACTTGTTGGATGAAATAAAGTTTGAATTAGATTGGCTCATGCGCATGCAAGACACTGATGGTGGGGCCTTTATTAAGCTTGGTAACATTGATTATGCTCCGCCTAGTCCTATTCCTAGTGAAGATACTCGCCCTCGCTATTACGGTCCTAAATGCTCATCATCTACGATTGCGATCGCAAGCATGTTTGCACACGCTTCGGCAGAGATGCGCTCTATTCCTGAGCTGCGTGATTACGCTGATGAGCTAAAATCACGAGCTATATTGGCTTGGAACTGGTATCAGAAAAATCCGTTAGATACAGATTGCGATAAAGGTGAGATCAAAGCAGGTGACGCCGATATGACTGCTGCCAATCAGAAAGGAACAACAGTTAGTGCTGCTGTTTATCTCTTCGCAATAACAGGAGATATCCAATATTCTAATTATGTTGTCGAGAATCTTGCTTTAGCTCAACCTTATAGAGATGGTCCCTGGTCTCGCTATAATCCTTGGCAAGGTGACGCTCTCATCTTTTATTCTCAGCTATCTGATGGTGATAGCGAAGTGAAGAAGCAAATATTGAGAGACTTAGAGAACAAGCTAAAGACTTATCATCCAGAAGCCTATGGTAACGATGATAATCTTGATCCTTTTCGCTCTTACATGCCTGATGAGCAGTATCACTGGGCTAGTAATATGGCAAAGGCGAATTATGGGATCATGAACTATGACCCCATTAGACTGGGGATCAATGTAGTAGATTGGTTTGATTATACTGAGCGAACATTAGGGGCTGTCAACTATTTTCATGGTGTGAACCCGCTTGGTATTGTGTTTCTTACCAACATGTATGAGTACGGTGCTGAGCACTCAGCCAACGAAATGTACCATCATTGGCTTGGTCAAGGTGACTTCAAGAATGCCCTTACTTCTAAAAATGGACCAGCTCCAGGATTTTTCATGGGAGGTCCCAATCGAAACTATTCTGGAGATGCGGCCGTAGCTGCAGGCCCACCTATGAAGGCTTACATTGACACTGTTGAACCTAATGTCCCGACTTATGAAATCATAGAACCTGCAATTTACTATCAGGCATCTTACATAAAACTACTCGCTAATTTTGTTGATGAAGAAGATGCCCCGCTTGATTTTAGTAATTAGTTTTGGAAATTCTTATAGTTCTTATACAGCCTTTCCTTAGCTTAAAAGAGTGGACTAATTCTAGGATTGGTCTTTAGCTCTCTGTTAGATCTTCTCCAATAACAATAAATTCGGCCTTTTGGATTCTGAATTTAAATATTTCCGCCCCGTTGGATTCACATACACACACTAGAAAATAATGATTTGGTTAGACAATGCAAGGATAGTGTCTATCTTTGCTGTAGTGCTTTTGCATGTTGCAGCTATTATTCTGTCCGGCAATAGTATTGGAACTGAATATTGGTGGATTGGCAATATATCTAGCACACTTGTTAGATGGTGTGTTCCAGTTTTTGTGATGATAAGCGGTGCGCTTCTATTAGATCCACGCAAGCAAGAGAGTCTATCTATATTTTATTCGAAGCGACTTTCTAAAATTCTAATTCCTATATTATTCTGGTCAATCTTTTTTTCATGTTGGACTTTTCTGCAAGGCTTTATAGATGGAGAGCCGCCTACGTATATTAAGCTATTGGGTAATCTCTTGCGAGGACTCCCTTATGGACATTTGTGGTTTCTATATATGATTTTGGGTCTATATTTATTTGTCCCCTTCCTGCGGATAGTTTTCAAAGACTTAAAAAAGAAGGAAAGTGATTTTTTGATCATTTCTGCTTTTACAATGGCGAGCATAAATTTCATCTATATGAGTTTTCATGGTGTAGGTGGATCAGTTCTATTTATTAATTGGTTTCTCCTTTACATTCCATTTTTCTTGGTTGGTTATTTTATTCGAAAGGATAGTCGTAGTAACAAGATACTTCTGTGGGTTACTTTCGCATCATCATCATTAATAACGTTAATTGGATACTACTTTGTTTCAACGCAGGATACATCAATAGCGGATGCATACTTCCATGGTTACTTAAGTATTACTGTCGTCCCAATGTCTATTAGTGTGATGTATTTGCTGAAATCATGGAACACGCCAATTTTTAATGAGCCTGTCAGCAAAAAACTCTCATCACTTAGTTTTGGTATTTATCTTATTCATCCAATTTTCGTAGAAATCCTTAATAAGACTGGATACATCAAAGCAATTCACCCAGCAATTTCGATTCCTTCTGCGACAGTTATCATTTTTGCTATATCTGCTGTAGTGGCATGGATATTTTGTAAAATTCCTTATTTGAGTAGAACAATATAGTTTATCTAGTGCGAAGGACGGTGTAGTTACTGCTGTTGAGGGAACGACCTAGTTTGTTCAAAATAGGACTTTGTACGAGTAATATTTTTCCTTTCTGGCAGTCAAGCCCAGCTCTGGTTGATTGTTTTATTCAACGTGGACTATCTGGGGGGCTGCTGCCTTTCTCAATAACGCTAGCGAACTCTATGTTGAGAAAAATTAGTCCCTGCTCCCAGTGTGTGGCAACGTGACGATGCATTCCAACAACGTGGGCCACGAGTCCTTGCTGAGTGCAGAATAGAAGAGCCACAGCCTTAGTGATGCAGAAAAGTCTTGAAAGCCTCGTTGTAGGGTGATTCTCACTGAGACCGAGATGACGAGGAGGGGTGAGATATGGCAGGCTCGAGTTCCTACACAAAGAGCATGGACCATGACCTCACCCGAACTCTA
>CALECT010000229.1 GCA_937949725.1 uncultured Pseudanabaenaceae cyanobacterium
ACCCGTTGCCCAGCTCGGCTCTGGGTGTATTCAAAAACATTTCCGGCCATCTCTTCGACCCCATAGGGGCTTTGGCTCAGTGGGAACTGCCCCACAGCACTAGTACTGTCTAAGCCTGAACCGCCCCAATTGGTTGCATCGTCTTGCCAATCATTGCCCCAAGGAAAGTAGTGCCCATCATCTCCCCGTGCTGCCTTCTCCCATTCTTGGCCCGAGGGCAAGCGGTAACTCAAACCATCCTGCTCCCCTTGCCAGGTTGCAAAGGCAACCGCGTCTGATTGAGAGACCAGTACGACGGGATGCTCCGCCTTGTCCTGGGGAGGCTGACTGCTCTGCCAGAGGAACTGTTGAACTGCGCTGTAGGGATGAACCAGAAAGCCCTGGCGCTGATAATCAGCCTCGGAGATGGTTGGAGCACGGTGACCCGTCGCTGCGACAAAGGTTTGGTAAGCCTGCTGAGTGACGGGGGAACGGGCAATGCAGAAGGCAGGCTGGGCAACCTGCTCTCGGTTGGCTTCCCGGTCAAACCAGCCGTTTCGGCGCAGGGATTGTTCTGCCTGGGCCAGGGCTTCAGGATTATCTGCAATAGCCTCAGCCGAGATGCGGTAGGCATAGTCCCGCTCAGCGCGATCGCTCCCCCTGACAAACTCCCCAGCAGGCACATACACAAATTCCCCATCGGCCTCACAGTCCTGCTGGGAAATCTCGACCCCAGACTGAGCCGACGATGCAGGTGAGGTTTCACGACAGCCCACGCCAGTGCTCAGACAAAGGGCTGCAATGCCTAGGGCTTTCCAAGCAGTCAGACTTCCCCCAGAACGACCTTGCATCTTGCATTGCATTGGACCTACCTCAAGATTGATCTCGGTGTATCGTTCGGCATTCTGCACTTTCAGCTTGCTCTGACCATTCCTTAGATTAGGACTAGGCGCAAGCAGCTGCGAGCACTGGAACTTTAACGCCATGGATCCCAAAGACGAACTACTGGCCAAACTGGCGGCGATCGACGCTGAAACCCATCCCCCTGAGCCAGAACCAGAACTTAAACCCGTATCGCCGCCTTCTCCAAGTAAGACCCCTGAGACAGTGAGCCCCGAAATTAGCACTGACGATTTCCTCGCCAAGCTAGAAGCCCTGGACCAGGCCACTCGGCCTGAGCCTTCCCCCATTCCGTCAGTGCTCCCCGCTCCCCCTGCACCGACTTCAACCTCACGGCGCAAGCCAGGACCGGCACGCACAGCCTCCTCCCAGCCTGGGACTCCCAAAATATCACCTAGCAACGGCCAACCAGCGGGAGGCACACCGTTCCCCCAGAATCCCTCACGACCAGCTGCCGCTCCAGCCCAGCCCTATGCCAGTTTCCCCAATGTGATAGAGCGGCTCAAACAATTCACCCAAGGACAGCTGGCCGCCCATGCCGCCCAGAACCAGGCCAAAGCCAAACGTGCCCAGGAAATTGCCCGTGCCCAAGCCTGGCTAGATCAGCTAGATCCTCTCAGTGATGATGGCTTCTGGTTTGAGCAATTCGCGGAGAGTTATGAGTCTCGCATCCAAGCAGCGCTGGATTTCCTCGATCCGGGACGAGCAAAGTAAGAGATTCTTTTCCCCAGCAAACCGATTTCTAGACGTTCAATCCCCATGGGAAGGCCTGTTCAGCCATTTAGAATAGATTGATCGCAACTTAGACCTGTTCATCCGCACCATTTCTTTAGAGACTGGTAGGACAGGTTCATTTTAAAAAGCTCAGTTTTCATGGCTACCGTCCCCAAGGCCCTCAATCCCTACAAGCGTCCTGCCTGGAAGCCCCGCATTAAAGCAGGGCAGGGACCCCTCACCCATTCCAAGTTTGGCGGGGAGCCCTGGCTACCCCTAGGGGAGCCCTGGCCAGAATGCCCCAACTGTAATGAGCCCATGCAGTTTTTCATGCAACTGGACCTGAACAAGGTCCCGGAAGATCTCCAGGGCGACTTTGGAGATGGCTTGCTCCAGCTGTTCTATTGCACCAGCGAAGAGCCGGACTGCGCTGTGGAAACCGAAGCCTGGTTCCCGTTCAGTAAAGGCAGTCTAGTGCGCATCGTCCATCCGATCGAGGCGGATGCCGAATCTGAAGCCCATGACATGGGTTTAGAAATCGAATCCTTCCCCCAAAAGATGATCGTCGGTTGGGATGAGCTATTGGATTATCCTGACCCCGAAGAAGCGGAAGGCATGGGGGCTGATCTCTCCGATGATGACTGGGACACGCTGGAGGCTTTAGAGAAGAAAGGCCCCAGTATTCCGAGGGATGGCGACAAGCTCTCGGGATGGCCATTTTGGGCACAGTCAGCTGAATATCCGGACTGTCCAGTCTGTGCCGGACGGATGCAGTTTGTCTTCCAAATTGAATCGGAACTCAACCTACCCTTTTCTTTTGGGGATGGAGGTTGTGGATACATCATGCAATGTGAAATGCATCAAGACCAAGTGGCCTTTAGCTGGGCGAGTGCATAGTTGTCAGGCCTCTTTTTAGGCTGACAATTTCCCCTGATATTTTGATCAAGCCCTGCTGGAGAATTCTCCAGCAGGGCTTTTCGCTGATTTGAGGCCTGTCCAGGGCAATCCAGCTCCTTTCCACTCAACCGATGCAAGTTATCAAACCATCGACAGCGCTCACCTCGAT
The DNA here is from genome assembly GCA_937949725.1 of uncultured Pseudanabaenaceae cyanobacterium. GTDB lineage: Bacteria > Cyanobacteriota > Cyanobacteriia > PCC-9006 > JAAUQQ01 > JAAUQQ01. The sequence continues at coordinate 2,660 of CALECT010000229.1, forward strand.
CAACTTCAGTCGAGCCTTATGCCTCGCAGGCTCTATCGTGCGATCGCTACAACATCCCGCTAGTCCCAAGCCTTAACGATTTAGTTGCTGCCATCCAGACAAGATGGCCTTCCCAGATCTAGCGATACAAGAAGAAACCTTAAGAATACGATCTATATCCATCTCTCTTTTTTCGTAGAAAACTCCCAGACAGAGCTATTTGCAAGAGATTTCAGCCATGGGGCAAAAGACATCGAAGGTACAACAGATCACAATCTCATAGGGAGGATGACCTACAATCTTGACGTTACATTGTGCTATCGAGGGTGCTTCTGCGTAGAACCGGACAAAGCTTATGGTTACTCGTTCCATAGTTGCCACGTTACCCAGCTTAAAGTCCTCAATTGCACATCAGAGCTTAGTCGTTTCAACTGAGATCGGAGTGATGGATGCGATCGCGCTGCTCAGTGGCATGACTTCGCCCGAGCCTACAGCTCCCATTACTTCCTGCGAGAACAACGATTCACCCCATCCCACTCATCCTCCGAGTTGTTTGCTCGTGCAAGAAGAAGGGCAGATTATCGGGATCTTGACCTCACAGGACGTGATACGCCTAGTGGTCCAACAGATTCCTCTAGAGAATCTGTTGATCGGACAAGTCATGTCCCACCCCGTAATTACCTTGCATGAGTCAGCCTTGAGTGATGCTGCCTCAATCATCCAGATCTTTGAACAACATCAGATTCAGCATTTACCTCTATTAGACGAGCAAGGTAGCCTAGCCGGATTACTCACCTACCAAAATTTGTGCAAAGCGCTTCTTGCTCATTCAGCGCTACCCTTCGAGACTTGCCTTGAAGGTAATAAACCGTATCCCATTGAACTAATTCCTCCCAGCCCCCTGGGCATTTTTAGAACCGACGCGACAGGCGCTTGTACTAGCGTGACTCAGCGCTGGTGTGAAATTACCGGTCTCACTCCCCAAGCAGCGATGGGAGAGGGATGGTGTCACGTTCTTCATCCTGAGGACCGAGATCGTATCGCCACAGAATGGTATCAATCCATTCAGGAGCGTCGCTCCTTCCAAGCAGAGGGTCGCTTTCAAACCCCCGAAGGTAAAGTGACTTGGTTTTATGGGCAAGCGATTGAAGAAACCGATCACATGGGCCAAATAATTGGTTACATCGGCACAGTGACTGACATTAGCGATCGCAAGCAAGCGGAGGAACTACTTCGTCAAAGTGAGGAACGTTATCGCAGCATTTATGATCAAGCTGCAGTTGGATTTGTAAATGCAACGTTCCAGGGAGATTTTGTAGATTTCAACGCCCAATTTTGCCAGATGCTGGGCTATTCCCGTCAAGAGCTGCTCCAAAAAAATGTGCTGGACATTACTCACCCTGACGACCAGCCTCGCTTTACCCCCGCAACAAATAGCCTGTTTAGCGGTGACCTTCCTTATATTGTTCAAGAAAAACGCTATGTGCGTAAAGATGGCAGCAACCTTTGGGCAAGAACAACAGTATTTATCGTCCGAGATCAGGCAGGACAGGTCAAAAAAAGTATGGCAGTGGTCCAGGATATTAGCGATCGCAAAGCTGCAGAAATAGCCCTCAACAACGTCATTGCTGGCACTGCTGCAACGATGGGGAGAGATTTCTTTCCAGCCCTCGTGAGCCATATTGCTCAGGCGCTCAATGTGGACTACGCATTGATCAGCGAAAGAGTGGATGACGAGGTCCATGTTTTAGCCTTCTGGGACAATGGTGAATTGAAATCCGATTTCTCCTTCCCGGTAGCTGGAACGCCCTGTGAAAAAGTGATTCAGGATGATTTTTTGTACAGATCTGACTGTGTGCAAGAATGCTTCCCAAAGCATTTTGACTTGAAGACTATGGAGGCTGAAAGCTACTTAGGTATCGCTCTCAAAAATGCTGAAGGAGCTAGCATCGGTAACTTATGCGTTCTGGATCGAAAGGCCATGCTAAATCCAGACCAAGCCCATACACTACTGACTGTTTTTGCTGATCGAGCTAGTGCAGAATTAGAACGCCAGAAGGCAACATTACGACTAGAAGAACTGAATACGAATCTTGAGAAAGAGGTCGGAGATCGAACGGGAGCGTTACGAGAACGGGAGGCTCGCTATCGCGCTTTAATGGAAGGTGCTTGTGACGCAATTATCGTAACTGATGATCAGGGAAAAATTTTAGAAGTCAATCAAAAAGCAGAGCAGTTATTAGGCTATGCTCGCCAGAAATTAACTCAAATGCATCATTTGCAGCTGCATCCTCAATCGGAGCAGAAAGCAGTTCATTCTGCATTTGTGGCTTGCGCCCAAGGCAAACAAGACTCAATGAAGAATGTTCCTCTTGTCCGAGCAGATGGCCAAATCATTCTGGTGGATATTTCGGGTACGACCATCGAGATCGGAGGCGATGTCATTGTCCAGGGAATTTTTAGAGATGTAACAGAACGCGAGCGTATTAAGGCAACGCTAGAAGATCAAAAAATTGCCTTACAAGAACGAGAAAAATTCCTCGCAACGGTTCTTGATGCTTTCCCATTTCCTATTTTCTGGAAAGACATAAAATCAGTTTACCAAGGTGGAAATTATCACTACCTCCAAGATATTGGTTTAGAGTCTGGCGAAGACTTGTTCGGTAAATCTGATTACGACTTGCCTTGGCCTAGACCCGTTGCAGAGGTCTATCAAAAACATGATCAGGAGGTGATTGATTCTGGCTTAGCAAGCCATAAAGTCATTCATACTAAACTGAAGGCTGAACAAGAGCCTCGTTGGTTTGAAACCTATAAAATACCTCTACAAAATTTCAATGGTGAAACGATTGGGGTAATGGGAATGTATCAAGATATTAGCGATCGCAAACAAGCTGAACTTGAACTACAGCAAACCAATCAAGAACTGGCTAGAGCCACACGCCTCAAAGATGAGTTCTTGGCTAATATGAGTCATGAGCTAAGAACACCCTTGAATACGATTCAAGGCATGACAGAAGGCCTCCAGGAGCAGATTTTTGGTGAGATAAACGAAAGACAATTTGAGACTCTCAAAACCATTGAACGGAGTAGTTCTCATCTTTTAGAATTGATCAATGACATTCTAGATGTCGCCAAAATTGAAGCAGGGCAGGTCAAACTCACGCTTTCCCCCACGGTCCTTTCGAGCCTTTGCGAATCTAGCTTGGCATTCATCAAGCAGCAAGCTCAGAAAAAATCGATTCAGGTTGCAACCCAGATTCCACCCGATCTCCCCATTGTGATGCTTGATGCTCGTCGCATTCGTCAAGCTCTCATCAACCTGTTGAGTAATGCCGTGAAATTCACTCCCTTAAAAGGCTGCATCACATTAGAGGTCAGCTATGAGTCCATCGTAGAGAGAAGCTCAACAGCTTCTCTCGCAGCAGAACTGACCTTCACCGTGCGAGACAATGGCATAGGCATTGCGCCTGAGGAAATGGGGCAACTCTTTAAGCCCTTCGTTCAAGTCGATAGTGCCCTCAATCGTCAATATCAAGGCACAGGCCTTGGTCTGGCCTTGGTTAAGCGCATTGCCCAGCTCCATGGTGGGGATGTCATGCTCGAAAGTGAACTGGGACAAGGAAGTTGCTTCACCATCAAATTGCCTTGCGAAGCGATAGACCCTCCTACAGCAAAGCAAAGCATTCAACCCGTAGCCGAGCCGGCTTTGAGCCAGCTAACGCCTCCTGATTCGCTTCGAGTCTTACTAGTGGAGGACAATCCAGAGAATATTCTGACTCTGTCAACTTATCTGGATGCCAAGGGATATGAGCTGTGCTTTGCCAAGAACGGCTATGAGGCGATCACTCAAACCCAGGCAGAACAACCCGATATCATTCTCATGGATATCCAGATGCCTGGTATGGATGGTCTGGAAGCAATACGGCACATTCGCTTGGACTTGAACTTGGTGGATATTCCCATTATTGCCCTCACAGCCTTGGCGATGAAAGGCGATCGCGAGCGTTGCATTGATGCGGGGGCTAATGAATACCTCAGCAAACCCATCAAGCTACAGCAATTGGTCAATGTCATGCAGCAGCTACTTGGGGGATAAGTCTGCTGATTCAGCTCGAATTACCATCACGGTGGCGAGGCTGGGGATAATATCCTGACGCTGGTGATGCACCTCGAAAAATGTTCTAAGGCTGCATAAACTTAGCCTATCTTGACCTGCCGATCTCAAGGCTTTCGAAGAATCTGGGAGCGCCCCCTCAAGCCCAAAAGTGCTTTGCCAGCTAGAGTGTCATTCTCCTCATTTCGGACTCCTCTATCAGTCCAGGGAACAATATTGATAGCGGCCTCCTTGGGAGTTCCGCATCGACTGGTCAGTCTCACCCCCATGATTCCAGGGAGAACCTGTTGCGCATTTCTGTTAGCTTAACTACGGCAATCTTGGCAGCGCTCCTCACAGTTTCGGCCGCTGCGGCGCAGCCCAGCCCCAGTGCCACGGCTCAACCCAGCAATCCAGCCCAGAAAGACCAACTATCAGCGGCGAACCAACTGTTCATCCAAGGGATTGAGCTGTATGAAAATCGCCAGGTGGCCAAGGCTTTGGAAGTTTGGCAGCAGGCGTTAAAACAATATCGAGTCCTGGGCGATCGCAAACAAGAAGCTGCGACCCTTGGCAATATCGGAACGGCCTACTATTTTTCTGGGGACAATCAGCAGGCATTAGCATTCAAGCAGCAAGCCTTAGCCATTCAACAAGAGATTGGCTACCAAGCTGGAGCAGTCACCTCCCTAGGCAACATTGGCACCCTTTATTCAGATTCAGGCCAGTACCAGCAGGCCCTCGAAGCCCAACAGCAATCTTTGGCACTGGCGAGGAAGATTGGCGATCGCGCCTCAGAAAATCGAGCCCTAGGACATATTGGCGAGGTCTATAACCTATTGGACCAATATGAACTGGCCATTGAAGCCCACCAACAATCCTGGGCGCTTGCCCGTCAGCGGGACGACCAACGAGCCCAAGCCAAAGCATTTCGAGGAGTCGGTGCAGCTTACCATTCCCTTGAGCAATATGAGCTGGCCATTGGCTCGTTTATCAATGCCCTAGAGCTGTTGCGTGGCCTGGGCGATCGCAGAAGTGAAGCGCTGACTCTCGATAGCCTAGGGAACAGCTACCGAGCAATCGACGCCCATGAGCCCGCCATAGCGGCATACAGCCAAGCCCTGAAACTTCACCAGGACAGTGGTAATCGTTTTCGAGAGGCGAGAACCCTCGCCAATGCAGCCCTCACTCTGACGAATCTGGGCAAATATGAGGCATCTTTGTTGCTTGCTCAACAATCCCTCGCCCTTCATCGCGAATTGCAAAATCCTCATGGCGAAGCTGGAGCCTTGAACACATTAGGCTTGACCTACAATGCCATGGCCGAATACGAGCAGGCCATTGAGCAATATCAGCAAGCCCTCGAAATTTTTCGCAAGATTGGTAACCCGACCGGAGAAGCAGGAGCCCTTGGCAACCTAGGCAGCACCTATCGCTACCTTGCCCAATACGACCAAGCCATCGCATTTCATCAGCAAGCTCTAGAAATCCAGCAAGATCTGGGTGATCGCCCAGCCCAGTCCATCACCTTGAGCAACCTGGGCAACGTCCATCAAGATCTCCAGAAATATGGCCAGGCTATTAAGTTGCACCAGCAATCCCTCGCCATTAGCCAGGAGCGTAATGACCTCCGCGCCATCGCCCAGTCCATTGGCAACCTGGGCAACTTGTCTTACCTCCAAGGCTTGACGGACCAGGCCATTGAGTTTCACAACGAAGCCCTGGCCACCCAGCATTTGATGGGCGATCGCCTGGGAGAAGCCAGGTCTCTAGGTAACCTAGGCACCATTTACAATTACCTTGAAGACTATGCCTCAGCTTGGGAGTTGTTCCAGCAAGCATTGATCATTGCCCAGGATATTGGCGATCGCCAAATCGAAACCCTCACCCTCGGCAAACTCGGCTTTGTCTTGGAAGGGCAGGGGCAAACGGAACTGGCGATTGCTTTCCGCAAACATTCCGTTGGTGTCAGTGAAGCCATCCGAGCCGATATCCAAGGCTTAGAAACAGACATCCAACAGTCTTACACTGAGAGTATTGCTTACAACTACCGTGCCTTAGCTGACCTACTACTGGAGCAAGGTCGCATCCCTGAAGCTCAGCAAGTATTAGATCTACTCAAGCTAGAGGAACTGCGGGAGTTTAGCCAAAAGACCCGCGCCACTTGGACCAGCGAGGGACTGCAATACACCGCAGCAGAACAGCGCATTATCGATGCCCATGGCGACCTGATTGCCTTTGGCCAGACGCTCTACAACTGCGAACAAAGCAACTGCGAGCAGCTTAATCAGTTGCAAAGTCAACAGAAAGATTTAGTCCAACAATATGACGAGCAGGTGGCTCGCTTTGAAGCCACGATTCAGGAGAATGAAGATCGCGATCGCCTCTTCAACAATCCCGACAACCTAAGCAGTGAAGCCCAGGAACTCCTTGCTGCTAATCCTAACTCTGCGTTGATTTATCCCCTAGTCACCGAGGACAAACTGTGGCTTCTCTACGCCACTGCCGGGGGTAGCCAAGGCGGCAATGTCGGCAGTATTGAGGTCAAGGTCTCCCAAGCCGAGCTGTCCAAAACCGTGCAGGAACTGGGCAAATACCTCACCGGAGAGGGACGACTTACCAAGCTCCAAACCGTTAGCCAACAGCTTCATAGCTGGGTTGTTGAGCCCCTTGAAGCTGCCCTCGAAGAGAACGAAATTGAGCATCTCATCTTCGTCAACGATCGCGTCACCCGCTACATTCCCATGGCGGCGCTGTTCGATGGCGAGCAATACTTGCTAGAGCGCTACACTGTTTCCTCCGTCCTCTCCCCAGCCCTCACCGATAGCACTAGCAGCTTGGGGCAAATCGATGCCACCCAAATCCTCGGTCTCGGTCTAACCCAAGCCGTAGAAGGCTTTAGCCCACTCCCCGCCGTTGCTGATGAGTTAGATCGCATTGTCCGTAGCGACTCAGCTGATCCCCTCGGCACCTACCCTGGCCAAGTGCATCTCAATGATGCCTTTACCCTGGACCGGCTCAAGGCCGATGTCAAAGACCATCGCGTTTTACACATTGCCACCCATGCCAACTTTGTCCCCGGTCGTCCTGAGGCTTCATATATCGTTTTGGGCAACGGCGAACATTGGAAAATTCCAGAGATCGACAAGCTGGGTGAACAGTTGCGTAACCTACATCTCGTAGTCCTCTCTGCCTGCCAAACTGCCCTGGGCGGCAAGGCCGAAGACGGCACAGAAATTGCAGGGTTGAGCGCTTATTTCCTAGCCGAGGGACGAGCCGAATCTGTCATTGCCTCGCTCTGGTCAGTCAACGACAGCAGCACTAGCCTACTGATGCAACGCTTCTACGAGCTAATGGCTTCTGGCGAACTCACCAAGGCGGAGGCACTGCGCGAAGCTCAATTGAGCTTGCTCTATGACCAAACTGTGGAGACACGCTTGGAGCAAACCAACAGAGGGTTTCAGTTTAAACCTGCTGAATCTGACGCAGAGACTGAATCAATTTCCGAAGCTGCGGGCTTAGCTCATCCCTATTATTGGGCACCATTTATTTTGATTGGCAATGGTTTGTGATCTTGCTGATGGCTTTAGAGGTGTTTTTCAAGATAAAGCCTGGCTGCTCATCCAGACCAAATAGCTGAGTATTTTGTTCATGGGAGAAAGCGGATATTCTGTTAAATCAATTGTTACGTTTTTCCCCTGTAATTGAAGGAACCGCCATTGTGTTCCACTCGTAATACAGCCGTAAATATTACTAACAGGTCGATTTCTCGCGGCGTTAAATCGCTGTGCTGCTACCATCTCAGCAATGCATTGACCCACGCCAGAATTTAGATCAGCCTTCTTCGCTTCAACAATCACGACAGCAGGCGCTTCGACAGCAAGCTGTTCTGAAGATCCGCTAATGAGGAAGTCGCAGACACCATTTAAGCCTAGGGATGCATCCACGTTGAACTCTTCGCCAGAGAACACACTGATACGCTGCTTGAGATGGCGACGGACTTCTAAGAGCATCGGATTGATGAGCACTTCGGAACGAGCCTTTTCAGTTCCTACAGCGATCGCCCAGGGCAAGTCTTCTAAAATACTCAGGAGTCTCGGGCTTGGCTGGATCTCCTTTAATGTTTCGGGTAAGAAAACTTTTCCTTCAATGGTCTGGAGCTGAAAATCCTCTTTAACTTGAAGCAATGTGAATTGACTGTAAGACATAGGAAACTAGCTCATAGAACAGGGCGTTATGGATTGAGTTAAAGCTTCTGCATTGAGTTTTGTGGGGTAATTATTCGTCTGCAATCACTGCATTTCGATCTAGTAAAAGCAGATCTCGTAGGGCATCACTATCTAAATCCGTCAGCCAGTCTTCACCCGTGCCAACGACCTGTTCGGCCAGGGCTTTTTTACTTTCAATCATTTCGTGAATGCGTTCTTCTAGGGTGCCACTACAGACAAACTTGTGGACCTGGACATTTCGGGTTTGGCCAATGCGGAAGGCTCGGTCCGTAGCCTGGTTTTCCACGGCGGGGTTCCACCAGCGATCGTAGTGGAAGACGTGGTTGGCACGGGTGAGGTTTAGGCCGACGCCGCCTGCTTTGAGTGACAGCAACAGAATGCGCGGCCCCTGGGGATCTTTTTGGAAGCGGTCCACCATTTCTTCGCGCTTGGCTTTGCTAGTGCTGCCGTAGAGGAACAGTACTTCGCCGCCAAAGCGTTGTTCGAGGTGAGCCTGGAGCAGCTTTCCCCATTCGGCGAATTGGGTGAAGATCAGACAGCGATCACCCTCTGTCAGCAACACCTCCAACATCTCGTCCAGCCGCTGCAACTTGGCCGAGCCCTGGTCAAACCCAGCAGGCAACTTAACTTTCTTCTTAGTCGTCTTTTCTGCACCAAATAAGTCAGGGTGATTACAAATCTGCTTCAACTTTGTCAGCAATGCCAACACTAAACCACGCCGCTGAATGCCGGTAGTTTCTTCAATCTCCGCCATGGTTCGATCTACAACTTCTTGGTAAAGATCGGCCTGGGCTGGAGAAAGGCCACAGAACACTGGCATCTCTAGCTTCTCAGGTAAATCCTGAATGATGGTGCGATCGGTTTTGAGGCGACGCAGGATGAAGGGCTGGACCAGCGATCGCAAGGTCTTCAACGAGTCCGTATCGCCATAGCGCTCGATGGGCATGGCAAAGCGACGACGGAAGAAGTTCTGGGGGCCGAGGTAGCCGGGATTGAGGAAATCCATAATTGACCAGAGTTCGCTCAGGCGGTTCTCCACTGGCGTACCTGTCAGGGCAATGCGGAATTCCACTTCCAGCTCTCGGACTGCTTTGGACTGTTTGGCTTCAGCATTTTTGATGTTCTGAGCTTCATCGAGGACTAGGCCCTGCCAATCGACCTTTTGCAGGGTTTTGAGATCGCGCTGGACCAGGGTGTAGCTGGTGATGATGACGTTGAGCTTTTCGACCGCTTTGACGAAGGCTGAGGATTGTAGGCGATCGCTCCCATGGTGCACCTTCACCTGCAGCTCTGGCCCAAATCGATAGGCCTCCCGTTCCCAGTTGCCTAAAACAGATGTAGGACAAACTAAAAGTATTGGGCCTGTCAACCGTTTCTCAGCTTTGAGATGCAGCAGAAAGGCAATCAGCTGAACCGTCTTGCCCAATCCCATATCATCTGCAAGACAAGCCCCCAGGCCCCACTGCTGCAAAAAACTGAGCCAGCCCACACCTTTTTCTTGGTAAGGACGCAGTTGGCCTTTGAAACTCTTGGGCGGCGTGACCGGCGTTAACGTTTGGTTGCCAGTCAGGGTCGTCACCAACTCCTCCAAGGCACCGGAAGACTCGAAGTTAACGACCGGCAGTTTACTCAGCGTCTGGGCATCTCCCGTCGTGATCCGCAGGGCATCTTCCAGGGAGAGATTGGGCTGATCTTTGCGACTAGCAAAGAATTCGCGGGCGGCTTTGACATCACTCTTGCGCAGCTCCACCCATTCGCCGTTGATTTCCACGAGGGGGATTTCCTGGGCAGCGAGCTTCTCAAACTCAGCCTTGGTCAGGCTTTGGCCACCGATTTCCAGCTCCCATTTGAACTGGAGCAGGCTGTTGAGACCCACGCCGCCTTGGCCACGTTTGGGAAGCTGGGCGCTGATCTTGAGGCCGAGGCGATTGGCGATCGCTTCCTGATTCGCCAAGCTCTCTGGCAACACCACGCTCAAGCCATTGTCCTGCAACCGCCAGGCCACAGACTTGATGAACTCGTAAGCCTCCGTTGGATTTAACCAACAGCCATCCGGTGCAGCATCATCCAAGCTCTCCTCTAGTTTTGGATACAACCGCATCGCGCGGCCCAAGCCTTCCAGCATTGTCTCTTGGGGATTGGGCACCACCCGCCCCTGCACACTCAGCCGCTCCACCGCGTTGCCCCATACCTGGGCAGCGGGCAACAAAAAATCCTCACTATCATCCGCTTTCAATGCGTAGGTGATTTGCCACTTCTGTTTATCTCGTCCTGTCTGGCCAGGCTGAGGCGGCAATAGTGTAAAACAAGCACGGTACTGCTGAAGTTGCGTTTGCAACGGCAGCGCCCAACGATGGAGCGCCTCCTGAATCGACTGCCCCGCCTCAGGCTCCAACCTCGCTTGGTCTGCTGCTGCCCCTAAGCTCTCCAACCAAGCCTTCGTTTCACGGCCTACCTTGGGCGGCACATCCCCCGGAATAAAGGGCTTGATCTGGGCATTCAGCAACTGACGTAGACAGAGGCGTAGCAGCTCAGCAGAGCTAAGCAATAGAGGAGTTGCAAAGAAGTCAGCCTCTGCCCCATAGCAACGACAGACTGCTGGCATTTCAGTTGTGAGACGCACGAAGCGATCTCGGTCCACCCGCCCGTCCAGCAACGGCTCCCAACACGATAAATACTCCCCACCTTCTTGCTGCTTCAAACTGGGGAAATACTTCGAGCGCGTAATCAGATCCAACGACCAGCGTCCCGCATGGGACCAAAAGCGCAAATCGCCCCCCATCCAAGCCTGCTCCGCCGTTGCTAAACCCAGTGGCAAAGCCTCCAACAAGGGAACCGTTTGCTCCGGCGTCAGGGAATAGCCTTCTACTTGCCAGGGATAGAGAGCGGGAATGGGATCAGCTAGCTTGTCCGCAGAATGTTGAGGCGTGAGTTTCAGTGGCGGCGGTGCATCGGGGTCATCGTTTTTGCCACGACGCTTCTTCTTTTCAGGAGTGGGTTGGGCGATCGCCCAGGCCTCAGATTGCCAATCACCGACATCCACCTTCGGCAACTGCTCAGCAATGAGAGCTTTTAGATCCGCTATTGGTAAAGCTAGTGGATGCTCTGGCGCTGCTGCATCAGCAATCGAAACCTCCACCGGCTTAACCTTCCGCCAAACCTCACCCCAGAGGCGAAATTGCCCATCGCTTGTCCAGCTGCCGTGCAGAATTGCCATGGCGAAGATTGACCAAAATTGCTAGAGCTAGCCCAGAATCGCCCCTAACTGGGCCATCCTGATTTGATCATAGATGGGATTGTGAGCTTGGGCGAGTAACGTAAAGCAAAATAGCCGACTCTAATAGGACCTACTTTCCAGCCCCCAACCGCTGACTCTGCCGTGACTCCAAATTCAATGGCAACTCCACCGTAAACTGCGTCGCCCCATTTCCACTCTCAGCCCGAATATCTCCCCCCAAATGCTGACTCAACTTCTTCACAAGCGCCAGGCCTAGCCCCGTCCCCCCCTGTTTCCAAGGATCATTACTGGGTACACGATAAAACTTGTCAAAGATCCGCGCCACCTCAGACTCCGGAATCTCCACGCCACTATTTACTACCGAAAGCTCCATCTTCTCGCCCAAATGCACGGCTTGAATGCAGATCTCACAGCCTGATGGTGTGTACTTGCAGGCGTTATTGAGCAACTCCGCCACAATGCGCTCTAAACCGGGGATATTTGTGGTCAAACTGGGCAACCCATCGGGCACCTTCAAACAGAGCTTTTGCTGACGATCATTGGCCCGCTCATTAAAGATATTGATCAACGACGGCAGCCAATCCTTCAAGTTGATTGCCTTTAGATCCAACGGCTGTCCTTCAGCATCCAAGCGCTGCAAGTCAAGCAAATCATTGATCAACTGACTTTCTCGCTCGCATTCCTTGCGCAGGATATCGATGTAATGGGTGACCTTGTTGTCGAACAGATCAATCTGGGGTTGTTGTTCCTGGATTTGTCCTTCCCGACGCTTCAAGGCCACATCCAGCATCAAAATCCCCATTTTCATATTGGTCATGGGGGTACGAAGCTCGTGGGACACCGTACTGAGGAATTCATCTTTGAGGCGATTGATTTTCTCCAGTTCTGCCACTTGTTGCTGAGCTGCCTGGTAGAGGCGAGCCTGGCGTAGGGCGATCGCACATTGGTTTGCAGCCTGTTGCACGAGGCGGATTTCGCGATCGCTAAAGGCATAGCCCTCATGGTTGACCATCCAGAGGTCTCCCAACACACCTTCGTTATCAAAAATGGGGCAAGCCAGCATCGACACTCGACCCCGCACCGGGTTCGGCGTAATTGAGCAGAACTGGAACTGCTGAGCCTGGAGTAGCTGGTTGTAAATCTCCGGATAATTGGCCATCTTGGCCACACGACCCTGGGAAGTTGGCAGCGTCGTCACATACTCGTAATAAATCGTCGATGTCTGGCGTTCCAAGTCATAGAGCGCTGCATTACAGGCTCCCATGCCCATCACCAAAGCCAGCTCCTGCACCGCCTTTTGCAGAATCTGATTCTCATCTAGGCTATCGCGCACTTTATCGGTGATGCGCTTGAGCATGGCCTCCCAGTCCAGCGCCTTTTGTAGCTGCGTGGTCCGTTCCTGCACCTGGGTTTCCAGGTCAGCATTCAACAAGCTCACCTGTTCCCGCAGCTCATCTTGCTGAAGCGCCAGGGTCATTTGCATGACCACTTTCTTCAGCAGCTCAATATCACTGGGACGCCAACGACGCGGCGTGGAGCATTGATGTAAAACCAATAATCCCCAAAAGCGCTCTTCCTGGAAAATGGGGACGATAATCTGAGACTTGACCTTCAGCTCCCGCAGTAAAGCCTGCTCCGCAAGAGTGACATCGTCCTGCTCCACATCCGCAACAGGATAATAAGAGCCCTCCACCCAGTCCTGGTGGCTATTCATCACCCAAGTTGTGCGCAACTCATCCCCAGGACGTAAGGTCCAGTCGCTGGAAGTCGCCTGGGCAACGAGGTTGATGTTTTGCCAATTTTCGATGCGGTAGAGCAGAGCTCGATCAACCCGGAAGAGGGGCAGCAAGCCTTCTACCGTCTTTTGGAAAGTAACGTCTAGGTCTTCTTTCTGCTGGATTCGGCGTGCTGTGGCCGTGAGCAGGGTTTCACGAGCGTCATATTGCTGCTGCTGGCTCACCCAGCGGTGATCACTGCTACCGCCCCGCAAATAAATCGTCAGCCCTTCTTCTTGGGGCTCCAACTGGACCCAGAGGGACTCATGCTCATAGAGGCTTTCGCATTCAAAACCCAGAGGCAATTGCTCGGTGAGCGATCGCTGACAGCCTGAATAAAATTCGCCCTGCTCACTTTGAAGATGGGGCAGGGCGGTCCAAAAATTCTCACCGAGAAGATCCTGAATGTTATGGCCCAGGATAGCCGCCGCTCGGTTATTGACGTAGGTTAGCTCCCAGGTCGGCGTCAATAGAACCAAGCCCTCACTGAGCTTGTCGAGGGCGCTGTGAAGCATGGATTGGGGCAGGACCTGAAGGGAGGGAGATTTCACGGGGAAAGAGCTTCCGAAAATAAAGAGGGCTGTCTCAACCGACCCGCAAGCAGAAGCTTGGGAGTAGAAGCACAAGGTTGTATCGCTTAACCGTTAACCATTTCATTGAGGCAGGTCGCTATGTCACTAGGAACTCTGCGCTAAGGGAGGGCCGACATCCGGAATTTCCCTACGCTAACTCCACTGTCCTACTGAGAGAGGCAGTAGATTCAACGTTACTCAATGGTACCAATGTAATATCTAAGACTCTTATTTGCCATCCCTACGCAAGTAAAAGATCAATCAAGCAAAAGCCGTATCTATGGCTGAGGGACTGGGGTTAGATCGGATGAACCAGTTTTGAGCGATGGATCGTTGTTAGGAAAGAGCGATACATTTGCAACTTTACGAAGCCTCAGCGCTACGGATAAACGCAATGGGAATTAGATTCGTTTGAATTAGCCGGGCTACTGTCCAGACTGGCTGGGTTTAGACGAATGGCACCACTGTGCAAATCTCTCAGCCAGACAACGATGCCCTGACCAACAGAACCTGAACGGCTATCGCGGGCCGGGGCGAGTAGGTCATCTCCACTGGGATAGGGAGCGAGCTGGGAACGCAGGCTGATGATTTGCCAGGGGGCACTAGGGGAAGCAGTTTTATCTTGGCGACGGGCCAGGATGAGCCAGTGGAACTGCTGGAATAACGGGGCAGCCTGATTAAGTGCTTGCTCAACAGGGGGGGAAGCAGGGGCAGAGGACCGCGAATACTGCCGCTCTAGGGTCGTAAAAAAGATTTGGTAGATTTCTTCGGCTGGGGCATTACGCTTGGCCTCATCAACTGGAAGGCGCGAGCGATTTGGGTCATCAGCTAAGGCTTCCAAGGAAACTGGCTGAATCTCGGGTTGGCCAGCCAGCAGGAGGTAAAGCGTTGAAGAGTCGCCCAGACGGCGAGACCGCTGGATGACGCGATTGCTGTAGCTCGGCAGATCCAGCATTAGCTGAGTGACTAGCACCGATAAATCACCGGGAGGGCAATGGAGCGTTGAAGGCTGGGCCTTCAGCAGGGTGGGCTCGGGAATGTTGGCCAAGGCCGCCGAAGATCTCGGCATAAACCTAAGCTCAGGGAAGAGGCAAAGCAGAGCGATCGCTAGCCCAACTTTCCCAACAGTCGCCCCAACCCGCCCCATGTTTGGCTTCTGCGCCAGCCCAGTCTTCACACCGCTGCAATCTCCTCACAAATGCGCCCAAAGGCCGCCGCTGGATCTTCCGCCTGAGTAATCGGTCGGCCAATCACCAAATAATTGGCCCCCGCCTTGATTGCATCCCCCGGCGTCTTCACCCGTCGCTGGTCCCCCTTGGCTGCCCAGGTGGGCCGCACACCGGGACAAACCAGAATCAGGTCATCACACACCTGACGAATGCCCTCAATCTCCAGAGGTGAGCAAACGCAGCCCCCAATGCCACTGTCCTGGGCCATCAGGGCCATCTGCTGAACATAGTCCAACATCTCCAGGGGCACCTTCAACTCAAAGGCCAGGCTGCGGGTGCTAATGCTGGTCAGCACCGTCACAGCCAGGAGCATCGGAGCCTTAACGCCTGCCGCCGCTGCCCCTTCTTCCGCTGCTGCCTGGGAGGCCGCTAAGGCCGTCTTTGCTGCTGGGGCATGGACAGTGAGAAAGTCCACGCCATAGCGTGATGCAGCCCGACAGGCACCGGCCATGGTGTTGGGAATGTCGTGGAACTTGAGGTCGAGGAAAATCTTTTTGTCCCTTGTCTTGAGTTCTTGGAGAACTGCGGGGCCAGCGCTGACGAAGAGTTCTAGGCCGACTTTCCAGAAGTTGACCTCGGGAACGCGGTCTAGGAGGGCGATCGCTTCCTCAGCGCTAGGGACATCCAGGGGGACGATGATGCGATCGGCAGGAGCAATGGACATAACAAACCCTCAACTCAATTTCTTAACAACGGGTAATATCGCGGAATGCGCCTGTAAGGGCGGGTTTAGCAGGTAATTTCAGAACCTTCCGCCCACCCTCTGTCAAAACCCGCCCCTGCCCCAGCTTTGCAAAACCCGCCCCTACAGCACCAATCGCACAAATCGCTTCTTACCCACCTGCAACACTTTGCCTGCTAGAGCCTCAGCAGACTCAAACATCTCATCAGGATTGGCAAACTTCTCACCATCCAGTTTCACCGCGCCGCCCTTCACCTGGCGCTTAGCCTCGGAGGTGGAAGCGCAGAGGCCAGACTTGCCGACGACATAGAAGAACTTTGCAGGAAAGTTTAGCTCGGCCATAGAGAACTCAGGTACAGCTTCGGCCTGCTTGGCATCGCCTTTGATTAGCTCTAGGGAAGCCTTTTGGGCTTCTTCGGCGGCGGCTTTGCCGTGGTATTGGGTGACCACGTCTAGGGCTAGGAGCTTTTGGCGATCGCGCGGGTTCTCCGGCAGCTCCGCCAAATCCAGCTTGGTCAACTGAGTGAAGTAGTCCTCAATTAAGGCATCGGGCACCTTCTCCAGCTTGGAATACATCGCTAGAGGCGCTTCACCCAAGCCAACGTAGTTATTCAAAGATTTAGACATCTTCTGCTGACCATCCGTGCCCAGCAAAATCGGCAGCAGCAGACCAAACTGCGGCGGGCTGTCATCCTTGCGGCCAAAATGCCGCTGCAAGTCCCGACCTACTGCGATGTTGAACTTCTGGTCCGTACCGCCCAGCTCCACATCCGCCTCAACAGCAACTGAGTCGTACCCCTGCATTAGGGGGTAGAGAAACTCATGGAGAAAGATGGGGCTTTCCTGCTTGTAGCGCTTGTCAAAGCCTTCCTTGGCAAGCATTTGCCCCACGGTCATGGTGGCTAGCAGTTCAAGGATCTTATTGAGGTCCAAGTCCGACAGCCATTCGGAGTTGTAGCGAATCTCCAGCTTGTCCTCGGAGAAATCGAGGATGGGTTTGACCTGGTCTAAATAGGTCTCCGCATTGCGCTTCACATCCGCTTCGGTCAACTGCTTGCGCACCTCGGACTTGCCCGTGGGGTCGCCAATGCGAGCCGTGAAGTCACCAATGATCAACACTGCCTTATGACCCGCGTCCTGAAATGCCCGAAGCTTCCGCATGGCAATACTGTGGCCGATGTGAATGTCGGCACCCGTGGGATCAATGCCCAGTTTGATACGCAGGGGCCGATCCGTGGCCTTTAGCCGCGCCACAAGGTTTTCGCTGGGGTCACTGGAGTCGGGCTGACTCGGGAAGATTTCGTTGGTACCGCGACTGAGCCAAGAGGGTAAATCCGTCACTGCTGTTGAAGAAGAATGGGAAAAGAGGGGGCTGAATGTCGCGAATTCGCGGCCCGCCTATTATAGTGTCTAGATTAATCGTGAAAAGCCTTGTCAACTTTGCTCCGGCAAGCTTAACCAGAGGCTTTAATCGCGAGTCATGTTTCTGACCCGCTGACGCAGGCTCAGATGATGTGGCGGATGCAATTGCGGCCAGGGTTTCGCAAAATTGTTAGAAACCTGTCTTAAAATTAGCAGTCCTGACTGCTCAATAGCCGCTGCTTCTTGAGCAGTTCTTTGCTCAGCAGCCTCTTTCTCGCCTCGAATCGCCTGTCCCCCATCGTATTCAACGGAAATTGCGCTGTGTCCTCCAAAACCGTGCAGGGTAAGTCTCGCCCCCGTCCCCAGTCCCCGCCACCGCCATCCCTGTTATTGACCATCATCGACACCCTGGGGAAACTCACAGGCGGTGCATTTTTAGGTGCTCTGGTGATTTCGAGCTCTCTGGTGGCGGGCAGTTTGGTTGGCTTGGCAACCAGCTTCCGTAACCTGCCTGATGTGCGAGGCATGAAGGGCTATGTGCCCACGGAGACCTCCTACATCTACGACATGAAGGGGGGCTTACTCTCTAGCATCCATGACGAGGCCAACCGCCGTGTCATGCCCATGACTCGCATCTCGCCCCACCTCAAGCGAGCCGTGATTGCCATGGAGGACAGTCACTTTTACAACCACAACGGCATCAATCCCACCAGTATTGGCCGAGCCTTCATGGCCAACTTCTCCAGCGGTGGTGTGGTGGAGGGGGGCTCGACCCTGACCATGCAGCTGATTAAGAACCTGTTCCTCACCCCGGAGCGGGCCATTAGCCGTAAAGCCGCTGAAGCAGTCCTAGCCATCCGCCTGGAGCAGGTGCTGGACAAGGATGAGCTGTTTGAGCTGTACCTCAACCAGGTCTATTGGGGGCACAACACTTACGGGGCTGAGACTGCTGCCCAGAGCTATTTCAATAAGTCCGCTGAGGACTTGACCCTGGCAGAAGCAGCCATGATGGCGGGCTTTATTCAGGCTCCTGAGTCTTACAGCCCCTTCGATGGCAACTACAACGTCTCCGAAGAAGGCTACAAGCTAGCTAAAGAGCGACAAGCGATCGTGTTGGGACGCATGCGTGCCCTGGACTGGATTAGTGCTGAGGAGCTAAAGGAAGCCAAAGCCCAGCCCATTCGCCTAGGTCGGGTGACTTCCTTTAGCGTCAGCAAAATGCCCTATGTCACCGAAGCGGTGGTGCAGGAGCTGACGGATCGTTTTGGGCGGGATGCGGTGCTTAAAGGGGGCATGCGAGTGCAAACCACCATCGACACTAAGCTCCAGCGCACTGCTGAAGACACAGTGAAGTATTGGGGAGAGCGCAACTACTACAGCGTCGGGGCTGACCAGATGGCCCTAGTGGCAGTGGACCCCCGTACCCACTACGTGAAGGCCATGGTGGGCGGTGTGGACTATGAGGATAACCAGTTCAATCGTGCGATTAATGCCGTGCGTCAGCCCGGTTCTTCGTTTAAGCCTTTTGTCTTCTATCTGGCCATGGCCAACAAGAAGTACACCCCTAATACGCCCATTTCCGATACTCGGGTGAGCTATCCCGATGGTGATGGCTGGTACACGCCGCGCAACTACGATAATTCGTTCTCTGGCTCTATGAGTCTGCGCAATGCGCTGGCTTATTCCCGAAATATTCCCGCAGTGCGTCTGGGCCAAGAGGTGGGCTTGGATAAGGTGGTGGAGCTGGCTCGTATTCTGGGGATTGAGAGCCCCATGGAGCCGGTGATTTCATTACCACTGGGTTCTACTGGTATCACGCCTTTGGAGATGGCGGGAGCCTATGCGACCTTCGCCAGTGGTGGCTGGCAATCGCCCACCACCTTTATCGCCCAGGTGACGGATAGTCGGGGTCGCGTCATTCTCGACAATACGCCGAAGCCTCAGCTGGTACTAGATCCGAAGGCTGTTTCAGGTCTGACGAGTATGATGCAGACCGTGATTCAGAGTGGTACTGCGAAGAAGGCGCAAATTGGACGTCCAGCAGCCGGAAAGACTGGGACGACCACCTCGGAGCGCGATGTCTGGTTTGTGGGCTTTGTGCCTCAGCTTTCGGTTTCAGTGTGGGTGGGCAATGATAACTACACTCCGCTGAGTAGAAGTGCTGGTGGTGGCTCGACGGCTGCGCCGGTGTGGGCTGACTTTATGCGTCGGGCCTTGAAGGATTCGGCTGTGGAGCAGTTTCCGAAGCCTTAGTCGCAAGACTGAAATTATTGGAAGCTGAGGAGGACATGGCATGCCATGTCCTCCTCAGCTTATTCTGTCTGTACCTTAGCGGTTGAGGCCTTGGAGCAGGGCTTGGAGGTCTGGGCCTCGGCCACCGCCGCCTTGGATGTCATCCATGCTGGGGGCACGGAATTCGATGGGGCAGCTAACGGCAATGAAGTGGTTGGCTTGGGAGTTGCTGACGGCTTTGAGGCCTATGGATAGGGAGAGGACGATCTCACAGGCTTTCTCACCTTCGGGGGTTAGGTCCACTTTGCCCATGAGAGCAAAGGATTCTAAGAGCGGCAGTGGACGATCGCCGGTCCAAACCGTCAGGCTTTCGCGAAACTGCTGCAGGGGGGGCACCATACTGGTTTGCTGGGAGAGACCTTCGTTGGGGGAGATGCGGGCCAGGGAGCGGCTTTGCTTGCGCAGGTCTGTGAGGGTGCTCTCACTCCATGTGACATAGACAGCGTAGGTCGTGGTGCGGTTGTCGATGGAGATGCTGAGGCGGTCGAGGCGATCGCCTTCCGTCAAGATTGGACCCCCCAGGTTGATCTTGATGCGATCGCTCAGGTTGAGGGGCTCCAACTGATGCTCTAATTCTTCATTGAGCATTTCCTGTTGGGGCACCATCAGGACCTTGCCAGCCCTGGCTTCTTCTCGACGGGACATACGTTCATCCAGCACCGATTGACGGGCTCGGTACAGCACGTAGACCATGAGGGTGATGTAGACGAGCAGAATGAGGAAGTCAAAGGAAGCCATAGAAAAAAAGCCACAGAGGCGTTTGGCTTAGATACTGGAGGTCTACGAGGACAGGCAGAAGGGCCAGGGATGCCACAACTAGGCAGTACCAGCGTTGGCCCTTGATAACATGCGCTGCAATTCTAGTCCATGGTTATGGGGATATTGAGGCAAACTGCGGAACGATTTTGGGGGCGGCTCTTGGGAATTACACCCTGGGCAGTTGGGCATAGGCAGTCGGAAAGAGGCCATGGTTAATCAGCTACAAGGAATCGTCAATCGGTGGCGGGCATCTGCGGGGATGTGCACCTTGGGGGGGCTGGGGATGGCCCTAGCGATGCCACCCTATGGCTTGTGGCTACTGGCTTGGGTGGCGATTGTACCGCTGTGGCGTTGGACCATCGCTTCGCCGGAGTTGAGCTGGAAGCGACGTTTAGCCCATGCCGCAGTCTGGACCGCGCTCTATGAAGGCATGACGACCCATTGGATTTGGGATTTGCATCCCCTCACTTGGATGGGGATTCCCTGGGGGCCGAGCGTGGCGATCGCTACTATTGCTTGGCTAGCCGTAGTGGCTTGGCGGATTTTATCGGTGGTGCTGTGGACGCAGTTGACAGCCAGGTTAGGCAGGGGCAGATCTCCCTGGTTGCGTGTGCTGATAGGGGTAGCGATTTGGGGCGCGGTGGATTTGGTCTGGAGCTGGGGGCCGCTGTATTGGGCAAATTTTGCCTTGAGTCAGAGTCCTGGGAATTTGGCGATTTTGCAGTTGGGGCGGCTGGGAGGTCCGGCGGCAGTGACGGGGGCGATCGTCGCGGTGAATGGACTGTTGGCAGAAGCTTGGTTGGCTCGCACATCCACAGGTGAGGCTGGTGCCCAAGGTTTGGGTCGGCGTAGGCGATCAGAAATAAAGCAGTTATGGATTGGGGCAGTGGTGCTGGCGATCGCGCTTCACACTGCCGGAGCTTTGATGTACAGCCAAGCCAAAACATCTGTTGCTGCTGATGAAGCCATGGTTACTCCCGTGAAAATTGGCATTGTCCAGGGCAATGTGCCAACGCGGGAGAAGCTTTCCATGCCGGGGGTCAAGCTTGGGGTGAAGCGTTATGCCGAAGGATTTCGGAAGCTGGCGGCGCAGGGGGCAGATGCGGTGTTAATGCCGGAGGGGGCATTGCCGTTTGTTTGGTCCCAGGGGCGATCGGGCTGGGGGAAGGAATTGTTGGAGGCGATCGCGGATTATCCCCAAACGGAGCTATGGCTGGGGACGTTTGAGCGATCGGGAGATGGGGAGTCGTTCAGTCAGAGTTTGTTGAGTTTGGATGCGGATGGCCAGCCGATTGGGCGCTACAACAAGATCAAGCTGGTGCCTCTGGGGGAGTATCTGCCGGGGGGAAGGCTGTTGCAACAGGCGTTGGAGGTTGTGGGAATCGGACGGCTGTCGAGTTTGCCGGTGGGGATGGTGCCAGGGGAGCAGGCTCAGATGTTTGAGTCGGGTTTGGGCCGGATGGCGGTGATGATTTGCTATGAGCCTGCGTTTAGTGGGGGGATGCGGGGGCAGGTGGCCAATGGCGGGCGTTGGCTGGTGACGAGTTCGAATTTGGATCCCTATGGGGAGCAGTTGATGGCCCAGGCTGAGGCGCTGGATGTGATGCGGGCGGTGGAGGGCGATCGCTGGGGTGTTCGGGCAACGAATACGGGTTTTTCTGGGGTGGTGGATCCGGTGGGGCGGGTGCGGTGGCGATCGCAAGTTGGGGAGGTAGTGACTTATCTGGCGGAGGTTTATCCGAGGGATTCGCGGACGGTTTATGTGCGGGGGGGGGATTGGTTAGTTTGGACTTTGTTGGGGTTGGCTAGCGTTGGGCTCCTGGTGCGGCGATAGCAATCGACTTGGGCTTGGCTGGGAAGAAAGAGACAAATCGAGACAGCCTTGAGGCCAGCCCCAAACCCCGCCGTGGGGGACGAAGCGCCTCCCCCATCGGGTTCCCCCCTGCGCAAAAGGCTGGGTTGCTTCACTGCTTAAGGTGATTACTGTGGGCAGCTCAAGGTGACCGGATGCTGTTGCGGGATCGAGCAATTACCCTCAACGCACCCCAGGCCAACCCATGTCCCCTTGGTTCAAGGGGGACCGCCCCGAAACTTGTTTTGGGGCGAGGGGGTCGCCTTGCCTCTTCCTACTGCTTATCGCTTATCGCTTACTGCTCAAAACATCCGTAAACGCCTCCAGCGTCCCCCAAGGGTCCGGAATCAGCGCAGGCTTAGACTTAGCCGCAGCTTTCTTCGCGGTGGGCTGCGCAACAGGCTGAGCCTCAGGCTTCACAGCCACGGCAGCAGAACTCGCTTTCCGCTTCGGCAAAAAGGGATTGGGGTTGCGAGGTAGACGATCTTTGAACTTCTCAACTGGTGCAGCGACTCGCTCGGAGACATCTGCAGCAACAGACTCCAGGGTCTCGGTGGCTGCTTGCTTGGCCTTGGCAACGGCTGGTGCGGCTTGCTCCATTACAGCAGCTTGCACCCCGGAGGAGCCTTCCACAATGGCAGCGACTAGGGGCTCAGTGCTGGCCTGAACTTGCTCCACCGGAGTTGCGCTGGCAGGGGCTAGGTCAAAGTTCAGGGGCTCCTGGGAGAGTGAGTCTCCCAGGGGAGATGACGATTCGGAGGGTTCAAGGAATGGCTCTAGAGGACTGCTGGGGGCAGTTGATTCACTGGGTTGAGATTCGATGGAGAGGGGCGGCACCGGACAGCCAGCCGTGGAAACGGCGGCGAGGCAGCGGTCGAGTTCCAGCTGGTGGGAGCTGCGATCGCGGGCGATACGAGCATAACTTTCGCGATCGCTGGCCCAAAAACGCACGATTCCCTGGGCATCCGCAGCAGCGATGTAATTACCGTTATCGCCAAAGGTGACTTGGTGAACCGCATGGGCAGATTGCTTTGCTCCTTTGGAACCAAAACCTTTGTTCCCTGCACCTTCCACAGCGGGCTGAAGGGTGCGAGTATTCTCGCCGCTGTCCAGATCCCAGAGGCGGACGCTGCCGCTGGTGCTACCGCTGAGGAGGCGATCGCCTGCGGGGTTAAATGCCACATCTCGAACGGCGCTACGATGACCGCGCAAAGTGGTTTGAACCGCCCCAGTGCCGCTATCAATCAGTTTGATGGTGCCTTCGGGCAGGGCAATGGCCATCATCTTGCCATCAGCGCTGAGGTTAGCTGCGGTGAGTCCGGGAAGTCCCAGGGCCTGAACGGGCTTGCCGGAGTTGCGGTCCCAGAGGGTGATGGTGCCCTGGCCATCGACCGTGAGGATGCGCTGGCCGTCATCGCTGATTTGCACGAGGCGGATGTCCATCAGGTGCTGGGGCCAAATCATGCGATCGCCCGTGCTGGTGTCCCAGAGGTGCAAGCGGTGCGCTCCATCTAGACCCAGGAGGGTTTCGCCATCGGCACTGAGGCGCAGGTGGCTAATCCGTTGAGCCGCCTCGGCTTTGGCTGGCTTAACGCCCTTCTTCGCGGGGATGGCTGCGAGACGACGACCGCGAGGGCTACCGGTCTTGGGGTTGAGTTCCCATAGAATCACTTGGCCCTCGGCAGTAGCTGTGGCCACGGTGAGCTGGTCTTCGCTGCTGTCGCTCGCGGTAATGGCGCTACTGAGGCCATTGCTGGTGGGAACCACACCCGCCGCTGGAGCACCAATGACCCGCTCGGCCACCGGACCCATTAGGGGAGCCAGGTCAATGCCCTGGCCGCTTTCACTATCCCAGCGCTGGAGCTGTCCCGCTTCATCCACAACGAGGAAAGTGAGGCTACCTTGATCGCTGGGCAATAGATGCAGGGACTGGCGGGGACGACGGCTGAGGTCAGCCTTGGGAGAGCGGCGCAGCAAACCGGCAACCTTTTCAGGTGAATCCATGGCAACCTGAACAGCCTGGGCCTGAGCCATGGACTGAATGGAACCAGTTGTATCCACAGCATTATTGGGACGATGGGCCACGGTTATCGTGGCATGGCTGCGCTGGGGCGCTGGGGGAATTTCTTGGGCCTTGGCTTTCGTTTTGTAGTCCACTGGCTGAGCAACCTTTGCAGATTGGGTATCCCAGAAGGTCATGGTGCCGTCTTGGTTGGCCGTGACCAACAGCTTGCCGTCGGCGCTGAACTGGGCCTCAATCACCGCACTGGCTTCATCGCGCAGCACGTCACTGACAGAGCCATCGTGGAGATTGAGCAACTGGGCATCCAGGACAGTCTCCCCGTCAATATCTCGCTGGCGAGTAGACAACAGCATCGAGCCATCATTGCTAAAGCGCAGCGTGGGCTTGGCAAAGATTTGCAGGGAAGGATTGGCCTTCTTACGGCGGGGGCGGGGGCGAGCCTGATTGAGGAGGCGGGCCTCCAATGGATCGTTAGGCTCAAACAAATCCGCAGATAGGGCTTCAGTCTGGGCAAAGACCTTAAAGCGGGATTGGAGCTTACCGCTGGCCAGGCTCCAGTTCCAGCCCTGCTGACCTTGGACCACAACGAGCTGATCCTCAGCGGGGCTAAAGGCCATTTCCGAAGCGCGGAATTCCGGCTGGGCGGCAATGACACTGGGGAGCTTGAGGCGACTAATTTGCTCACCGCTGGATTGGTCCCACACCTGGATGGTGTTGTCGCTGCCCAAGATGGCAATGCGGCTAGGGCCCATCAGAGTTGCCACCACCGGGGCAGAGGTTCCCAGTTCGTGCTGCAACTCTCCACTGTAGGCATCCCAGAGACGCAGCTGGCGATCGCTCCCACCGGTCAAAACCAAACGACCATCCTGGCTATATTCCATCCGTTCAATGGTCACATCAGCGGGATGCTCTAGGCGATGGGTCACCCGAGGCACATCGCCCATCTGCCAGAGGTACACCGTGTCGCCCGCCGCAGTGGCGAGGCGGCGAGCATCGCCAGGGCTGTACTGCACATGGCTCACCGGCTCAGGAATGCTGGTGATATGGTGATGCATCCGTCCAGAGCCCGTGGCCCAAACGGTCACAGCGGTTTGCCCCGCTGCTCGACTGGCCAGGGCTTGACCGTCAGCACTGAGGCTCACCTGCTCCACAACGGGGGCCTTGATGCGATCAGCGGGGGAACGGCGATCCACTCCGGGGGCGGGCTCACCCATGGAGAGGCGGCGATAGGTTTCGCCCATGGCAATGCCCTTAGCCGAGATGGACGTCACGCCTTCTTCTACGAGGGTTGCCAATAGCTCAGACGCTTGGGTTTGGTCCACTTCCGGAGGGCTAGGCCAGGCCAAGCGACGCAGCTGGGGACGCTGGGCCATGAAGCTAGTGCCGCTCTCCGCCGTGGACACATTGCGAATGTTCTTATCCCCCTGGAGCACTGGGTCCAGACTCCAGAGGTTGATTTGCCCCTGGGGGTCGAGTCCCGCCAACTGCTTACCGTCGCGGCTGAGGGTCAGGCCATGGAGGCTGTCGGTGCCTTCAACTTTGGCGAGGGATTGGAGCTGGGGGAGGGATTGGTTGAGCAGGCGGCGATCGGACATTAGGTCCGCTTCGAAGCCATATTCTTCAGCGCCATGATGCTCAAGCTGATCGGGGGTTAAATCAAGCTGGCCAAGGAGGAGGGAAGTCATAGGGTCTCCAAGATCTCGTTGGGGATTGTTGGGGGAGCGATGCTTAGAACGATGGGAACGGGCAATTCTGTCGTACAGGGCCTGGGGGCTAAGGTTGAAGCCGCGCAAACCTTGATTGGCGATGCGATGCTCTTGGTTTGCTCCCACAGGGGCCAGACGCTTTTGGGGATTGCGCTGCTGGAACATTTGGTACATCAGCGCGAACAATGCAGCCGTCAAAGCCGTGGCGATGCCAATTTGCACCAGGCGGCCCTTGCGCTTGCCTTGGTGACCTTTGACCTCCTGGTCCTGACTGAGGCGAATGAAATGCTGGGCTAGGGAGGAGAGATCGTCGGGATGATCTTTCAAGTAGGCTTCGGCTTCACTGAGGCGCTCGCCCTGGAGCCAGGCTTCGTTACCAAACAGGGCATCGCCCTCGCACCAGTCTTCGGTTTGGCGCTCAATGCGGCGCTGCTTGGTGAGGCGATCGCGTTGCTTCGCAAGCCAGCCCCGCAAATCCGGCCAATCCCGCACCAGGGTTTCATGGCTGGCTTCCACCCAGTCATTGGACTTGCCCATGAAAGGTAGAGAGAATTCTGCCTCTTCTTCCGGCGGCAAAGTAATGCGATTGCCCGAGCTCACCACCAGGCGGGACTCAATCAAAGTTTCGAGTACACCCGCCAGGGCCTCGCTCTGGGGACCGCGACTGTTGCCCAGCTCGCTCTTAGAAATCCGACGTAATCCATCGGGGGAGCCTTCACCCAACTGAGTCAGGGCCAGGAAAATCCGCTGAACGAAGCTCTGGTCCGTCTCCGACAATTCCTTCAGGAGGTCGGTGGCCTGGCTGACGAGCAAGCCGCGAATGCGACCCATCTCGGCATAGGTGCCCAGGCGCATCACGCGGTCAGCCTCATCCCCATCCGCCGTCGCCACCTGACGCAGCCAAACGGAGCGCAGCGCCAGCTGTAGCAAAGCCAGACGCGCTGGGGAACTTGCGACATCCTCCATCAGCATGTCCGCCAAATGGATTTCGCACTGCCAGCCCAGACGCAGGGCAGGCTTGAGAATTGCGGCCTTGAGCGCTTCCTGGGGCAGGGGCTCCACAGGAATCAGTTGGGAAGGCCCCTGCTGGAGCTGCTCCGTGCGGCGATAGCATTCCTCCCAGAAGTCAGAGCGCACCGCTAGAACCACATGGACTAGGGCCGATTCTTCCTGAAGCAGCACAATCAAGCTATCGATTACATGCTGGCAAACCCTGGCAGCTTCTTGATTGCCTTCACCATTGGGTTTGTGGCGGAGCAACCGCTCAAACTGATCGATGACCAGCAGAAGCCGGGGCTCGCGGGGGTCGTAGTCCGTGCCAGGCAAATGGTGGCAGTTGGCCTGAACCAGGCGCAGCAAACCCCGCTCATCGGAGGCAATCAGCTGACCGTTGCGGCGTAGCTGTTCGCTGCGTTCCCAGTCGCTGGCATCGGCGTCGATGAAGGCAGCCGCGAGGTCAAGGATGGGGTTGTTGAGGGGACGAAAGATTTTGGTCTTCCAGCGATCGCCTCCCCCCTTGGTCCGTTTTGCCAAGGCTGGAATTAAGCCCGCCTGAAGCAGAGACGTCTTACCGCTGCTGGCAGCACCCACCACTGACACCAAATTGTGATTGTGTAGGGAAGACAGCAGTTGCTGAATCAGCTCCTCCCGTCCGGTGAAGTAGCGAGCATCACTGGCTTCAAAAGCCTGCAAACCGGGATAGGGGCAAATATCTTTGCGATCTACATCTGCTCCAGATTTCTCCTGGGCCTGAACAGCCTTTGCAGAGCGCTTGACCGCGGCTCGACGAGCCGCAGAAATCTTTTTCTTCGTCGCAGTACGAGCCCGACTCGGAGCGGATTTCTTCGCAGCACCAGCCTTAGCAGTGCCAGCTTTAACAGTGCCAGATTGGGCAGCAGCTTTGGCCCGGCTTGGCTGGCGTTGGAGCAGGCTCTGGCTTAAGTCATCAACAGCCTTGGCAGCCGGCTGAGCAGTAGCAGATTTGACCGGTGCTTCTGTCTCGCTCTCTACTGCAAGGGTCTCGGCAGTCTCTTCTACTAGAGGGTCTTCAAGCAGCTCAAAATCCTCATCAGTATCCAAGCTCTCATCAGCCAGCAGCTCTCCATCCGGCTCATGGCCAAACGCCATGCCCGCTTCCACCGCAGCCTCATCCAGAGTCGCCATCTGATCCGAAGGCGCTGCAGTTAAGGTCGGATCTTCCAGAGAGGTGCGAGTCAAAACAATCTCGCTACCAGAATTCTCGAACAGGGGCTGTTGCAGCTCGCCCTTTAGCTGAGTGCTCACCCAATCAGTCAAGGCGTAATTGGTAATCGCCCTTTCATCCACCCGCTCCGGATCCAAGCCCTCTAACAGAGCTTCGGTAAAGACGCTGTAGTTCCCTTCCAAGGACTCATAGGCCTGCTCATACTCCCGAGAAGCCGCCATGAAAAAGCGGGAGGTGCCGGGCTTAGAGCCAGGGTCTGCCTCCAAGAAATCGAGGAACGCGCCGCTGTGGCAGCAGTCCAGCCAGATCACCCGCTTCCGCACGGGGCTCTGCTGGAGCAAGCGCCGCAGCCAAAACAGCGACAGACCATACATGCCCCGCTCTGGGTCCGTATCGCTCGTTGCCAAAAAGCCTTCGCTAATGCCCGCATCCTTCTGGATGCCATGGCCGGAGAAATAAAACAATGCCGTCTCTGGCACGTTAGCCCCACTGGGCTTAAACAGCTTAACCAGGGCAGCTTCCAGCTCCCGCAGCGTCATGCCCTGCTGACCAACTGTGGGCTGACCTTCCAAAATAATTTCAGGTCCACGCTGAACGCGGAACTCGCCATCATGGCCTAGACGCTGAGCGATCGCCTCAGCATCATGGGCTGGGGCTTGCAGGCCTGGTAGGCACTGGTAGTGATTTAGTCCGACGACCAGCGCATCTCTCGACATGACTGAAACTCCCTGAATGACCCCTGAATGACCTCGACGCTGCCGCTGGGTGAATGCAGGATTGATAAATACAAACCTGGCAGCAGGTTTAGATGCGAATGTCGCCAGAGGAGAATCGCTGGGGCATAAAGCTAAAGCCTGGAGCGAAGTCTCCCGTTGACGATTGACCCTGAGTTGACCCGTAGATCGAGGAAGGTTAGATGCACCGCCTCGACCGTCCCTGAGTTGACCCTCCCTGGCGCTGCAATTCCAGACCTGAGCGTCTGAACAACAAGCGTTATTCCAGTGGTAGGAACCGCATAACTCTGCGGTTGATGTAGCTAAGTTAACCAAGGGAAATGGGGACGTAAAAGGGCCAGGCTCCTGCATGGGGAAACGGGCGACCTCCCCTCCTATCCGTCTCCCTGACTAGGTTTGGGAGATTAGCGATCGCGTTTATTCCGTGGATTTACGCTAGTCGGGGGTGAAGGCCAGGTTTAGGTGGGGGTTGGGAGTTTTGAGCGAGGCTGCCGAGAATTGTCGTTTGGGGTGAAGAATGAAGCCCAATGCAGGCAAATGCTTGGGCTTGGCTCCAAATGGCTGAAGCCAAATCCGATTCAGTTAACCCCGGTTCATATCGGTTGGCTGTAGGGGTGTACAGCTCACCCACAGAGGATTCGGGCTGAAGCAATAGGGTATGAAAGAACGAAGCCCAACAGGGCCTGAGCTTGGCTCTGTTGGGCTTCGGAAGCCTCAACCCAACCTACCGTTGGTGCTGTTCTAAGATGGGTTGCCGGTACAAGAGCCCTGCTGGAACAAGGGCCAAGAGCCATCCGGCTAGGACCACTTTGGCAGCAGAGGTGAGTTCTGCGATGCCGAGCTGGGCGGCGATCGCAATCCCCGTCTTCTCAGTCACCCAGCTCGCCAGCCCCGCAGAAATGCCCCAGCCCAAGACCAAGCCCACTGCACTCCCCACCAGCACCAGCGCAGCGCTGTAGCCCCACATCACCGCCAGCAAATAGAGGCGTGGCGCTCCCATGGCTCGCAGCACAAAAAACTGTTGGCGAAACAGCTGCATCAGGGCCAGGATGCCAGCCAGAATTCCCAATAAGACCAAAATCTGGGTGGCCAGGGTCAGGAAGGACATGATCACCCGCACATCCCCCATCAGCCCGTAGAGTTGCAGCAGCACCTCGGCCGGGAAGAAGGCTGTGGTTGCAGCCGTACGATATTCACTGCGCAGGCTATAGGCCGCACCAAAGCTCGTGGGTTTAATGATTGCGGCGGGAATGCCCGGCAAAAATGCAGCATCAAAGGGCGCACCCACAGCCTCGGCTCGCGGGCCGCTGGGGTCATGGCCCATGGGCAAATCATGGATGTCCCACACGGACTCCACACTAGAAATAATTGCACTGTCCCAGGGGGTGCCCGTCACCGGCATCCGACCGACAATCTCAATTTCAAAATCTTCGTGGCCTGCTTCCTCAGCCGCTTCTTCGGTGAGTTCGCCATGGCCATGGCTGGGCTCAAAGGTATCGCCAATCTCCAGGCTGGCATTGGCCCCAGCCACAGCTTCGGTCATACGCTCGAAGACTCGGCCCGTGAGCTGGTCATCGCTGAGGTAGGTGACAAATTCCGGCGTCGAGCCGACGATGGGCTGACCCGCGTAGTTGTCGCCAAAGGCCAGGGGCGCAACGAATTGCACGTCAGGATTGGCGGCGATTTCGGCTAGCAGCTTGCCGTCCACCAGTTCCACCTGCTTCGGTTGCAGATACACCGAACTCAGCAGCAGATCAGTATGACTGCCCGGCGCACCCACGATGATGTCAAACTTATCTGCCGCTGTGGTGCTGCCCTGGCGCAGGGCCTTTTCCTGACTGAGTACGCCGACCCCTAGGGCGACGGAGAGCGCGACGATCGCCACAAACAGTAGCGTAATCAACCGATGCCGCCGCAGAATCGCCAGGATTAAAACAAATGGATTCATGACGCAGCTTGCCCCTCCAAAAGACGCCCCTCCACAAGTTCGCAGACCTGACTCAGTTGCTGAAGCAAGACTTCGTCATGGCTGACCACCAGCAAGCTCTGCTCTGGGCGTTGGGCCACATCCAGCAGCAGCTTAATCACCGCATCAGCACTAGCGCGGTCCAAGCTTGCCGTCGGCTCATCCGCTAGCAAAATTGGTGGATTCTTAAGCAGGGCACGGGCCACCGCAACGCGCTGCTGCTGGCCTCGGGACAGACTATTAGCCAACTGGTGGGCGCGGGGAATGCTGCATTGAGCCAGAAGATCGCGAGCGCGGCGACGCAATTCTGGTGGGCAGCGCCAATGGTCGAAGCGGACAGGCTGGAGAACGTTCTCTAAAGCCGAGAGTTCAGGAATGAGGTGGAAGTCTTGGAAAATGAAGCCGATATTTTTGCGCCGCCAGCGATCGCGCTCCCCTTCCTTCAGCTGAGTAATTTCAGTTCCTAACCAGTTCACCGTTCCCTGCTGAGGGGGCAACAGCCCGCTAAGCACATTGAGCAGGGTAGATTTCCCCGCCCCCGAAGGACCTCGCACAGCGGCCACAGCGCCAGCCTCTAGCTGCCAGTCTGAAATTGCCAGCGCGGGCGGGAGCTGAGACTGGGGTGAGGCGCGATCGCCAAAACGAACAGTGAGGTCACGGACCTGAAGCAGCGGAGTCACAGGCAATCAGCCATTGATTCTTGAAGGAAGCTTAATCAGAGCTATGTCGTTGCCGTAGACATGGAAGTTCCACGTCCCCAGCAGACAAGCCCATCAAAGACCCTCAGATGCCTAACAATGCACCGGGGTCTCGTCCCTTTTAATTAATAGCGAGCATCCACTAGGCGAACGCGGCTGACAAAACCCGTCTTAGGATCAGTCTTGGTGCCAAGCTCCAGGCGGCCCGTGATGTTCACGGGAACCACATCGGTGGGGATGGGCTGCTTGGTATAGACCACCACAATGTTGTCAGGCCACTCCGCTTCTTCATCACAGAAGGGGCATTCAAACAGGGGCAAGCGCGAGATCACGAAAAAGTGAATATCAGCCTTAAGAGGCGGAGCGATGTAGCCCTTCATCTGAATTTTTCTGCCGTCTAGCTTTTTCGCCTGGCTAGAAAAGGTCATTTTTGGCGCGTAGAGTTCGCGAAACTTGAGCTGGGGGGCCGCAGCAGTCGCAGTCTTGGCAGTAGCGATGATGGATGCGCCACCCAGGGTCATGTATTTGATGCAGTCTCTACGATTCATAGTGAAATCCCTAAGAAGTCAGAATTTGAGAGCGATCGCCCTAACAAAATACTGGTGAATGAGTTGATCGAACCAAGCTGACTAACACAACGAAATATTACCGTAGTGGTTTAGAACTTGCCAATGGGGTACGCAAGACCCATTGATGTTGGTCTATGTCCATCTACCCCCAGAATGCAGATGGAGATTACAACAGCGCTGATGCAAGGGTGAGGCCAAAAAGGAACGTTCCGGTGCTCAGCACGGCACAGGCTGAGAGCAGTCTCAGGCTTTGAAAACGCTTCTGGCGTTTGCGATCGCTATCCAATCGCTTACCCACCTGCTCACGCCCCCAAATGGCTGCAACCCCAATGGCCGAGAGCGTGATCGCCATACCGAGGGAAATTGCCAAAACCATCAGCAGGCTCGCCCAGAGCAGATCGTTCGCCAGGCCATAAATCAGCACCAGCAAGGCCCCGCTACAGGGCACGGCTCCAATAGCCAGGGATAACCAACCGCTGGAGCCCGTGAGCGCACTATCACCACAGCCTAGGCAGCCACAAATGCCCTTCGGTTGATGTTGTAACTGCTGCACCAGCTGGGGCCGGGAGTCGCCCTGTACAACAGCATCGCTCAGGTTGGGAGAGAGGGACAGAGCAGCGGCATTGGCTGAACCATCACTGGCAGCAAGGTTGGGGCTAGACTGAGCCTCTACTGGAGAATCGGTGGCTTGGTTCAGCATCCAAAAGCCGATCGCCGCGATCGCCCCATAGCTCACCAATCGCACCACGGTATAGCTACCCGGTGCACTGCCCAGGGCCTGCCGCACAATCAGGTCTGTGGCAACGGCAATCAAAACCGCTGAAAACACATGGAATACTGCAACCCGAACGCCCATGGTTAACCCGCGTCGTAAGCTGCCACCTTGACCTACGAAGTAAGAAACAATCACTGCCTTGCCATGGCCAGGACCGAGGGTGTGGAGTACGCCATAGGCAAAGGCTAAGAGGCTACCGATGCCCAGGGCTGATAGCGATCGCTGATCCTGAATATTCGTCATGGTGCGGCCTAACGCAGCCGAGGCCCAGACCTGAAGACTTTGGGCGCGGCCTTTGAGGCTATCGCCGTGGCCTTCGGGCAAGCCTAGGTCTTCCATGCGGGGCAACAGGCTTTGCCCTTCGGGCTTGTAGGCTTCAATGTTCTCCAGCACTAAGCTGTAGCCCACCTCAACTGGCTGAGTTCCATCCACGCGGAACAGCTCATAGCTGCGCTGCTCCTGGCGTAGGGAGCCGGTGATTTTAACCGGCGAGAACGTACCGGGATTTTTGATGCCCTCGGGGGCTTCGACAAAAACAATTTGGTTCGGCGGCGGTGCAGGCACATGGATGCAGGCTCCCACATAGGGCACGAGCAAAAAGGCTTGCAATTCCTTGGGATTATTCGGGTCCAGAGGCAGGGCATAGCCCGGTATCTGGACTTTCTCGCCTTCTAGCTGTCCATTGGTGAGCCCTTGCTGGGACTGGCGGCGATCGCGCTCAACCTCGATCTGCTCCAGCAAATAGTCCACATCAAAGCCTTGATCCGTCAGCTTTTGCTCCAAAGCCGCGAATTTCTGGCGCTGCACATCAGGGTCAATCGCCCCTCCGTCCCGAGCTTCACCGTCATTCTCGAGCCACCATTGCAAATACTCAGCCCGGGCCAAGTCTGCCAGCTGTTCCGGCGTCATGGACTCAAAGGGGTCTGCAACGGTTTCAGCCCTAGGTGGCAATAGGTCAGGCCAAGTTAGCTCCTTCGCAGCCTGGGCGGGGGCAGGTAGGGCCAGACTGAGGACCAGACAAAAGGCCAGTAAAAAAGCAAAGCCATGGCGCAGCATCTGCCCAGAACGTCGGTGCAGTAACTGTCCGCTGCGAGCAGCAACTGCTCCAATACGAAGACTCAAACCTAGGAAGTGGAGCATGTAAAACGTGATGGCTGAGCGGTCCAACGTTAGGGGATTTATACAGTCAATCTAATGACCGTCGAATGCAATTGCCAGGGCCACAGCCCCCGGAACAATCACCAGTGATTAGCACCCAGGGCAATGGCCAATGACCCGCCATCATGCCCTGGGACTCAGGACCCAGCCTATCGCATCCAACCCAGCGATCGCCGTTACTCCTCAGCAAACGCGGCTTGCAAACTCGCCACGTTCTCCCGCATCACTGCCAAATAGCCCTCGGGCTCATTGCTCTCTCCAAGCTCATTGGAGCTAAAGCTGCTAATGCTGACATCGAGATCCTGGGCCAGGGCTTCAAAGGGCTTAGCACTGGCTTCGGACTCCACCAATAGCGTCTTCAAATCAGACGCCTCCACTGCGGCCATCACCCGCTGAATATCGCTGGGGGACGGGCTAACTTCGGGAACACCCACCAGGGACTCAACATTGAGCTGGTAGCGATCGCTAAAGTACCCCGCAAAATCGTGATAGGTCACGAAGGTCTTGCCCGCATAGGGCGCTAGGGCCGAGCTGATTTCTTGGTCCAATTCCTGGAGCTGAGCGTTAAATGCCGCAGCATTGGCTGTAAATTCTGCCTCGCAGTCAGGCGCAGCCCCAATCAGCCCATCGCGAATGTTGTTGACCTGATCCACTGCCAAAACAGGATCTAGCCACACATGGGGGTCATATTCGCCATGGTCATGGTCATGGCTCTCAGCTTTGGCTGACGCAACTTCTGAGTCATGGTCATGTTCGTCGTCGTGGCCATGCTCTTCGTCATGGCCATGCTCTTCGTCATGGCCATGTTCATCATCGTGGTCATGCTCATCATGGGCTTCACCGTGATGCTCTCCCTCGTGCTCATCACCATGCTCTTCATGACCGTGCTCCTCATGACCAGACGAGGAGGGACGCAGCGCCAGCCCTGTGCTGGTCTCAATAATCATCAGCGACTCACGCCCTGTCCCCTCAATCATTGGCTCTAGAAACTGCTCCAGCTCCAAACCGTTTTGCACCAGCACATCAGCCTGGATCAGGCGTTGGGCATCGGTCGGCTTGGCCTGGTAGTCGTGGGGGCCAACGTTACTGGGCAGCAGCTGGACGACATCCGCACAGCTCCCCGCCACGGCTTTTGTGAACTGCGTGATGGAGAGGAAAGTCGTGACAACTTGGAGGCGATCGCCAGAGGCTTGATCACTTCCTCCCTCAGCGTCACTACTCGATGGAGCGGGGGAACTGCAAGCGATGAGGAGCAAGCAAGCGAGGCCAGAGGGCATTCGCTTGGAGATCGCAGATACCCATGGAAGAAAAGTCATGGCAAGCCAAAGAGACAGTTTTTTGAAAATGATAATCATTCTCATTCAAGCTTGTCAAAGGATTCTGCTTTGGGCGACGCGTGCATGGCTCGCCCAAAGCAGAGGTTCCCCAGGCATCTACCTCTCTGCAATTGCTCCCGCAATATGGGGGGGGCCAGGACAAACCGCCAGTAAAAAGCCCCCAACTCCCAAAGGAGCCAGAGGCTTCAAACCCATTTGAAATGGGCTACGACTTAATAAGCATCTTGCAGCTCATAGAAGTCAGGCGACACATAATCCTTCCGTAGGGGCCAGCCCACCCAATCCTCAGGCATCAAAATGCGCTTCAGGTTGGGATGGCCTTCATAGACAATGCCGAACATGTCGTAGCATTCCCGCTCCTGCCAGTCCGCTCCTTTCCAGATCCAATAGACCGAAGGAATCTTGGGTTCAGTGCGGTCCAAGCTCACCCGCACCCGTACCTCATCGGGCTTATCGGCATTGCTCTTCACCTTAGTCAGGTGATAGAAGCTCACCAACTTCTTACCGGGGCCTTCGTCGTAGGCACCCTGGCATTGCAAGTAGTTAAAGCCATTGGCATAGAGCGCCGTGCAGAGAGGCAGCAGGAACTCGGGAGCCACCTCAATGATTTCCACACCCAAGTGATCGGGTGGAATAATCTCATGGTCAAAGCCATTGCTCGATAGCCATTTAGATGTCTTACCGGCTTCAACAATAGGAGCTGCCTCAGCAGCTTCAGCACCTTTCTTGGGATCTTCAGCCACGGTCCGCAATCTCCTTCATAGACTCAGATGCCTTCAGCGCCGGGGGCACCTTCATGCCAAT
>CALECT010000230.1 GCA_937949725.1 uncultured Pseudanabaenaceae cyanobacterium
GTAAAGGCTAGGCCCAAGGCATTGGTGTAGTCCTGTACCGCTTGGGGATGGGGGGCAACTCGCTCCATCAAGTGAGAATCAGCACCGGTCTGATGATTCTGAGGCTGAAGATAAACATGGCGCGTTGCCTCGGCAATGGCCAAATATTTATCCTCACTGCCTAGCCATTTGAACGATGGCAGCTGGCTGAGGCTAAAGGGAGTGAAGCGATCGCGCTCTCCCCCAGTCCAGACCACCGGCAATTCAACCTTCTGCAACTCCTCGGGGCCAAAAATACTGCGGCTCATGGGATCAGCCAACATCAAAGCCACAACCCGCCCATCCTTCAACTTTGGCATTGGCTGGGACTCCAGTGACCTCACCTGACATTGCAGTACCAGGGACAACTCCAGCAGCATCGTCTCCGCCTGACAATCGTGGTGCAGCTGGGCAAAATTAATTTCTGCTCCGGCGAGAGCCAGCGCTGTATAGGCCCCAAAAGAATGACCAAAAACGGCAACGTGCTCGAGCTGAAGCGGATAGTTGGCCAGCATCCAGCGGTCATCCTCCCATTCGTTATGACTGACCCCAGTTGCAC
Organism: uncultured Pseudanabaenaceae cyanobacterium; assembly: GCA_937949725.1. Taxonomy (GTDB): domain Bacteria; phylum Cyanobacteriota; class Cyanobacteriia; order PCC-9006; family JAAUQQ01; genus JAAUQQ01. Next base: position 578 of record CALECT010000230.1, read on the forward strand.
CACTCCCGACAGAACTCGCTTGAGTCAGAAGGTCCAACTCATCTAGCAGAAAGCTAATGTCTTGGGGACGATCAATAAACGATCGAGCCGAGGCAATATCCTCAACCTCTCCCTGAAGTAGTCCATGGAACTGGTCACTATCGCTACCCGAATGTTGGACCATGGCCACTGCAATGCCATGAGAGGCTAGGTGCTTCGCCAAAAAGCTGCGGCTGTGGCGATTGGCCGCAAGACCATGGGACATCACCATTAAAGGGATGGAATCTAAATCAGGTTGAGCATTGGTTCCGGCAGCAGCAATAGCCTCAGGCGCTTTGCTTGACTGTTTGGCAGCGACTGCGACTTCTGGTAGATACAACTGAGCCACGAGGGGGCGATCGCGCTGCTCATCCCAAAGTGTCAATGCTGCCTGACGATAGCTCCAAGGCCCCTGCAAACGTAAGTCCTCTTTCTCCCAAGGTTGAGAAACCTCCCTGCCATAGCCCTGCTGGACAGACTGATCTAATGGATTTCCCAAGCCTTGGTCAAGCTTTGTCAGGAAGTTTCCCGTCTCTTGAGTCAGCTGCTTTTGGCGCTGAAGCAATGCCATCGTTCGCCGGGCATTCCAATGAAGATCGCCGGGAAAATTGCGCAAAATATTCAGCCCCGTCACCTCTTCACCTGAAGCCGCAGCTCCCACCAGCGCCGTTCGTAAATCTGCAGCTCCCTGCTCGGTCGACTCCCCCACCAATAACACCTCCGCTACAGCTCCCAGTAACGCTTCGCCTGAAGGAGAGCTGAAAAGATTCTCCGTCTGCTTCGGCAATAAAAACGGTATGGGCTGGGTCAAGAAGGTTTTGAGCCTAGCAGAGACCTCTGGTGATATCGACGGCATCAAAGCAGAACTTGCCTGTTGAGCTTTAGAGCTCCCTAAAGAAGCCTCTAACTCATCTAAGGAAATTGCTCCATTGAACGAGCCATAGTGGATCACAATTTTCTCGGCAGTTTGCCCAGGCTCGGTCAGTAATACCTGAGCCGTTCCCTGGGTGATTCCCAGGAAAATTAACCAGCCAAATTGTTGAACTCTTCGAGAGAAATACCGAACTTTAGTACTGTTTTCCGGGTGGGTAGATGGCTGCCAGAGAGCATTAAGCCAAGCCATGGACAAGTCTCAAATCACCAATACATGGCTATTTTGCCCAGGGTAAAAAGAAAGTAAACCTTAAGAGAGAGCCATTCATAGGTTCCCCGCAAAAGCACTTATAGAAATTTCGTGGCTAATATTGCTGCTTGGGTGCGATCGCGAACCCCCAATCGACTCAAAATACTATTGACGTGATTTTTCACCGTCCGCTCGGCAATATAAAGCCGCTCGGCAATTTCTTTGTTGCTACAGCCCTCAGCGATCAGTTCCAGGACCTCTAGTTCCCTAGGGGTTAATTCAGCTAACTCTGGCGGAGTTTCGGGTTCAGGGGCCGTAGCGGCTACGGGACGCGCCAGCATTTTCTCAAACAGCCCCGGTCCCATGTGGGTATAGCCCCGGTGAACCAAGCGAATGGCCTCTGCAATTTCAGTGGAGGGTGTGTCCTTCAACAAGTAGCCCTTTGCCCCCTGCTGCATCGCTTGGGCCACATAGTCATCATCATCAAAGGTGGTGAGCACCAGAATTCTTGCATCAGGGAGTTGCTGGCTCAACGCTCGGGTTGCTGCCACGCCATCCATTACTGGCATGCGGATATCCATGAGGATGACATCGGGGGTGAGGGCGATCGCTTGCTCCACGGCTTCTTGCCCCTGACTCGCTTCTCCCACGACGTCTAAATCAGCTTGGGCCTGCAATAAATTACGCAAACCTTCCCGAATAATGGCTTGGTCATCAACTAGAAGTAAGCGAATCATATTTCTCAATAGCTATTGAAAATTAGGAATGAATAAATAGCAATCATAAATCTCTTGCATGAATAATGGCACTTGCTATTGAATCAACAAGAGAGAAATGCATGGGCGATATACATTAATTCTTTTCTACAGAAGTTCAAAATGATGTGAGACGTATCAAAGTTTATATTTGAAGCGGCTCAATTCAACAGACCTAAGGCAAATTAAAGGGCAATATTTTGCAATCGCATCAAAATCAGTCCCCCGGTTAACTGTAGGGGTGGGTTTAGCCATCTAATTTTAGCTTCCACCAAAAATCTATCAACAAAACCCGCCCCGGCTTGTACGGACCAGGCCGTTTCAATCGCCCCATAATTGGATGGATATAGGACGGCGGTTGTGATGCGATCGCAATATCTCCAAAATAATTTGAATGTGGGATGGGAATTGTGGGTTTGGCTGGCTGGCTGGGCTGGGCGGGTTTTTAAGGATTTTTAGGATGGGTGCCGGGGGTGGGGATAAACCCGCCCCTACGGTTGTGGGGTGTGGGGTGGGAATTCTGGAGGTATGGCTTGTGGCACGTCGTCTCAATTTGATCCGAACCGACATCGTCGTCGCTCGATTCGTTTAAGGGGTTACGACTACAGTCGCGTAGGCGCCTATTTCGTTACGATTTGCGCTTATCAACGGCAAGCGTTGTTTGGGGAAATCTCGAATGGGGAAATGGTGCTCAGTGAGCTTGGGCATGCTGTTGATCACTACTGGGCTCACTTGGCGCAACATCACTGGCATGTGGAGTTAGATGAATACGTTGTGATGCCCAATCATTGCCATGGCATTTTGATTTTGGCACAGCAGTCAAGTCAGCATGATATGACTGAGGTGATTCGCGGCTTTAAGACGTTTTCGGCTCGGCGGATCAATCAACTTCGCGGTGTGAAAGGTGTTCCGGTCTGGCAACGAAATTACTATGAGCACATCATTCGCGACCAGGCTGCTTTAGAGAATATTCGTCGCTACATCCAGAGGAATCCCCAAACCTGGGAAACCGATAAATTGAATCAAACGGGTTAATCCGGTGCCCAATGCCCATGACGCCCCGTAGGGGCAGGTTTTGACGGGTGATTTCGATGCTACACCGAAGTTTCTCTGCTAAACCTGCCCCTACGGGGTGCGGCGCCATGGCGATCGCATGGCCATTGTTGCGATCGCATGGCCATTCCCATGATTCGTTATGTAATCACGGTGGGCTCACTACGCCCGGTCATTTCCTTAATCTTCGCCACCTCATCGGCAATGCGAATCAACTCAGCCAGAGACTCCTGGGGGTCTTTGCCCTGATTGGCAACATCACCCTCAAAGCTCTCCAGGTACAGGCGCAGCGTCGCGCCTGCGGTGCCGGTGCCGGAGAGGCGGAAGATGATGCGGGAACCGTCGGTGAAGCCGATGCGGATGCCCTGCTTGTTGCTGACGCTACTGTCAATGGGGTCGGTGTAGCTGAAGTCATCGCCGTATTCGACGGTGTAGCTGCCGAACTGCTTGCCCTTGAGCGTGGGCACTAGCTCGCGCAGGTTTTCCATCAGCTGGTTGGCGGGCTCGCTGGCCACTTCTTCGTAGTCGTGGCGGGAGTAGTAGTTTTGGCCGTACTCCTTCCAGTGGGCGCGGGCGATGTCCTCAACGGACTCTTTGCGAGCGGCCATGATGTTGAGCCAGAACAAGACAGCCCAGAGGCCATCTTTCTCGCGGACGTGGTTGGAGCCGGTGCCGAAGCTTTCTTCACCGCAGAGAGTGACTTTGTCAGCATCCATTAGATTGCCGAAGAATTTCCAGCCCGTAGGGGTTTCGTAGCAGTCTAGGCCCAGCTTGGCTGCAACGCGGTCGGCGGCGGCGCTGGTGGGCATGGAGCGGGCGATGCCTGCCAGGCCGGATTTGTAGCCGGGGGCCAGGGTGGCGTTGGCGGCGAGCATGGCGAGGCTGTCGCTGGGGGTGACGAAGAAGTTCTTGCCGAGGATCATGTTGCGATCGCCATCGCCATCGGAAGCTGCACCAAAGTCCGGCGCATTCTCGCCAAACATCACCTTCACCAGGTCATGGGCATAGACCAAGTTGGGGTCAGGGTGACCACCGCCAAAGTCTTCCAGAGGCACACCGTTCTGCACCGTGCCCGCAGGCGCGCCGAGGCGGTTCTCAAAAATATCTTTGGCGTAGGGACCAGTCACGGCATGGAGGGAATCCATACAAATGCGGGTGCCGCCTTTGATCAAGGCACGGATGGCATCGAAGTCGAACAGGGACTCCATTAGCTCGGCGTAGTCGGCCACGGCATCCACGACCTGAACCGTCATGTCGCCCAACTGGGTCTCGCCCAGGTCATCTAGGCTGACGTCATTAGCTTCGAGAATTTTGTAAGCCTCGATGGTCTTGGTGCCGTTGAAGATGGCATCAGTAACTTTTTCAGGAGCAGGGCCACCGTTGCCAGTATTGTACTTAATGCCAAAGTCGCCATCGGGACCGCCGGGGTTGTGGCTAGCGGAGAGGATGATGCCACCAAAAGCTTTGTACTTGCGGATGATGCAAGAGGCAGCGGGGGTGGAAAGAATGCCGCCCTGGCCCACCATGACTTTGCCAAAACCGTTGGCCGCTGCCATCTTAAGGATGACTTGAATAGCCTGACGGTTATAGAAACGTCCGTCACCACCCACAACCAGCGTGCTGCCCTCAAAGCCGTCCAGGCTATCAAAGATCGCTTGGACAAAGTTTTCCAGGTAATTACGCTTCTGGAAAACAGTCACCTTTTTGCGCAGGCCGGAGGTACCGGGCTTCTGGTCGTCGAAGGGCTGGGTGGCAACGGTATGGATGTTCATATATAAGGGGTTTTAAGTCGCGCTGCGAGGGTGATAGGGTCGTGGGCCTGAACCTTGAGCCTACAAAGATGAAGGCCAGGGAAGCAAGTCTGGCTGGACATAATCTGGCTCTATGCAGAGGTCCTGGAGAGGGGCTGCTCAAGTCAGTTTGGGCCAAGCTTAAATGTTAAGTATAATTGCTCAGCTCTTGATTCTCTCAGGAATTTGTGAATTTTCTGGAGTTCAAAGCTCTGGCTTGCATTGGGCTCACATCATGGATTGATCCTTACTGGATGCCCCTTCTAGATGACATCGTGGGAATGTAGGCCTCAGCGATCGCTTCAAGCTGCCATCAAAGCGGCATCGACTTTTTCTGCCCTTGCAGTAGCGCCTTCTCAGGGGATTTTCATCAAGGCAGGCTCTAATCAATGTGGTGATGCGATGCAACTACTATGACTGTTTCCTTCAAAGGTCCTGAATCTATTTATTCGCGCTTAAGGCAACATCGTGCTCCAGATTGGCGAGCCTCCCAAGCTGCCTTTCTAGATTTGGACCGGGTTTTGGTCATTATTCCTGCCCGCGACGAGGAAGAAACCATCGTTCCCGTCATTCAGGCGTTACAGGCCGCAGGGCTGAGTCAAATCCGCGTAGTGGATAACGGCAGTTGTGATGGTACTGCCTCTCTGGCCCAATCAGCCGGAGCCGAAGTTATCCGTGAGCCCCTTCCCGGCTATGGTCAGGCTTGCTGGCAGGGGCTTCAGTCTTTGCCAGCAAGCATTGAGTGGATTTTGTTTTGTGATGCCGATGGTAGCGATGACCTGGGGCAATTGTCTGAGTTTTTTGCACTGCGATCGCGCCACGATTTCATTCTCGGCAACCGCCGCGCCACCCCCAACGGGCGCAAATCTTTGACGCCTGTGCAGAACTTTGGCAATTGGCTGTCGACCCAGCTGATCGCATTGGGCTGGGGCTATCAATACAATGACCTGGGTCCGCTGCGGATGATCCGCCGCAATGTATTGGAGCAGATGAGGATGGGGGATCGAGGCTTTGGCTGGACCGTGGAGATGCAGGCCAGGGCAGTTGAATTGGGACTGCGCATTGCAGAAATTCCGGTGGGTTATCGCGATCGCCAGGGCGGCAAGTCAAAGATTTCAGGCACGCTCAAGGGAAGCTTCCAGGCTGGCACGATTATTTTGACGACCCTAGGGCAGCTTTATTGGCGTAAGTTGAAGCGTCGTTGAGGCCGTCACAGATGCCGTCACAGATTTACCCCAGCCCCCTTATTTAACCCCCTCGTCTGAATCATGGGGAAATCTGTTAGGGAAAATTGTTTTTGGATGTTGCTTTAGAAAAGGCATGGAATCACAATCCCAACGTTCCACTCTCGTCGGGACGAGTCATCGTTCGTCTGACATCGCCGTTAAGCCTTGGCAACGATGGATTTTGTATCTGTCTGCAACATTTTTAGTCGTGGGAGCGATCGCCCTCGTCCCCCAGGGCAATTTTCTGCATGAACAGTGGGCTGTGCCTGGCTTCTGGCGAGCCATGGCCGTTATGAACGTAGGCTTCGCTCTGTCTTGGTTTTTGCCCAACCGAGCCGTGCCAGCTGCTTGGTTTTGGACCGTTGCTGTTGCAACTCGCATGGCGGCATTGGGCATGTACCCCGGTGATGATGTGTGGCGCTATCTCTGGGAGGGTCATATCCAGGTTCAAGGCTTCAGTCCTTACGACTTTGCACCAGATTCCGCCGTCTTGGAGCCGCTGCGCATGGGCTGGTGGTCGATGATTAACCACAAAGATGTATCGGCAATTTATCCACCACTGACTCAGCTGGGATTTTGGGCGATTAGTCTGCTGAGTTCATCGGTTTATTTGTTCAAACTCGGCTTTGTGGCGGCGGACTTGGGCATTTGTGCGTTGCTGGGTCGGCGGTTTGGTTATGGCGCGACACTGCTTTATGCCTGGAATCCGCTGGTGATTTATTGCTTTGCGGGGGGGGCTCATTACGATAGTTGGTTTTTGTTTCCGCTGGTGATGGCTTGGCTATGGTGGGATGGGCAGCGGAATTCACAGAGGCAAGAGGCCAGGCAGACCCCCTCGCACTTCGTGCGGTCCCCCTTGGAAAAGGGGACAGGAGATGGCTGTTTAGCGGCAAAGTCTATGGAAATCCCGAAAAATAATGGAGAGACATCAGAAGCATCTTTAGATAAGGCAGCGCCCAGAGCCTCGCATCAGCTCAATGCTGCGTTCTGGCTTGGGTGCAGCATTGCTGTGAAGTGGATGTCTTTGCCGATCCTCGGCTTTCTGGTGTGGCAGCAGTTCTGGCGGGGACGCTTCTCGATTCATCAGTTTGGGGCTCGTCTGAAGCAAGCTCGATGGTTGGGGGCGACTGCTCTGGCCTTGGTGGCCCTGGTCCCCATCGTTGTCACGGCCTTGCCCTATTGCAGTCTGACCTCTTGCCCCCTGGTCCCCACGGGGTCGGTCTTTGTGTCCTATGGGCGCAGTGCGGAGTGGATTCCTCACTGGGTGGCGCAGCATTGGCAGTTGTCATTGAGTACCAATTCGATTTATGCCATTCCTTTGATGATGGCGATCGCCTGGCTCCTCTTCCGGGCTCGCAGCTTTGGTCAATTTGCTGAATGGTATTTCATTAGCTTGCTACTGATTTCCCCCATCATCCATGCCTGGTACTTCACCTGGTTGGCTCCATTTGCTGTGGTGAGTCGCAACTGGGGCACCAAGTTTGCCAGCATTTCAGCCCTGGTTTACTTCGTCTTGCCCTATCAGGTTGCCCAAGGTAACCCCAGTTGGTGGATGGAGCGAAGCGATCGCTTACTCCTATGGCTGCCTTTCTGTATTGGTTTACTCCTAAGTGCCATACAGGCCCAGTTCCAAGTAAAACAACAGACAACAATGCCTGAAGATTCACTGGCCTTAACCAAGGGTTGATACAAGAGGTTGATAAACGTTGCGAGCCTGGGTTGAAGTCTGTATCAGCCCTCTATGATGCAAGGCGTCAAGAAGTGCTGAAAGGTGTTGGTGCAACTTCAACATTCCCCGTGATGGGAAGTAGAGATCGATTATGGAACGCAGAATCAGTAGCGTATTGCTGGGGCTGCTCCTTGGACTATCGCTGATCCTGGGCTCTTGGATTTTGTTGGGTCGAGCTGTTTTGGCAGCCCCTGTAAACCTGGCCAAACAGCCTATGGAAAAAGTGACTCTTCAGTTGGGAGATGAAGCAGGAACGTTACAGTTTGACCCGCCAAGGCTCTCTTTTGAAGCGGGTAAACGCTATCAATTGCATTTGGAGAATCACAGCCCGACCAAGCATTACTTCACCGCTAAAGACTTTGCCGATGGCATCTGGAGCCAAAAAGTTGATACCGGCGGGGTAGAAGTGAAGGGACAACACTCCGGACAGTTTTAAGAGGCGATAGTGCCGTACTGGAGAAGGTTTGACCATTCAGGGTTTGATTTAATCAAACTCGGGTCAAGGTCAAAGTTAGAAATAAAGCGTTCGAGCAGATGTTCGTTGAGGGCTCTACG
>CALECT010000231.1 GCA_937949725.1 uncultured Pseudanabaenaceae cyanobacterium
GAGGTATCTGCCACGCGCAGCTGACGACCAGAGGGAATGGCGGTGCCAATCACATGCAATCCCCCCTGGGCATAGCCCAGTCCTAGCACTGCCTCATCTGAGTCAACACGATAGAAGTGGTTGTTAACGCTGTGAGTGAAAGGGTTGTAGCCATCCATCCAGCCAAAGTCCACGGTGTTGCGACCGTAGTAGGCGTAGAGGGGGAACTTGTCGAGGTTGCCGACCATGACAAAGGCTTTGCGCCACTGCCATTCTTCTTGGCCAGGGAATTCAATTTCGGTGTACTCCGGTTGCAGGTACACCGTTCCCCAGTCGGCAAGGCGACCTGTGATGCCCAGGGCAGCATTGTTGATGATGAACTCTTGGCCCGACTTGCTGCGGTTATTGTGCTGGCTGGGAAAGCGAGAGAGGATAGGAAACTTGCCAGCAGTGTTGCTGTATTCATACATCTGGCTGGCCCAGTAGGCACCGGAGAGAACAATGCCCGTTTCGGGGATGATGCCTGCTTCTCCCATTTCGAGGATGGCTTTGGGTTTGCCGGTGACGGTTTCTTGCCAGTCGAGGATAGTACGGGAGAAATCGACTTGGGGCTTGATGAAAAAGTTAGAGGTTAAGCTCTCAGCTGTATCAGCATCCTCGCTTGCGCTGTCTGATTCTGTTGCTTGGGCGATCGCATCAGTCGTCAGTACTGTCGAGGATGCTTGCAACAGCATCGCTTCGGATTGGAGCGTTTCGTAAAGGGGAACTAAGGCTTCTGCAATGGGCTTTTCCACAGCGGGCTCTGGGGCAGACTCTGGGGCGATCGCTGTTGCTGCTTCGAGCTCTGGTTCTGTCTCAAGCTCTGGTTCGACTTCTGCTTGCGCCTGGTTGAGCTCTATCTCAGCACTCCAGCTTGGCTGCAATAGCTCCACTGCTAAGCCTGTAGGAGCTGACAAGGGTTCGAGCAGAGGGAGCTTTGCTTGCTCTGGAAGGGAGTCGACTTCACTGCCGATGGCCACAAGGGCGGCTTTAGGGTTTTCCGAGATGTCGTTTTTCTCGTCCGATACGGGTGGTTCGGCGAGAGCGGCGGTCGGGAAAAGCATGGCCGCGATCGCAAACCTAAGCCCTATGGAGCAGGCTTGAGAAGTCTTAGCCAACGCGGCTGTTGCTGTGAAGTTAAGTAGGGATTTCATTGCGAGGTTGGCTCAAGCCTGTCGTAGGAGCAAATCTTCAGATAGGAGCAGCAATATTTATAAGAGTGCCCACTCTTGGCTTCTTGGTTCTTTTTATACTTCCGGAGCTTGCGCAAGTTTTGCCTGATAATTGGTTGCTTTTGCGGAGAAAAATAACTGAAATCTAATGATTAAGGGCAATCTAATCCGCAATACAGCGGAGTTGGAAGATGGAAGTAAACTGCTTAAGGGAGTCAGCAAAAAGAACTATTTTTTATAAGTAATTTCCGTGAGGGTTTGCTCATCTGGAATAAAGATTTGGTAACGGTCATGGTGTAAACCAGCTCTGTGGAGGGCTCCAAGTCTGGCTTCGCAGAGTTGATCCGGCATTGAAACTGCAGGCAGACTTGGGCAAAATAACGGTAGAGAAATAAGCCTGTCTTACTGTGCTTATTCATTGACTTCTGCGAACGCTCCTATGGATGCCACCACTTGTTATAACCAAGGCCTTGGGGCAGCCCAGACTGGAAGTCTGGAAGCAGCTCTGGAGCATTACAGCACAGCCCTAGCACAGGAGCCGAGCCATATCCCCGCGACCTTTGCTCGTGCGCTGACCTATGCAGAGTTGGGGCAGATGGAGCAAGCGATCGCCGATGCCAAACAAACCCTTCGTCTGATTGATGGCGGTGACCAGGCATCACTCCAAGCAGCGGCTTATCAGCTCATCGCCAAGCTACGCAAACAGCAGGGGCAGACGGAGAAAGCGATCGCCGCTTACAAACTTGCTGCCGAATGCTACCTCGACCAAGAAGACATCGACAGTGCCCGCCGTTGCCTCACCAACATTCAAACTCTGAAGCAATCCCAGCCTGCTCCCATTTCACCGGGGGTTGCAGCCAAGCTCAAAGCGCTACCACCCCTGCCCACAGCAGAGGATTTGATTAACCAAGCGCTGCTCAAGGCGCAAAGCCAAAACTTAAGCGGAGCCCTGGCAGATCTCAATTGGATTATTCGCATTGACGGGCAAAATGCGTTGGCCCACGAAAAGCGAGCAGAAATCCGCAGCGATATCCGAGATTATGGCGGAGCAAAGGAAGACTATAACCAAGCCTTGCAGCTCTATCAGTTGCAAGGGCAAGATTCGAAGGCGAATGAGTTGGCTGGAGCAGTAGAACGATTGGCAGCATTGCAGCAACAAACCACTGCCGAGCAGACCCGCCGCTTTCGCTCTAAACCAGCGCCCAAGATTCGCATCGGCAGTCCCAGCCGTGCAGTGCAACGCAAACTTATGGGCCTAGTGGGAAATGACCGAGACATTGTTGAGGGATTAGCTCAGCGCCTGAAATTGAAGCATCCGGGCCGGAGCGATGACTGGTGTTGGGAGAAAGCGATTTATGACTTGGAACGCGATCGCCGTTAGGCCTGTTATGACGAGACACCCGGCGTTTTGTAAAACACCGGGTGTCTGAGCAACTGTTATTGTTGTTAGCCTGCTGAGATCGCCGCAATGATGATACCCAAGAGAAGAACTCCCCCCAGCACCGCAAGCGCAATCTTGGTCTTGCTATAAGGGCGATCGCCCAGGACCTCACCCGTTTGAGCATTGACTACCACCTGGAATTGTTTACCCCCATATTGGTAAGCCGAAATCCATACTGGCAGCAGAATATGCTTAAACGTAATTTGACTATGGGCTGTG
>CALECT010000232.1 GCA_937949725.1 uncultured Pseudanabaenaceae cyanobacterium
CAACAAGCTGACCGAGGCATTGCTCCCCCATCTGTTGCTCCCGCCGATGCTTCCCTCAGTGGTATCGAAAAGGTCTTCGGTCGTTTCCAAGTCACCAGCGCTAGCTTCGTTGCCTTTGCCCATGGTGCCAATGATGTGGGCAATGCTGTTGCTCCCATGGGAGCGATTGTGCTCATTCTCCAAACCGGACAGTTGCCGAGGTCGAGCTTTGTCTTACCCCTGTGGATTTTGGCATTGGGAGGATTGGGTATTACAGCCGGTTTAGCTTTACTAGGACGTGGCGTTATTCAAACCATTGGTGAAGATTTGATTGAGTTAGAACCCAGTAGCGGCTTCTCCGCAGAGCTGGCTACAGCGGCGACGGTGCTGGCGGCTTCTGCCCTGGGATTACCGGTGTCTACCTCCCATGCATTGGTGGGGGCCGTCGTTGGCGTGGGCTGGGTGAAAACAGGAGATCTTCGTCAGGTCCGCCTAGATACGGTAGGGCGAATTGCCTTGACCTGGGTCGTCACGATTCCGGCAGCAGCGGCGATCGCTGCTCTTCTCTTTCTGCTGCTCCAAAACCTACCTCTCTAAATTCCATTGCGTATATTCCCAGAGTTAATTCTCTGAAGGCATTATCACGACTGGTTTGTAACGATTTTATTTAAAGACTCAGCAAAGACTAGAGTCATTTCAAACGATTGACAGAGTCGAATCGTAATATAAGCGACATATGAGGCTCTGCGTTTGTACGCAAGTGCGAGATATGAGTCTAGTGATTTTGCCCCATACCCTTTGGCGGCTCATGAGCGACTCTATCTACTTCGTAAGGGACCGGACGACTTTTTAAATTGAGTGATCTCGAATTGCCTCCCCTTGCATTAAGCACTCAGGCCATTGTCCGTAGCATCACCTGGTTTGGGATTTAGCTATGAAAATTTTCATTACTCTGCTGCTTTGCGGTGCGGGATTATTTCTCTTTTATCTCTGGATGCAGGCGCGATCGCTCCAGAAATTTGATCGCGAAATGCTGCCGCTTATGTCTAAGCTGCTTCGCAACCCAGATCTTCAACCTGAGCACCACCGTTTCTTGCTTGCTTTGCGTGCCAGGGATCAGCGTTTGCAACAGATTAAATCCAAGATCCCTAATCTAGGATTTACCTATGCGCCATCGACAGTGGTGCGTGAGCGCCTGTTGGCTCACTTGGCATTACATCCCGAAGATGAGCAGGGGCATGAGCGTTTTGTGGCGACGTTCCAGAAGGTGGAATACCTCTCCGATGCCGATCTGCTAGAAGCGCTATTGCAGCAGTATGTGGAGAATCAAAATGATTTGGCCCAGGAGCGGATTGAGTTGTGTTTAGGCAAGGCGATCGCTCTGCCTCCATCACTGACGCCGATATTGCGTACTTACCTGTTTGAGACGCCGATTACCTTTGGCTCAGCACGGAGCTTTTACAGTGGGGTGACCAAGTTATTCCGCTTGCCCATGGAGCAGCGCCAGCGTCTCTATAACATGACCCTGGAGCTGTTACGCCAAAACCCTCGCAGTGTGGCGGCCAGGCAATTGGTGCTAGATGTGGGTCGTTGGCACTTTGGCAAGTCCCATGAGAATGGCAGTCCGACGGTGTTTGATGATGAGCGGATTCGCCATGATATTCAGGTGGCAACAGCTTCAGGTAAAGTCATCGAGCCTGCGCTAAATTTCAGCTAATTTGGGTCATTGGAACCAGGCTATTGATTGGACAAATAGAAATGAGTTTGTTGCGATAATCCCAAACGTTATCAAGAGATTGATTGGAGGTTGGCTTTTCCCAAGGGAAAGCCAACCTTTCTTATTTGAGGACTACTGTGAATGGCTCCTCATTGGTTTAAGCGATTAGTGTTTAAGCCAGTAGCAAGCCGAGACCAATCGCGACAGTTGCCCCAATGACTGTATTGATCACGTTCACCAATTCATTGGTCATCCAATCAAACTTGTCCTGCACTGTCGCACCAATTACGCTTTCGGCATTGGTCGCAACGAACGCTGCAATGAGGCAAATGACCATGCCCAAACTGGAGTTCAACCCCACCGCAAAGCCCACCATAGCAATCAATAATGAAGCCCCAGCTCCAGCCACTGTTCCCTCTAAGCTCACAGCCCCTTCCGTTCCCCGAGGCACGGGCTTGAGCGTTGTGATTAAGAACGTGCGTTTGCCGTATGCTTTACCGACTTCACTGGCCGTGGTGTCCGATAGTTTCGTAGCAAAGCTGGCGACATAGCCCAGAGCAAACAGCGATGCCCAAATGGAAGCTCCGCCATCGCCTCCCAGCTTGGTCACTGCCCAGAAGCCCAGGGCACAGACTGTGCCCGCTGCCGCTGATCCCCAAACATTCTCGGGACCGCGAGTGCCGCCGCGTTTTTCTGCGATGCCAGCGGCTTCTTTTTCTGCCATGCCAATGCGAGTTACGCCGGAGCCCATTAGGAAGTAGAACATCACCACGGCATAGCCCGCCCAGCCCAAGGTGCCCCAAACAGTGACGCCCAGGACCCAAGCGTGGGCGATGCCCATGGGGGTGAGGAGTTTTTTCGGGGAAATCGCGGCGGGCAGCAACAAGGCTGTGTTGAGTAATATCCCTGTGAGCCAAGGATGGTTGAGCAAGTCAGTAAGCATGGGCGGGGACAGCGATGGGCTCCTTTATCCTAAGGTTTAATGCTGCGCCAAACCGGTGTGAGGTTGCCTGACGACAATGGACGTGGGGGGAGAAAGCAGAGACTAGGCTGGCCTGGAGTCTCCACTGGTTTGGGTTTATCACTTTCATTGGCAAGCCTTCAGCTTGGCTGTATTTGGGCCACTTTTAATGGCTCACCCTCGTCTTAATGATTAGGTTTTGGTTTATTCAGCTATGAACTTAACGGTGAAGGATCGAGTCGTAGAGATTCAGCTTGAGCCCATGGAGCGGGTTTGGGGCTGTCATGTGAACGGAAAGATTGAAATTCCCTTGGAGGACATTCAAAGCGTTTCTGCCGAATGCCCTGGGACTCACTGGCGAGAGCTGCGTGCGCCGGGGACCTATTGGCCTGGTTTGATTAAGGCGGGGACCTATTATTCCGATTTAGGCCGAGCTTTTTGGTATCTGCGCCCAGGTCAAGACTGCCTGTGTCTTGATTTACGGGAGGGGTATTACAAGCGAGTGGTGTTGAGCTCTGAGCAAGCGGGGCAATGGAGGGTGCAGCTCGAAGGAGCGATCGCCTGACTCGATTCACCGGGCTAGGGGCTGTGATCTAATGCGTCAATGGGGGAGAGTTTCTATTCAAATATTTGATTCACCTCAGTCCCTACGATGCAACCTGACAAAAGTTGTCTATACAGCAATTTGTTGTAAGGAGACAGTCAGTTTCACAGACTCAAAGCTAAGCTAGAGACGTTTGTGACGCCTCCAAGCCATGACCTCTTCTAACCCCTCTTCTGCCCCGGTCTTAGATAGCCAGATTACCCAGGTCACGGTTTACAGCAATCAGGCTCGCATTCAGCGCAGCGGAAAGCTTGATCTGGCAGGTCAAGAGCAGGAATTGGTGATTGAAGATTTGCCAGCCAGCCTGCAAACCGAGTCGCTGCGGGTGAGTGGCCAGGGAGAGGTTGCGGTTCGGATTTTGGGGGTGCGATCGGAGCGGCTGTTTTCGAGTGAGGCCATTTCGCCTCAGTTGGCAGAGCTGGAGCAGCAGCTGGAGGCTTTGCAGTGGTCGCAGCGGGGCTTGGGCGATCGCCGCAAGGCTGCCCTGCTCAACCAAGGCTTTGTGCAACAACTCAGCGAAGGGCTGGTCAAGCCGCTGTCCCGCAGTCTGTCCCGCCAGCAGATCTCTACGGAGGAGACAGCGACGCTGATGGAATTCATGGGGCAGCGTTACAGTAATCAAGCGGCGGAAATCTTGGCCCTGGATGTTGAGCAAAAGGAGCTGGAGCGCAAGATCAAGGCGGTTGAGCAACAAATCAAACAATTGAAAGTGGTTCGGCCTAGGGAGAGTCAGCGCGTGGTGGTGGCGATTGCACCCAGTGGCGGTGGCAATTTTGAGTTGACGCTGTCTTACATGATTAATAACGCTAGTTGGAAGCCGATTTACGATTTGGATGTGGAGACTGAGACGCGATCTCTCACCCTGGATTACCTTGCCGAAGTGCAGCAGACGACCGGAGAGGATTGGGCTGACGTGGGACTAACGCTTTCAACGGCAAAGCCTAGCCTGGGCTCACTTCCCCCGAAGCTTCAGCCCTGGTATGTGGATGAGCAACGTCCCTTGCCCACGCCAACTCGGCCCATGGCGATGCGGAAACGGAGTGCCCCGAAGCCATCAGCATTGGGGGGAGCGAGCGCTGATGAGTTGGAAGAAGACATGTTCGCTGGAGCAGTTATGTCGGCTCCTCCGCCTAGCCCAGCTTCAGCGCCGCAATCTGCTGAGGTTGCAACAGCATCTGTGAATGAGTCAGGAGCTGTGGTGACTTTTTCCGTAGACGGGGGCAGCGATATTCCTTCTGATGGCAACCCCCATAAGGTGATGCTGGTGCGCGATAAGCATCCCGCCCAGTGGCAGCATATTGCCATGCCCAAGCAAGTCAGTTTTGCTTACTTGCAAGCGACCGTGCAGAACCCTATTGGGGGCGTGACACTGTTGCCAGGAAAAGCCAACATCTTTCGCGATGGCATATTTGTCGGCAAAACGCAGCTACAAAATACGGCTCCGGGGCAGGAGTTTCGTTTGGACCTGGGCATCGACGAGGGGATTCAAATTGAGCGAGAGTTAACGGAGCGTCAGGTGAGTAAGAAGCTGATTGGTGGGCAGCGGCTAGTGACCTATGGTTACCGGGTAAAGCTGACGAACTTGCTAGAAGAGGCGGTGGAGCTGAAGTTGAGCGAACAGTTACCAGTGAGTAAGACCGAAAAAATCAAGGTGCGCCTGAGCCAGACAATGCCGAAGATTGAAGTCGGAGAGTTGGGCTTATTGGAATGGCAGCTGAGCCTGGGCGGTGCTGAGCAGCAGACGGTGAGTTATCAGTTTGTCTTGGAGCATCCGGTTGACTTGCCGGTGATAGGGGTCATGACTTAAGTCGAAAAATTCAGTAGGGGCATAGGTTCAGCCTACTGTGACTTATGAAGCCTTGGAGGGAGTGGAACGTTATTTTGTGCTGAATGGCCAGGCTTTTGCTCGGGATGGTGAGGTTCCAGCAGTGGTTCAAGCCTGTGCTGAGCGGATTGATAGTCTGTTATTTTCGGTGGATGTGGTGCGGACGGTGGAGGGGATTTGCAGGTTGTGTAATTGGGGTATGGGCAGGTTCGCGATTGCATAGCAAGCTTCCTTCGGAATCGCAAGTAATGGTCCGTGGACACATTTATCCAAATGCTGAGCCGCCTTGCAGAAGATTAGCCTGCCATACTGGAAAGTAGCGTTGGCGAAATTAGAGCTTATGGTTGCTGCCAAAGAGCCCCAATTCATGACCGTTGAGGAGTACATCGAATGGGAGCCTCTGCAAGAGATACGCTTCGAGTATTCGGGCGGGCAAATTTACGCCATGACGGGGAGCACCATTCCCCATAATGACCTGGCATTAAACCTCTACCGAGCTATTTATCCTCAAGTGCGTGCGAAGGGATGTCGCATCAATGTTTCCGATGTGAAAGTCAAGATCTCTGCTGCAGGCACCTACCGCTATCCCGATGTGGTGGTGAGCTGTAGCGAGGCTGATCAACAGGCGACAAAGCTATTTGAAGCACCGACACTCATCGTGGAGGTGCTGTCGCCCGGTACAGAACGCAAAGATCGCGGAGAAAAGTTCAAAGAATACTGTCAGCTTCCGAGCCTGCAAGAGTACGTCTTGATTGATGCTCAGGAAATGCGAGTGGAATGCTATCGCCGGGGCGAGGGGCGGATGTGGTTGTATTTTGCCTATGGAGCAGGAGATGAAGTTGAGCTAGCGAGCCTCGACTTTGCTTGTCCCATCGAATTAATTTATGAAAACGTTCAGCTCAGCCAAGAGGTTGAAGGCTGAGCTGAAAGGTTGTTTGAAAAAGGCACTTTGCCTGTTAATTGATTGTGCGTCACAAGCAACGGCATCTAAGCGCTACGGGCTTGATTTGACGTGAGTTCGACAAAATCTGGCCCCCATCCCCTAACCCCTTGCCCCCGATTTCGGGGGAAGGGGAATAGAGCGAAGAATCAAGGCTTCTGGCTGTTTCTCCCCTCGCCCACTTTGGGGAGAGGGGCTGGGGGTGAGGGCGTTTTGAGGCTGTCGAACTCAGGTTGATTTGAGTTCCAAAGCTGACGTTGGGCCAAATTTTCAAACAACCTCTGAACAAGATTCTGAGGTTCTTCTCAATCTAGACAAACCGCTTGAGAGAATCCTTCAGCTCACCATACTGATACTCAAATCCACTGGCTTGAGTTTGCTTCGGCATGACCTTTTGACCTTCCAAAACTACCTTTGCCCCCTCACCCAGCAGCAACTCTAGGGCGAAGCCCGGTACGGGCATCCAGGCGGGACGGCTCATGACGCTGCCAAGAGTGTCTGTCATCTGCTTCATCGTGACAGGGTTGGGGCTAGTGGCGTTGTAAGCCCCTTTCATTTGCCCATCAGTGAGGGCCTTGATGATCAGGCTGACGAGATCTTCGCGATCCACCCAGGAGAACCATTGCTTGCCGCTGCCAATGGGACCCCCTGCAAATGCTTTGAAGGCAGGGAGCATCTTGGCGACTGCACCGCCGTTGTCCAGCACAATGCCGATGCGCAGGGTGACGAGGCGAACGCCATCAGCAACCTGCTGAGCTTCCGCTTCCCATTGCTTGCAGACCTCAGCAAGGAAGTCGTCGCCCGCATCGCTATTTTCGTCAAAGGTCGCGGTTTCGCTGGTGCCGTAGTAACCGATCGCCGATCCACTCACTAACACCTGAGGCTTGGATTCTGCCTTCTCAATCGCTTGGACCAAAGCCCTGGTTGTATCAATGCGGCTGTTAAGGATTTCGTTCTTTTGATCCACAGACCAACGCTTCTCAGCAATGGGTTCTCCGGCGAGATTTACCACGCCATCGCAGCCAGAAATGACTCCCTGCCACTCGCCAATAATTTCAGGGCTGAAGGTGACAAATTCTAAATTGGGAAACCGCCGTTGAGGAAAACGCTGCTCAGCTTTACTGACGCTGCGAGTTAACACCACGACCTGATGGCCTTCTTCTGAGAGGCGTTCGACAAGGCGGCTGCCAACAAATCCTGTGGCTCCGGTGATGGCAACTTTCATAGGTCCTGGGGATGCAGCGGGAAGGGGGTGAACGAACTAGGAGGGAACGCAGACTTGCCAACTATCCTAGAGCTTGATTAGTTTATCCTGCTGGGCCTGTTCTAAGGGCATATGGGGCTGCGATCCCATAGGTCAATTGATGATTTTGCGGAACTTTCTGTCATCGGATTGCTAATCTTCCCTGGGAATGGGGCATTCTCTGAACAGCTCTGAAAGATAAATAACCTGGGTCGGCGAACTTTAGCTATGGGAGCTGCGTCGGGCTCAATAATGACGAATGCTAAGGATTGCTCCTGACTCTCATTAGGAGCATGATTTCCGAGAGATTCTCACAAAAGTCTCCTGATCAACCCTCTGCTGCGTTGTTATAACCCCATAGATCAGGTTTTCTATCGGAGCCGAAACTCATATATTTGGTAATAGAGATTTAAATCTCTGTACAAAATATTGAGACATAGCGCCCACAATGCTTAAGTTGTTCGCTATTGTTACTCCTGTCTGCCCACCTCCACAGAGATTGCGCGTATGGCACCGGCCAAGATTCTCATCATTGAAGACGAGACCGCGGTTCGCACGCTGATCCTGCGATTCCTGACGAAGCAGGGGTTTCAGGTTGAGGCAGCGGAAGACGGTAAAACTGGCATGTCGTCGTTTGAGAAATTCAAACCCGACTTAGTCATTCTCGATGTCAATTTGCCTGACACCACGGGCTATGCACTCTGCAACGACATGCAGGGGCGAACCGGTGTGTTTGTTTTGATGCTCACAAGCCGCGACGATGAGGCGGACAAGATTGAGGGCTTCAAGCAGGGCGCAGATGACTACATCACCAAGCCTTTTGGTTTGAGTGAGCTGGGCGCTCGTGTGGGGGCTATCCTCAAGCGTCAGCGCACGGTGACCGCCGCTGAGCAGCAATGTTTGGAATATGCGGGCTTGAGCATTGACCCCATTCGTCGGGAGGTCAGCCTCAATGACGAAATGGTTCCGCTGACGGCGTTGGAATTTGACCTATTGCATTTCTTGGCGAGTCACCCCGGTCGCGTGTGGCGTCGGGCGGAGCTGATTCAAGAGGTGTGGGATTACGATTACGTTGGTGACCAGCGGGTTGTGGACGTGCACATCGGCCAGATTCGTAAGAAAATCGAGATTGATAC
>CALECT010000233.1 GCA_937949725.1 uncultured Pseudanabaenaceae cyanobacterium
AAGCAAATCAGAGGGCGAACGACGGGACTTGAACCCGCGAATGGTGGAATCACAATCCACTGCCTTAACCACTTGGCCACGCTCGCCACGCGAACATCAAGTTAGCACAGACTTTGAAACCTTTTCAACCTTGTCTGACTCCTGTTCTGAAATCACTGCCCGAAAGTCAAATTGATCGCTAAAATTCTTACTCAACGAAATTTCATCTGGTTCTTCTTCGGGAGGGACGCAACCAAAGGTACTCATGGGCTCCAAAGGTTTGCGCTACGGCGGTCTCGCGTTATTCGCAAGTATGATTGGTGTATTATTTTGTACAAACCCCTCTATCGATAAATATCAGGTTTTTGCGATCGCCGAAGCTAAAGATTACTTAGTGGATGATGCTTGCCCTCGTCCCCTCCCCTTCCTGGGAACTTCTTTGCAGGACGAATGCACTGACTTTTTGAAGTCGGAGCGCAGCAGCCCGATGATTCAGGCCATGATTGCCCGCAGTAGCGATCGCCAAAATTTCGGCTTATTCAGTCTCTACAGCACTCGCTTAGAAATGGAGACCTTGATGCCCGCCCTGCCTCAAGGGTTGTTGCCTAGTTATCAAATTGATGCAATTGGCTTGGGGAATCAGTTCCTGATTTACAACGCCCAGTCTTTGTAGCGCTTCTCCGGTTGGAGATTTCGATGGCTTCTACCTCTGTGATCTTCTTAAATGACTCCGTGTCTTGTTCCCAGCTGTAACGCAACGCAAAATAGCGATCACGCACGCTATTGCTGCACCTGTGGGAAGCCACTGCTGCTCCAGGGTCACTACCGTCCCATTCGCTCCATCGGTGAAGGTGGATTTGGGCGGACGTTTTTAGCCGAGGATATTAGCCAAACCCAGCGGCCTAAATGTGTTGTCAAGCAGCTGTCTGAGCGAACGAATGCTGCTGTTAACACCCAAGCCCGTCGCATGTTTTACCAGGAGGCCATGCGCCTCCAGCAGCTCAGCGATCATCCCCATATCCCCAAGCTCCTGAACCATTTTGAACAGGGGTCTTATCAATATCTCGTTCAGCAGCATATTGACGGCTGGGATTTGCAATCAGAAGTTCAAACTGAAGGCCCTTTTGACGAGGACAAAATTTGGCAGGTGCTGATGGAGGTGAGTAGCATTCTGCGTTTTGTTCATGAGAATCAGGTAATTCATCGGGATATTAAGCCTCGCAACATTATGCGTTGCCGTACAGGGGGGCATCTCGTCTTGATTGACTTTGGTGTGGCTAAGTTGCTCAAGCCAGATGAACTCAAGCAATCCAAAACATTAGTGGGTAGTCCTGAGTACATGGCCCCCGAGCAAGCCCAGGGCAAGGTGGTGGATTCCAGTGACCTTTACAGCCTTGGAGTGACTTGCCTGTATTTGTTGACCGGTAGACCGCCTCTGGAGTTGTACAGCCCAGCCAATGATTTTTGGTATTGGCGAGAGGCTTTGTCAACGGAGCGTCAGTTGAGCGATCGCCTGGGTGCGGTACTGGACCGCTTACTTCAAACCCCCATTGAAAACCGCTTTCCCTCGGCAAAGGCCTTGAGTTTTCATTTGTTGGCTTGCCAATCGGTACGGCAACTTTCGGCTCTTCCACGCACTGCAGATTAGTTTTGTCAGCTGATTGATGCTGATAGGATCGATGGGCAATCATGGGTTCCGCTGCATGTCTGATTCTGCTTCGCTGGCTTGGCTTCAGAGAGATCTCTACCGCCTCCGCCAGGCTCGCGTCCCCCACTGTTTACTCGTGGATCCTGACCCACAATGCCAAGTGGATGGTGAAGGTTTGACGTTAGTGGATATTGATATCAAAGCAGGCTGCATTGACCAGATTCGTCCAGCAGAGGTTGTGGCATTAGAGCCGGACAATGAGACTGATATCCCCAGTTACGATTGCCGAGGGGGGCAAGTTTGGCCCTGCTTTGTTGATAGCCACACCCATTTGGATAAGGGCCATATTTGGCCTCGCACGCCCAATCCTGATGGCAGCTTTGATGCGGCTTTAGCAGCCGTAATCGCCGATGCGGAGCAATATTGCAGTCCCGAGGATGTCTATCCCCGTTTGGAATTTGGCCTCAAGTGTAGTTATGCCTTGGGGACCCAAGCGATTCGCACCCATATTGATGCCTTTGAGCAGCAGGCTGAGATTAGCTTTGGGGTGTTTCAGCAACTGCGGGAAGCCTGGCGCGATCGCCTCAGCCTCCAAGCCGTATGCCTCGTTTCTCTCGATTACTTCATGACGCCCCAGGGGGAAAAGCTTGCTGACAAGATGGCAGAAGTGGGGGGCATTCTGGGGGGCGTTGGTTTTCAAAATCCTCAGTTAAACGTTCAAGTGGAGCGAGTTTTGCAATTGGCCCAAGAGCGTGGTTTGGATGTGGATCTCCATGTGGATGAGAGCAACGATCCCGAAGACAAAATGCTACCCATGGTGGCTCAGGCTGCCTTAGATTTAAACTTTGAGCCACAGCTGACCTGTGACCATTGCTGTAGCTTGGCCGTCCAATCTAAAGAGCAGCAGAAGCAGACGATTGAGTTAGTTAAGGCAGCAAAGATTAATGTGATTAGCCTGCCAATGTGCAATTTGTATTTGCAGGATCGCCAGCC
>CALECT010000234.1 GCA_937949725.1 uncultured Pseudanabaenaceae cyanobacterium
GCTGAACATAGGCCCCGATGTTGGGATAGTCCTCAAAGCCGATTTTCAACATCATGGGAATGTAATTGAGCATAGAACCCAAGCCCACATCGGCTACCGTGAAGCTGCTGCCTGTGATGTAATCCTGCTGGCCTAGGATGTTGTTCAAGGTTCCCATTAGGCGAGGGAATTCCTTCTCGCGACTGGCCTCGACGAAGACTCCAGGGCCGAGGGTGGCATTGGCGAAGTAGACCCATTGATTGGCGATCGCCACCTCACTCGCTCCAGCTCCCTTCAGCTCCCCATAGGCCTGGGCCAGGTACATCAAAATCGCCCCAGACTCCCACAGCTTCAGCGCACCATCTTCTATCCCCGGCACTTTGGCGAAGGGATTCACATCGGTATAGGGCGCTTGGCGGTGCTCACCTGCCTGCATATCCAGTTTGACGAAGTCATATTCCAGCCCCAGCTCTTCTAAGTACCAATGGACGATGGAAGCGCGACTGAATGGGCCACCGTAAAGCTTAATCATGGAGTCTTTTGTTGCGTAACTGCTGGGCCCATTCTCTCGGCAAATGGCTGGGGATGATGCGGCTGCGTTGCAATAAAACACAGCTGGGGCGATCGCCGATTTGCCTACAGCGCTGCCTTACCGCCGCACTGTTTCCCAGGGCTGCTGATTCTCCCAACCGTTATGCCCCCAAATTCAGAAACACTGATTAAACTTGCAGATATCGTCTCCGGCCCTGTCACCAGGACTGCTGCCATGACCCTGCGCCCCCTTTATTACCCCCTCGAACCCTTCAACCGGGGCATGCTCCAGGTCTCAGAGCTGCACAATATTTACTTCGAGGAATGCGGCAATCCCAATGGCAAGCCCGTCGTCTTCCTCCATGGCGGACCTGGTGGCGGTTTGCAAACGATCTACCGTCAATTCTTCGACCCCAATCGCTGGCGCATCATTCTCTTTGATCAGCGCGGCTGTGGCCGCAGCGAGCCCTATGCCGAGCTGCGGGAGAATACCACTTGGCACCTCGTTAATGATATTGAAACCCTGCGCCAGGCCCTGAAAATTGAAGCTTGGACTGTCTTTGGCGGTAGCTGGGGCAGTACCCTGTCCTTGGCCTATGCCCAAGCTCACCCGGAGCGTTGCCAGGGCTTGATTTTGCGAGGCATATTCATGCTGCGCAAGAAGGAGATTGCTTGGTTCTATCAAGAGGGAGCCAGCTACATTTTCCCGGATGCTTGGGAGTCTTACCTCCAGCCCATTCCCACGGCTGAGCGGGGTGATCTGGTGGCGGCTTACTACAAACGCCTGACCAGCCATGACCCGAAAATTCGCACCGAAGCGGCCCGCGCCTGGTCTGTCTGGGAGGGCAGCACCAGCAAGCTCATTCCCAATGCCGACCTGATTGCGGAGACGGGGGAAGACGATTTTGCCGTCGCCTTTGCCCGCATTGAATGTCACTACTTCATCAATGGTGGCTTCTTTGAAAGCGACGATCAACTGCTCCGCAACGTAGACCGCATTCGCCATATTCCCACGGTCATTGTTCAGGGTCGCTATGACGTAGTTTGCCCAGCAACTTCGGCCTGGGAACTACACCGTGCCTGGCCAGAGTCAGAGCTAATCATCGTGCCCGATGCTGGTCACTCCATGACTGAGCCTGGCATTCGTAGTGCCTTAATTGAAGCGACGGACCGATTTGTGGATATGGCTTAGTCTCACTGCTTCCAGCGACGGGTCTGTGATGGAATTCCGACTAATCGTTGTTTGAGGGCTTCGGTAAGGTGCTGGCTGGGAGATGTATGCTCTCTGCCAGTTCTCGGCTTTCCGTTAATAGGAAATCGAGGAAGGTATTTGCCACGACCGAAAGTTGTTTCCCATTGGGATAAATCACATGCCATTGGCGATGGATGGGGAAGCCCTGGACATCAAGCACGGTCAAGCGCGGTGTCTCGCCGAGGGAGGTGAGGGTGTGGTAGGACAGTACCGATAGCCCCAAGCCACCGACGATCGCCTCTTTGATCGCCTCGTTACTGCCCAGGTCCAGCTTCACGTCCATGGTCACGCCCTGTTCTGCAAAGAGCTGCTCTGCTGCTTCACGGGTGCCGGAGCCGGTCTCCCGCATTATGAAGGGCTCATCTGCCAGGCGCTGAATGGGGATGTTCTTTTGGCCCGCCAGGGGATGATCCGCTGGGGCCATTACCACGAGGGGGTTATCCAGGAAGGGCTGTTTCTTGATGTCGTTGCCGCTGGGGGGACGACTAAGAATGTAGAGGTCGTCTTGATTGCTGTTGAGGCGCTCAATCAGGCGCTCATGGTTTGTCACCTTGAGGGAGATTTTTATGCCGGGGTATTGCTTGCAAAAGCTGCCCAACAGGCGCGGTACAAAGTATTTTGCCGTCGTGATCACTGCCAAGCGCAGGGAGCCTTGCTTCATGCCCTGGAGATCGGCCACGGTCATTTCGAGCTGGGATAGGCGCTCGAACACGTCTTTGCTGGCGGCGTAGAGTTCCTGCCCCGCATCGGTGAGAAACAGCTTCTTGCCCACCTGTTCAAACAGGGGCATACCCACAGCTTTGGTCAGTTGCTTGACCTGGATGGAAACCGTGGGCTGGGTCAGATACAGCTCTTCTGCGGCGCGGGTGAAGCTATTGTGCCGGGCGGCAGCTTCAAAGACCCGTAGCTGGTGAAGGGTTACCGGTTTCACGAAGGACTGTCTCCTGAGGCGATTTCTGCGAAGGCTTGTAAGCGATCGCAATTATTTCCTCTGTCACATCACTTTTGACGCAGGTGTCTGTCAAAGCGAGAGATGGCAGATGCGGTGATGCAATAGCAAACGGCCTTGCAAATAAGAGGCCCTTGCCATAGCCCAGACCATGACGGTCAGGCGGGCTTTGATGACCTTACCTTCAAACATAGACCTCTGTCTATGCCTGAATGCTTGAGCATGGGGAAGCTTGAGTGAGTTTTAGTACCTATTGGCTGCTT
>CALECT010000235.1 GCA_937949725.1 uncultured Pseudanabaenaceae cyanobacterium
TTACGGCCCCTCCCTTATCAAAGTCCACCCCCGGCCTCGGCGTCGAAGCATAAACGCACGATTCAAGACCTCATGTTTACCTTCTCCAGGGTCACTCTTTTCTCAGCTTGAGACTCACAAAAGTTTTCTGCATCACTAAGCACAGCGGCACTAACTTTCAAACCCAAGTGACAGGCGGGCAAGTCAACCAAGCCCAAACGATCAATATCTACAACACCCCACAGTCACCGAACCCAACAAGCCAACCATTAAGCAGCCCCGCAGACACCCTAGCCCAGCAATACCTCGATATCGTTCTTAAAATACTCATCCAAAACGGCGCAACCCAAATCACGCCAAGCAGTCCGACAATTGATCTCATTGCCCAAATCACTGACTTTGAACCGGGACTAGGTATGCGGGGTGATGCCTTCTTTCTCTTCTCTACCTTCGACAGCATCACTCCCGCTGGACTTCGGACTTACTCTGCAAACTGCCTCAACATCTCCCAAAGCTACCCTGCCTCATCCCCCAGCCGCGCCATCTTCAACTTCCGCATCCCCACCCGTTGCTGCTTCTCCATCGCCATTGTCCTGCAACTGGACAGCGCCTCCGAGACAGCCATCCGCAACAAAAATCCCTTCCAAGACGCCGTCGATACCCTCTGGTACGAAATCCCCATCATCTTCGACCTCAGCCAGCAAAAACTTGTCTACTATCAAGAGGCCAGCAACTTCCTCGAAAACTTTCGAGGTGAAATCGTCTGGAAGAAACTACGAGAAACGATTCAACAGCTTTTAGACGGTCAACCCTAACCTCCTCGTTAAAAGAAGATGGAACTCAACGGTCGCCAGCAATCTCAATTTCAGCAGGCTCTACTCAGCGCTTTCCCCAGCAAAGCCAAACTGACACAAATGGTCAGCTTCGAGCTGGATTGGCATCTAGAGGCTATTGCAGGCGGCCAAAACCTATCCGAAATTGTCTTCGCTCTCATTCAACATGCTGAATCTGAAGGGGCTACAAGCAAGCTCCTCACCGCTGCTCGAAACCGTAACCCTGGCAATCCCACCCTGCGCAACTTTGCCCAATCTCTAAGCCAGCCACCAAAAGTTGTGACACCATCATCACAATCTGATGATGTAAGCCTGGGCCAAGTCAACAACGGCGGCACCAACTTCCAAACCCAAGCCACTGGTAATAGCCAAGTCAACCAAGCCAATACCATCAATATCTACAACAACCCAGCGAGTCCAACTGCTCCTGCAAGCTCAGCAAGCACCAAAACCATCCTCTTCCTCGCCTCAAACCCCAAAGACACCGGACGCCTCCGCCTCGACCAAGAACGCCGCGAAATCGACGAAAGCCTCCGCCGTAGCCAAAAACGCGACCAATTCACCCTCGAAAGCAAAGGCGCAATCCGCCCCCGCGACTTCCGCCGCCACCTCCTCGACCACAACCCCCAGATCATTCACTTCTCCGGCCATGGCGAAGCCGCCACCGACCTAGAACCTGCCGGACTCTACTTCGAAGATGAAATCGGGAACGCCAAACTGATCTCCACCGACCAACTCGCCGCCACCTTCGAACTCTTCGCTGAGCAAATCGAATGTGTCCTGCTCAACGCCTGCCACTCTAGGGACCAAGCCGAAGCCATTGCTCAAAACATCCCCTACGTCATTGGCATGAAACGACCTATCAGCGATAAAGCCGCCATTGAATTTGCAACCAGCTTTTATGACGCGATCGGCTCCGGCAGAGACATCCCCTTCGCCTTCAAACTCGCCTGCTCCCAACTCGTTGACTTTGGCGAACAAAACACCCCTGAACTCCTCAAGCGCCCATAACCGTCCATCAGGGCTCCTGAACTCACCTCCACCCCTCAACCAAAGAAAACGAAACTCATCCCAGTGGGCTTGTAGAACCGCATAGACCTGCCTCTTTGCCACCTATGCTCTTCGCCCGCCTCTCCTGCGCCGCCCTCACGACTCTTGCCCTCACCATCGGCATCATTCCAACAACGCCAGAAGCCAGCCAAGCTGCCACGGGTGATAAGACGCTTCTAGCCCAGCAACCCAACTCCTCTAACAATTACTCCCCTGCCCAGAAGTTCTACGATTCAGGACAAGAAGCCCTGCTCACCGCTAGATTTTCCACGGCACTTCATCATTTTGATCAGGCCAATCGCCAAGCTATGACTGAGAGAGATACGGCGCTAGCCCAGCGCAGCCTGATTCAGCAGGGTCTGGTGCAGTATCAACAAGGAGAATACAATCGCGCAGCCATGACCCTGAGACGGGTCACACCCTTTGAGCTAACCGAGGCTGACAAAGATGAATGGAAGGCATACCAGGCAATGGTTCAGGTTGCCCAAGGAAACCACCAATCGGCTTACCAACCGCTGAACCAATTGCGTTATCGTCTGCAAGACTCCCGCCAGCGCGGCCGAGTGCTGGTGCGCTGGGCGGAATTGGAGCTGTTGCAGGGGGACTATGAGGGGGCGATCGCCACGCTCCAAAAAGTTCTGCATATCCATAGCGACCCCATCGAAAAGGCGGAGGCTTACCAGGGCCTGGGGGATGTGTATTACCAACTGGGCCAGTTGGATGATGCCTTTGAAGCTTACGAATCTGCCTACGGTAGCTTTCGCTCCCTGGCCCACAATGTAGGCTCAGCACGCAGTCAGATGGGCATTGGCAGAATTTTCCAGCAGAAAGGAGAATTAGATCAGGCGATTGAGTTGTATGAGCAAACTTTGGTGATGCTCCAGCAGTCGCAAGATTGGTCAGGCCAGGTGGCTGTGTTGAATGCCATGGGGGAAGTCCATCGGAGCCAGGGGAAGATTGAGGCGGCGATCGCCATCCATCGCCAGGCTGAAGAGCTCACCCAGAATTTGGCCAATGCGCCGGAAAGAGTGCGGGTGTTGAATCAGCTGGGCTTGGATTATCAGGCTCAAGGGGACTGGAATGAGGCCATTCGCCTGCACCGCCGGGCCATTGACCAGGCCAATAACATTGGCAGTAACGTTGCTGAGGCAGAGTCGCTGCGGTATTGGGGAGAAGCTTTGCTTCAGCAGGTCCGT
>CALECT010000236.1 GCA_937949725.1 uncultured Pseudanabaenaceae cyanobacterium
TGTGAAAAGGCCCACTGTGTCCAGTAGGCCGGTTAGGATCTCTTTAAGGCTATCCATCTGTGTATCTGCTTGGTTGTAAATACACTCTATAAGATGGATGGCTTTCCTTCTTGGGCTCCCAAAAACTGTCCGGAGTGTTGAAGGGAGCGATCCATGAAATTGAAGTGCGCAGTCAAGCCTATGCAGATTGGGTCTTTGTGCCGGTGCGGGCAGGCCATTACGACCTGCGCTGCGTGGTGCCAGGTCATACGGAGGCGGGCATGGTGGGCGAAATTGAGGTCTTGGGCCAGGTTTACTAAAACATCCTCACAGTTTCCACTGCGACCTTTCCATGGCTCCTAAGCTGACTCCGTCCCAACTGAAAAATGCTTCGCGCTTCGCAAAGACAACTTTTGCAAAGGTCTCTCCCTTCGCCACAACCGACAATGAGGACTACATCGAGTATCACTACGATGACGTGGGGACCGCCCCCGGCACCCTATCCATTGATGCCGATGCCCTACCCTCAGAGCTAGTTTTAATTGAATATTCGCCAGACCAGGCCATTAAGCAAACGCTGGAGCTGGACCAGTGGCAGCCCGCAGCCCTCAAGGCCCTGTTGGAAAACGAGTCGGTGACTTGGCTAGATGTGCGAGGCCTGGGCAGTGAGGCTGTCCTGCGCGGGGTGGGCGAGGCCTTTGAGCTTCATCGCCTGGTCCTAGAGGATGTGGTGAATGTTCCCCAGCGGCCCAAGCTGGAGCAATATGAAGAGCAGCTCGTTATCATTAGCCGCATGGTGACGCCCCATGGCGATGGCCATGGCTTTTTCAATGAGCAGGTGGCTTTTGTCCTAGGGCCTCATTATTTACTAACCGTGCAGGAAGAGCCGGAGCTGGATTGTTTTGCTTCGGTGCGCGATCGCATCCGCCACAATCGCGGCCAAATCCGCCATCTGGGCTCGGACTACCTGGCCTATGCCCTAATAGATTCTATTATTGATGGCTTTTTCCCTGTTTTAGAAGACTTCGGTGAGCTGATCGAGGAACTAGAAGAAGAGGCGATTCGAAATCCATCGCGAGCCACGGTGGAAAAAATTTATCGGTTACGTCGAGAGCTAATGGTGTTGCGCCGGGCCATTTGGCCCCAGCGAGCCATGCTGAATCAGTTGATTCGTGATAGCTCACCTTTAATTTCCGCCGAAGTCCTGCCCCATCTCCAGGACTGCTACGACCATGTGGTCCAAGTGCTGGATATCTTAGAAAGCTACCGTGAACTGGCCACTAGCTTGATGGATATGTATCTCTCGTCGGTGAGTAATCGCATGAACGAGGTGATGAAAGTTCTGACGATTATTTCCACCATCTTTATTCCCCTCTCCTTTGTGGTGGGTCTGTATGGCATGAATTTTAATGCCGAAGTCTCACCTTGGAATATGCCGGAGCTGCAATGGACCTACGGCTATCCGTTGTGTTTGCTGGCCATGGGGGCGATCGCAGGGGGCCTAATCGTCTTCTTTTGGCGCAAAGGTTGGTTTGAGGATTTTTCCTAAAGCAGCACCATTTCTTCAGCATTTTTTAGGTGCTTCTCAGAAAATCTTCAGTTAGCTTGCCTTTAATAGGGAGCAATGTTGTTTAACAAGCGTCCTCTTCAGCCATGCCTAACGCCTTTCACTATGCTTCTCGCTCCACAATTCGCAGGGGCCTTATCCTCGGAAGCCTCGTTCTCACGGCTGGCCTGGGAAGCTGCCAAATCAATAACACTTCAGCTTCTACTACAGATACTGTCACGACGGCCCAGGCTAGCTCAGCTCAGCCAGGAAGCTTAGAAACAGAAGGTTATGCCGCAGTCCTAACAGCCAATGTCGATGACAAGGCCTTAGTTGATTACGCTACGCTTCAACAGGATCGTCAAGTGTTAGATAGCTACAATGCTTCCCTCGCCAGCATCACGCCGGAACAACTTGCGAGCTGGAGTGATGCGGAGCAGATTGCCTATTGGGTCAATGCCTACAACTCCCTAACCCTAGCTTCCATCATTGACCAGGCTCCTTTAAAGGACAGCATTAAAGATATCAAAGGTGTTTGGAAAGACAGGAAGCATGCTGTTTCTGGTACATCTAAAACCCTCGACGAGATCGAGCATGAGACCCTACGCAAGGACTTCCAAGAACCTCGCATTCATGCTGCATTAGTCTGCGCAGCCATGAGCTGCCCTCCCCTACGCCAAGAACCGTTCACAGCTGAGCAGCTAGATGCTCAACTCGATGATCAAGTGAACCAATGGTTAGCAAACCCTGAAACCGGGCTGCGCATTGATCGTGAAAACAACCAAGTCTATTTGTCGAAAATCTTTAAGTGGTTTGGTGAAGACTGGGTACCTGGATATGGCGTTGAGAGTGGCTTTACCGGCGGCGATAAACAGCGTGCCGTGCTTAATTTTGTCAGCAACTATGTAAGCGCAGAAGATAAGGCTTATTTGGAAGCCGGAGACTATGGCGTGAGCTATCTAAACTATGACTGGGCCTTGAATAAGCAGTCTTAAGGCAGAGAGGAGCCTTCTAGAACTGACTTAATTCGGTTCTAGAAGGCTTCCAAGCAAATCTCATTGCATGGGAAATCGGCTGAACGTCTTTGACAGAAATGGAGCTAGCCAATTTAAAAAAAGTGGGAACATAGTCGAAATCGCGGGGATGCTGTAATACTTGCAATTGCATTTCACTCCCTCGGCGATTTATCGCTTATTAACCCATGAATTACCAATTTCGCCTGTCTCATCGTTGGATGCGTGGCGCTGCCCTGCTCAGCTTGGCGGCTCTGATGGGCCTAGGCACCGTTGCCTGCGGCAGTAAAACCGAGGGAGACGAAGCGGCTCAGGTTGAAGAAAGCAGCGCCCCCGCCTCCGCCCCCGCTGGCTCTGAAAAATTCACTGGCCTCTGGGAGCCTCAAGTTCCCCCCGAAGAGAATAGTCCTGGTCTACTCTTCACCGAAGATGGACGCGCATTTTTCATCAGCCCCAATCCGGACGAAAATCAGGCGATGGAAATGGAATATGCCCTCAATGCCAAGGCAAGTCCTATGGAGCTGGACATTATCTTGCCCTCACCCAGCGGTGTTGCCAAGCTCAAAGGCATTGTCGAACTCACGGGGGACGATGCAATGCGTCTAGATGGTGCAGATAGTCCAGACGACCCTCGCCCCAAGGATTTTAGCGAAAAAGCCGTTGAATTTAAGCGCACCTCCAGCGATGGCATCTTGCCCGAGGATATGAATGTGCTGACCAAGGAAGACATTAAGCAGATTCAGCAGGGTGGTGTTCCGGCTCCGGCTCCGGCTCCGGCTGAATAAGCTCGAATGAACAAAACAGGAAATTCAAGCTCCCGTTTTGGACTGAAATTGGTGGCACATAGCTCAAGTCTCTATCCAGCTCAAGAGGCTTCGAGCTTGGTTCTGACAGTTGTACTGACAAAAGCTCTATCCAACCTGAGTTCGACAAATTTAGGGCTGGCTTGACTCTGCCGCCGTGAGCTAAAGTTCACGGCTCAAAGCTCAAGTCTGTTAAAACGAACTGAACAGCCCACTTTAGTGGGCTTTCGCTCTTAGGCTGGGAATTTATTCCTAGCTTGCTTCGCAAGTGCTTTTTCGAGCTCTTGAACTCAGGTCTATCCAAGGCTCTAATTGCAGCTACGCTTCTCCTCCGCAATTTTGGTCTGGGTCTTCACAGGTAAACCCAGCACTGCATTATCGTAGAGCCGCTCAAACTCCCGCTGGAAATGAGCGCCAACCACTGGGCTGTCAATAATCAGAACTGTTTCGTCGTTTTTCTCATTGGCTGCTTTACTCCAGTTGTGGGAGCCGGTGATGACCGCTCGGCTATCCAGCACAGCAAACTTGTGGTGCAGTGAATCTCCCGGCAGTAATTTCGGAACCCCAACTGTATTTAAAGGTTT
This sequence comes from uncultured Pseudanabaenaceae cyanobacterium, assembly GCA_937949725.1. GTDB lineage: Bacteria > Cyanobacteriota > Cyanobacteriia > PCC-9006 > JAAUQQ01 > JAAUQQ01. The sequence continues at coordinate 3,926 of CALECT010000236.1, forward strand.
TTCCCAGGGGTGATTGTCCTTTTCTGGCTTACAAGCTTTCGTCAGGGTATGGCCCATCATATCCAGGGCTTCGCTGTAGGGCCGAAAGGCAAAACTAGGGTCGATCAGCGCTCTGACAGCAACATTCTGTTGATTGACCTTTAACAGGGCATCGGCAATTTTCTGCTCAGAAAAGACGAACAGGGCTAGGTCAATGCTCTGGGTTGTCTGGGCAACGGTTTGGGCAATCAAGCCATTGCTACTGCGCTCCCAAGGCTGGCGTTTGCCCGTCGGAGAAAACTGCACCGTCACATGACTATCGCCTAAGGGAACAGTTCTTGCTGGGCGAACGGGTTTCTTCACGCCAAAGATGCTGTCATCCTGACCGCCTGGCCCATCTCCCCAGAGAATGTCGAATTCTTCGCGAAAGAGCGAAGCTAACACCGGACTTTCGATGCGCAACAGATGATTGACGTTGCCTCGGCTCTCGGGCTCTGTGGGCTCTTGATGGATACCGCCCACAGTAAAGTTTGCTGAGCCTGTAACGACAGTGCGGTTATCAATCACCAAAAACTTGTGATGCATGAGACCGCTGCCCTTGGAGCCATCGGCACGATCATCAAGCGTCGGGATTTTGGCATTGCGGAGCTGTGCGATCGCATCTCGCTCCTGCACCTCCTGGGCCGACACCTCGCCATCACCATCGACATCAACAAACAGCGCTAGAGACTCTGCACGGGCCAAGTCCCGCTCCTTCAGCCGGGTGCGGTCAATTTCTGCCAGCGTTTGGTTGTATTGGTTCTCCAAAATCAACCGCACCTCGACCCCAGCCCGCTGGCGCTCAATTAAAGCCTGGGCGATGCGAGGTAGACGTAGCTCTTGCACTGCAATATCGATACTGGATTGAGCCTGAGCGATCGCTTCCAGAATTACAGCTTCCAGATCATCTCCATCTCTCAAAGCCTCCTGCTCGTTCTCCATCGCTCCATAGGGATTGCGATATTGACTGCTCTCCGATTGATTAAAAAAGACCTGAATATTGGCGTCCTGGGGCAGAGGCGCTGGACGACTGGGTTGGGACAGGCTGGGGCGACAGGCACTACAGATGAGAGCGAGCAAGCAGAGGATCGCGGACTGGGGCGATCGCCGAGAAAAGGAAAGTCGCACGGAGTAGGACCACAACGATGGAGAGACAGAGATGGGTAGAAGCGCGACTCATCGCTACTGAACATCGATGAATGGGTTCAGGCAAGATTTTATTTAGAATGCCCAATCTACAGGAGTCTCAATCCCTATTCGGCCAATCACCCGTTAGAGTAAGTAACTGAACTGCACGCTTGGTTTGAAGGGCACAGCATGGCATCGCGAGCAATGCGGGAGGGTTCGGTTGGACTGATGATCGTAGGCGGCGTCGCTCTCTTCGTCGTTCTCGTAGGCTGGTTGCGTAATGTACAGCTGGGTCGCAGCTCTTACCAAGTTACGGTTGAATTTATTGATGCCCGTGGCGTGCAAGTGGGCACTTCAGTCAACTATCGCGGTGTACAGGTCGGCAAGGTCCGTTCCATTACCCCCACCAGTCAGCTCGTGGATGTGGTGATTGATATTTCTCGCTTGGATGTGCTCATTCCCCAGCGCACTCGCATTGAAGCCCAAAGCTCTGCTCTGTTGGGAGAGACAGCACTGGACCTGAGGCCCATGAACGCAGCACCAGAACCTGGCACAGTGGCGGGACCTTTAGACGAAGATTGCAACAAAGAACTCATTCTCTGTGATGGTTCCCGCCTAGCAGGCTCCACTGTGGCCGATTTGACGGATCTAATCCGTTCCATGAATGAGCTAGCAGCAGTTCTGAATAATCCTCAGATACTCCAAACCCTAGAGAACACTGCCGATAACGCGGTCACTGCGACCCAAGGTATTACCCAGCTGACCGATAAGCTGTCTGGCCTGAGTGAATCTGTCCAGGGAGAAGTGGGCAACCTTTCTACGACCCTAAGCACGGCCAATCGAGCTGCCAGTAGTGCAGGACTAGCAGCGGCAAGCGTTGATGCCACTGCCCGACAACTGGGGAACGTGGCGATCCAAGCGGGAGACCTTACGACCCAAGCGGGAGACCTTGCGACCCGGACAGGAGGCCTGGTAGACCAAGCCAGTAGCGTGATTGAGCAAAATCGCTATGCCTTGAATACAGCCCTGGTGAATGTGGGTGAAGCTGGACAATCGGTGCAGGGCAGTTTAGGCAAGCTGCAACCGCTCATTAGTGACTTAAGTAGTCGCCAGGATTTAGTCGAAAATCTCGCTCAGTTGACTGAAAATACGCGAGTGATGACGGCAAATTTGCGTAATGCTTCCACAGCGTTGAATGACCCTCAAAATATCTTGCTGTTGCAACAAACGTTGGATTCAGCCAGAGTGACTTTCCAAAATGCCCAGAAGCTCACGTCTGATTTAGATGAGGTGACGGGTGATCCACAGTTTCGCTTGAACTTGCGTCAATTAATTAATGGTCTCAGTCGCTTGGTCTCATCCACTCAACAGCTAGAACAGCAAGTGGCTGTCGCTCAGTCTTTAAACACTGCAACTTCTCCCCAACAAGTACAGCAACTGGCTCAGCTTAATACAGCGGTTAATATGGCTTCGTTAGGATTGATGCGTGACCTCGCAGAATTGAATCAATCTCTGGCGCTACAAGATTCAACCCTGGACGAAGGAGGGTTTAATGATTCCGTGGTGAATCGGGAGCAAGACAGTTCCTCGGACTTACCCAAGCCTCGCAAGCCTTTGCGTTTTCCTCTGCCCCAATTGGGACGCAATTAATGGGCGATCGCACCTCCGCTCAGCAGCCTCATTTTCAATCTGGAGAGTCACTTAGCGATCGCCTCCTTAACAGTGCTGCCAATTTGGACCTCACACCCGCTCTACAGCAAGCTGAAGCGAAGCTGACTGCACAGCTATCACCTGCCCAAATTCGGGCAATGGCCAGTTGGATGCGCGCGATCGCTAGCACCTACGATCACCAGGCCCCGGCTGAAGTGGGTCACAGCTTTCGATCCCAAGCTAGTCGCCTCGACCAGTTTGCTCGTCAACGTACATCTGAGGCGGATACTATTATTGGCACTGTTATGTCTGGCCAGATAGCCTACTTGATGACGTCGACTGAACAATTCCTCCGCCAAGAGCTCAGCCAGCCAGGGGAAGCAGAGAGCCCGACTGAGCCTTGCAGCGAAGCAGAATTTTGCCAGGCTTATCACAATCCAGAATTCACTGTTTTGCTAGGTGCTGAGCGATTGGAGCAACGCTTTGATGCCCAGGGCGATTAAAGCCAGCGGGCGAACGGCTGTTCGCCCCTACAGCGGCTCAATGGGTGGGATTCGGGTGTCGCTGAATCGGATTGGGTATAAGAGGTCTAAGTTGTAGGCTTCGATAAATCACCCTTGGACTTGGCCTGAATGCGTTGGATCAATTGGGGCTCAGTCTCGCTTGTCAGACAAACCAACAGCTCTCGACTAAAGCAAAGTTCTTGGGCAATTTGAGTCCCTAAGGTTGACTCTAAGGAGGAATTCAGCTGCTCTGCTAAGTCAGCCGATGGAGATACGAGCAAAACATAAAGGGGTTGCTCGGGAAAGAAACGCAGGGTTTTCTTGACTAGATCAGCCCTAGCAATGGGATAACGTTGGAGCTGTGCGCAGAGGTTGACCTGCAATTGTCTATCTAGATCATGGGTTTCAAATTGGTCCTGGAGCGTGAGCTGCGATCGCTCCAAATCCGCCTCTGCCAACGTTCGATATTGGTGGATTTTGCGAGGGCTCAGGGGCAATACGTTTGACCGGCGTCGTTGTAAGTAACCTGCTGATATGGGCTGACCGGCAGGCAGAAAATCAGAAAAGTTGGACTGCATGGCTTCTGAAAGATTGTCCTCCTGACAGCTGGCTGCTGAGCGTCGCAACGCGAGTCGCTGGCTCGCAGCCGAAAACCCCAAGTCGTTGCCCAGGGATATTGCCGCCCGAGGAAGACAGGTCGTAGCCAGCTGCCGTGGCTCCATTGTCAGGGAGTCACATGAATGCTCGGGGGCTGGAGCAATAGAAGTCGTAGGTCTAGAGGTAACTTTCATGACGCGACTAAGCCGAGTATGTACCACTCGACTTAACAAAAAGAACTAAGTAGATGCAGCCATGGGGCAGGGTGCCTTGGGGAAACCTACAGCTCAACGGGCTAATATTCCTGACAAACTTCAGGCATCTTTTTAGACCAAATAGGCTATATATCGTTTGAAGTCTGATTAAGTCTTGAAACAACTCTGTATAGCCTCAAGATCTCTCTAAAAGGCGGCTCCAGCATGTTCACGTTGTTTTATGAAGGATTGAGATCACACCTGTAACCATTGTGACCAAGCGGTTTATGGGTCCATTGCTTAGGTCAAGCTATGAGCTTCTTCATAGAACTTTGCGGAAATAGGGGGAAAACTTCAAATATTCTGAGGGCTAAATTTGGAACACTATCTATAAAGCAGCTTGTATAAATAGCATCTGCGCTGTGACGGGAAGCACTAAGTCAAATTAGTTTTTTCTGAAGCCTTAGCCAAGCTGCCATTGTGTGTTCCACAAGCCCCCAGCCATGTCACCCATGTTTTTGACCGAGAATGGTCTGTCAGTCCCCGCTGTGACTGCTGATCAGATGGTTGAAGTTGATCGAATTGCTTTAGAAGAGACCGGTCCCACTCGGTTTCAGATGATGGAGAATACCGGTCGCCATCTCGCTCAGCAGGCTTTGGATTGTCTTCAATCCGAGGCTCCTCTGAAAGTTGTGTCTGATATCGCCTCTGAGAAGCCCGCACTGTCCACCCATCTACGTGTGGTTGTGCTTGCAGGGGGAGGTATGAATGGTGGTGGCGGTATCTGTGCGGCCAGGCATTTAGCGAATCAAGGTTTGGAGGTTTACCTCTGCATGGCCAATGCGGCAGCGTTAACCGATATTTCTCGTTGGCAGTACCACCTTTATCAGGAGAGCCCTGGCGAACAGGTCGCTGTGGAGGAGCTTATCAGCGATCGCTGGCCCCTGGAACATGGCAAGCCTGACTTAATTGTGGATGCCCTGATGGGTTGTCGAGTTCCCCAGGCCCCTCAAGGGAATGATTTAGCCCTGATCAATTGGGCCAATGGTGAGCAAACACCGATTTTGTCCCTGGATATTCCTTCTGGCATGGATGCAACCCAGGGCGAGACACCGGGAGCTTTCATGAGAGCTCGCTGGACAATGACCCTCGCATTGCCCAAAACAGGCTTGCATCCTGATATGACAGGAGAACTGATCTTGGCCGACATTGGCATTCCAGCCAAAACTTATCGGGCTAAGAGTCTTAAACTCGCTTACCGTTCACCATTCCAGCTGGGCTATCGAGTGCCATTGCGCTATCAAGCCTCTGTGGTAACAGATGCAGCCTAGTCGATTCATTTAAGTTCAGGGTTGGGAGTCCCACTTGTTTCTTGAAGCAAGTGGGATTTTTGATATCGGCGACCTGGGGTTCTCTATAACAGGATCAAGGTGAGCTACAGAGCCTTGATGTCATGGGGGAAATAGCCCTCTGTAGACCGAGGCTTTTGACCTGCGGGCAGTTAGGGAAATGCGACCTAGACTCGGTTGTGGGCAATTTGTTCCAGAGAAGCTATTGTTTAGCCGGATTCAGGGGCAATTGAGTGAGCGTAGCGGTGATCGTCCAGCCAGGCTGAGGCGGCGAGAGTATCTCTCTGGCATCCATCAGTGAGGAATATCCCTTCTACAGAGCACTGAACATCGCATCACATCATCAGTTCAGCAATTTTCATCCAGCATCTCCATGGCAGTTTCTACTCTATTGGCTCAAGCAAGGGCAGGTCATGCTGAAGCCATTGCCCAGCTCATCAATCAGCAGTTTCAGTCCCGTGGTTTAACCATTCAGGCCACCCGAGAGGGCAGCTGCTTAAGGTTGCGCCTGGAGGGAGATCCCTTGCTGAACCAGCAAGGATTTGTGGCCTATGTGGAGCAGGCCTTGAGGCGGTTGGGCTGTCCAGTGATTAAACGGGTTGAGATTGCTGCTGTGGAATGGGGGCTAGCCCAGCCTCTATGGCAGTCCTCTGTCGATTTGTTGGATACTGCCCAACCCCAGCAGCGTGAATTGGTGATGGCAGGGGCAATGGGCGCTGAGTCAGCCCATCATCAGCTCGTAGATAAACAGGTTTCAGTTATCACAGCTTCCCCTGGGAAACGAGTCCCCTCTGAGCCACTAGCTCCAGCGAATGAACTGGCAGATAGCTTTGAGGTCGATGTTGCTGCCCTGGCATCGCCAGCGAACGGAGAAATCACCCATCCCACCGCTCCAGAAGCTTGGCGTAATCAGGGAAGCTCAATGACAGAGCCTGAGGTGAAGCGATTACCCATGCCCAGCCGTGGTGTGATTGCCAGGCAATGGTTCATGGCTAGTTTATTGGGGACCTTGGCAACCCTGGGCATTACCGCAGCCATTTCGGCCCTGTTGATTCCTGTTGTGGCGAGCATGACGGGCATGGAGCAGCTGACTGGCTTTGCTGTGGCGATATTACTGGCCATGCAGCTTATCATTGGCATTCCCATTGCCGGGCTAGTGATTGGCTATGCCCAAACTCGAATGTTGCGGCGTTACCTGCGCACTGTGGGGGGCTGGCAGCTGATTACACCTTTGGGCTGTTTGATTGGCTTTTTTATTGCAGTGATTGTCCACTTTGTCGGTCAATCGGCCTTGAATATGGCGGGTTGGGCCAATAGCCTGGGCCAAACGGAAAACTTGACTGGTCAACTGCTCAGTTTGGGTTGTACCACCCTGGGGGTGGGCCTTGGGTTTGGCTTTCTGGGGCTGGCTCAATTTGCAATTTTGACTGGACGGATGCACCGCGCCCAGCGTTGGATTGGGGTGATGGGCTTGAGCGGGATGGCTGCTTGGTTGGTGGCGGGGGGCTTGTTTAAGCTTATGCTGCCGATTCTGGATGGTCTGGCTCGCATGGTCAATATGACGCCGGTTTTGTTGGGGGCGCTTTTGGCCGCGATCGCAGCTTGGCTTATTTTCCAGAGCCTCTCCTCCTTTTCCCTGGCGATCTTGCTAAGACCTCAGGACTAGGGAATCAATGTAAGCCAAACTGAATAGTCACAATGTTGTTCTATAGGATGAAAGCTGGCTTCTATTCATCAACGAAGTCTCAAACTTCTAGTAGATAGCTCACAGGTAATTTAATGGTGGATGGAAAGCCTTGTCCCTGCGATTCAGGAACAACAATGACAAACTGCTGTGGCCCCTATGTGAACGGGACGGAGCTGGCTCCCACTGCAGAGGCCTTGATGCGATCGCGCTTCTCAGCCTATGCCCTGGGAAAGGTGGACTATCTGCTGGAAACGCTGCATAAATCTAAGCGCCAACGGGGGGAGAAGCTCCAACTGCGACGAAGCCTTGAGCAGACCCGTTGGGTGCATTTACAAGTGCTAGAGACGGTTGCGGGTCAGGTTGGAGATGAACGGGGTGAAGTGGAGTTTGTGGCAGTGTATGGCCTGGCTAATCCTGTCAGTGGCATGGCTGGATTACTGGGGCAAAAGGCAGAGCCCCAGCTTGGACAAATGCATGAGCGATCGCGTTTTGTATTTGAAGCGGGTCGCTGGTTTTATGTGGATGGCGATCAGTTGCCAGACTATCAACCCCAGCGAAAGCAGCCCTGTTGGTGTGGCAGCGGCAAAAAGTTCAAGCAATGCCATGGATAGATAAGTCTGATTATCTAAGAAATAACTGACTGCAACTTCCTCAGCGGAGAAGCTATTTGTGGTAGTTCCCATTTTGCAGAATTGTTTTAGCTCGGTAGAGCTGTTCAATGAGCATGAGGCGAGCCAGCTCATGGGGGAATGTCATGGGCGAGAGGCTCAGTAAGGAATGGGCCTGTTGCTTGACCTGGGGGCTCAGCCCCGAGGCACTGCCAATGAAAAGGATCAGTCGATTGGAGGGGGCTTGGCCAATAAAATTAGCAAATTTGATCGAAGTAAACGTTTTGCCTTCCTCAGATAGGGCAATGAGGCGATCGTCCCCCCGTACCATTGCAAGAACTTGCTCTCCTTCCTTCTCAGGCGTGGAATCTTTGATTTCAGTCACGGTGAGTTCAGGGAGTCGGTCGAGATAGACGCCGATGCCACTGCGAATCCAGGATTTTTTAACCTTGCCGACGGCAACGAGCTTGAGTTTTGGAAAGCTTTGCATGGAGCGAGGCGCAGGAAAAGACTGCCTTGATCAAAGCGCTTGAGTGAAGGCTTGTCCATGGCACAGCATCCAGCAGCAGGTCCTCGTCCTGTAGGCTGGAGCCGGTAAATCAAATTCTGGTAAAGTCCCAGCATTTTGGACTGATTGCATTTTGCAGGTGAAATCCGCGCTTATACTACTAAAAGACATTAAGCAGGGGATAACTTTACCTCTTCCGTTGTTCGTTTCCAGTGTCCCCAGCTTTCAATCTCTCCCTTGGTCACAGAGCGCAAGTCATCCTCCCCTATTCGTCAGCCCTTAGCGCAGCCTCGCGCTATACCGCTTCGGTTTGTGCTGATCGTTCCTTTCCTCTTGCAGATTCTTGCGGTGGTTGGATTGACGGGCTATTTTTCTTGGCGCAATGGGCAGAAGACGGTTGAGTCCATGGCGATTCGCCTGGGCGAAGAGGTGACGGCTCATATTGAAAAGCACGTTGACGGATACACAAACACCCCATCTCTATTTCTTGAGGTCAATCAAGCTGCAATCGAGACGGGCAACTTAGACATTAATGATTTTGATCGCTTGTTTCGCTACTTCTGGCAGCAAACTCAGTTATCGGAAGCAGTCCCCTACGTTTACTTTGCTAATCCCCAGGGAGAATTTGTTGGCGTTTGGCGCCAGTCTGAGGAATTGACAACCTTTCGTCTGCGGACTGAAGCAACAGCTCCCAATCGGGAAGTCTATCAACTCAATAGTCTCGGTGAGTCGGTTGAACTGTTGAATAATGACGAATATGATCCGCGATCGCGGCCTTGGTATCAAACAGCTTTAAAGTCTGGACAGCCCACCTGGTCACCTATTTATGTCTTCTCTCAACCGCTTTCTCTAGGATTTACGCGGGTCTTTCCTCTCTACAATAAAGATGATGACCTGCTAGGCGTGATGGCTGCAGATATTACTTTGACAGATGTCAGTGAGTTTTTGCAGCAAATCCAGGTGAGCGACTCTGGACAGGTGTTTATCATTGAGCATTCTGGCGAAATTGTTGCGAGCTCTGCCGAAGAACCTCCTTTTGTGACTACAGAGAGCGGCGAAAAACGTCTCGCAGCGGTCCAAAGCAATAATCACTTGATCCAGGGTACGGCCAATCAGTTGCTACAGCAATTTGAAGATTTTGATCAAATCAACTCTGCCCAGCAGCTAACGCTCAACATTGACGGGCAACGCCAGTTTGTAGAAGTGACCCCCATTACAGGCCAGCTGGGCATTGATTGGCTCATGGTGGTCATTATTCCAGAAGCCGATTTCACAGCGCATATTCAAGAGAATAATCGAACAACCCTGTTGCTCTGCCTGGCTGCCCTGGGTATTGCTGCGGCCCTAGGTGTTGCCACCTCTCACTGGCTGGTAAGGCCCATTAGTCGTCTCAGTCAAGCTGCCCAGGGACTGGCTCTTGAGGCAACGATCAGTGAAGACTTCCGAGAAGAAAAACTCGGTCACACCGTTGAAAGTCCCAATATTAGAGAGCTGCATCTTCTAGCCCAAGCCTTTAATCAGATGGTCCAGCAACTGAAGTATTCCTTCAGTAACTTGGCTGAAGTCAACGACGAGCTAGAGCAACGTGTCGCTGAACGAACCCGGGCTTTGGAGCAGGTCAATGAGGAATTAAAACATTCCACCCGTATTGATGACCTCACCCAAGTCGCTAATCGTAGACGCTTTTCAGAATATTTAGAAACAGTTTGGCTACAGCATTTGAGGAATCACCAGCCTCTTTCACTGCTGGTGTGCGATGTCGATTTTTTTAAGGTCTACAACGATACCTACGGTCATCTGGCGGGAGACACCTGTTTGCGGCAGATTGCTCGAGCGATGGAGTCTGCACTCAATCGACCTTCTGATTTGTTGGCACGCTATGGAGGAGAGGAGTTTGTTGTAGTGTTGCCCCAAACCAATCTTCAGGGAGCTCAGCAAGTCGCGGAAAGAATTCGCCAGCAATTAAGCCAAATGGAGATTCCCCATCGCACCTCATCTGTTGTTAGTCGGGTGACAGTGAGTATTGGAGCGAGCTGTTGTTTGGCGTCTAGGGAGGTCTCACCTGATACGTTGATTGCTCGGGCTGACCAGGCTTTATACCAAGCAAAGCGGTCTGGACGTGATCAGGTCGTTGCCTTGCCGCTCACAATAATGCCTGTTGAAGAGAGCGTAGATCTGTAGTTGATGTTCCGCAGATATGCACAGTTTTTCCTGTTCAGCCCTGGGAGTCTTAAAGACCTGAGAGTCTTGGATAGTTATGACTCCAACTCTTGTCTAATAAATTAGAATTATCAATCTAATGCTTGATCTTCAAGGAGCATAGAGCTGCCGCCGTTGTTTTGCAGCTTATCCATTGGTCTGGGAGGCAGGAATGGTGAAGTGAAAGCGGGTGCCTTCTCCTAGCTCGCTTTCTAGCCAGATGCGTCCGCCGTGGGCTTCCACAACCATGCGGGAAAAGGGGAGTCCTAGGCCAGTAGATGCTTCTGCAACTTGAGAATTTTTGACTTGGCTAAATTTGTGGAATATTTTTTCAAAGGCTTGGTCTGGAATGCCTTGTCCAGTATCAATCACGGAGAATCTTAGAGCGATCGCATCATGACTATCTCGTGTTTCTTCGTCAGGTCTTTGAGGGTTGTCAGCTGGTTCATCCGCTTGGACAGATACCGTAATGTTGCCCCCTCTGGGAGTGTGCTGAATGGCATTACTAATGAGATTCACCAGGACGCGGTGTAATTTCTTAGTATCTGCCGTGCATGAAAGTTGTGTGTGCATCTGTTGGCAGATGGTTATGCCAGACTTCTCGGCTAGGGGAGCCATTTGAGAACAGGCTGAAGCAATGACTTCTGAGGGAGATAACCTTTTTAAGTCGAGTTTTAGGTGGCCTGCTTCTGCTTTGCTGATCTCTAAAATGCGATTGATCATACCCAGTAGCTCGTTGCCTCCCTCATAGGCGAGATCAACATATTCTTGGCAGAGCTGGGGTAATTCTCCGCTGATTTGGATTAATTCTAGTCCCGCTAAAAAGGAACTCATGGGGTTGCGCAGGTCATGGACCAGCATTTCCACCATTTCATCTCGATAGAGCTCAAGCTGGCGTAGGGCTAAATAGTCGCCATGGAGCTGTTTGGCAAAGATGCGAAGCTCGATCTTTTCAATGACCAGATTGGCGAGATTTTGAAGAATTGAGGCGTCGCGATCGCTCCACTGGCGGGGTTTGGAATCGATCACACAGAATGACCCCAGGGTGTGACCTTGGGAGGTGGTGAGGGGAATCCCTAAGTAGGCCACCACGCCCAGCTCACTGACGGCCAAATTTTTCTGCAGTACCGGATGTATCCGAGCATCCGCTACGGACAGTGGCTCGCTCATTTGGACAACATGTTTGCAGAAGGAGTGAGACAGGGGCGTTTGCCGAGCCTGGTTCCAGGGCTCACTCAGGCCCACACTGCTTTTAAAGAATTGCCGGTTTTGGTCTACAAGGGAGACCAAGGCCACTGGCGTTTCCAATATTGTGCTGGCCAGTCGCGTAAATTGATCAAACGCCTCCTCCGCAGGACTATCCAGTAGCGCTGTGGACTGAAGAGTCGCCAGTCGTTCTAACTCCAAAAGACCGATGGTAGAGCATTGCTCATCATCCATAGGGGCATTTCCTCTAGGCGTTGTTAGTATCCGTGGGAAAAGAGCCATGGCTAGGCAAGCTAATCATTGCAAAGCTAATGGCAAGGCCTTATTTAATTATCTAGCTAAAGGTGCTTTCTGACTGGAATAAAATTATACGAAGATGAATCAAAGCACTTTTTTCTAATTCGTCCCGTCAGTTCACCTGACGCATTTTCTGGGTGAACCGGTTGGATTAACCCTGGGTTTCCTTGGTTTGTTCACGAATTACGGCGCTCCAATTGTCCTCATCCATCGCAGCAGCTAGGTCGGCTCGCTGGGCTGCATCACCTTGGGCCTTGGCGGCAACTTGCTTGAGGGTGCCATCGGCCATGGCGCGGCGGAGCTTGAGTTTCTTTTCTTCGTAGGCTTCTCGCTCGGCTGGGGACATTACCTTGTTAGCTGCCTCTTTGATGGTGCCTGCCCAGGTGCCATCGCTATTGCCGGGGGGAGGGCTGGGGAGAGCTTCAATCCATTCGGCTTTGAGGGCTTCCATGGCATCCCGCTTGGGGAATTTGAAGGGATGGACTTTCGTGAAGGCGCAGGTGGTTTCGCCTTTGGAGGTGAGGTGGCCCCGCAGGGAGAGGGCGACGTTGCGAGAGTAGCCAATAAATTGGGTTTGGCGATCGCCATCCAGCACGGCGTAGACTCCAGCGACCTTGGCATTGCTAACCTCATCACACCAAGCCGTGAGCGCTACGGGAGTATCTGTAGCGATGTCGAGGGCTGGGGCCGTCTCTACGGTATCTGCCCCATGTTCATCCGCAGCGCTATAGAGGAAATCGTGCAGTCCCTGGTGAGCCTGGGGGACGTTTTGATGCTCAATGGGTGTGGCAGGGTCGGAGGTCATAGGGTCGGAGGTCACGGCTTGGGCTTTATTGTGGTGGTATTTCATTATCGTCTGAGGTGCAGCGGGAAATTGATTTATGGACGGCTGCGACATAAGGCAATGGAGTTCTTATTACTTCTTCACTGAAGGTTGCAGTGGTGCCTCTGTACAAGCTGAATCCTAGGTACAAGGTTTCTGTCGCAACCTCGTCAAGCCCAACTATCCCGTTAATTCTGGTCATTCACTGGCTTGGGGCGACTACAACTCTCTTCCTAAAAGGGCTGTAGTCGCTGCATTGCCTGGGAAAAGCTGCAACAAGTTGTTCTATACGGCTGTCCAGTCTGTATTGGTTAGGTTAGGAATAAAGCGCGAATCTGTCTGGATATAGCTGTCGCCCTGTTGCGTCATCTGCCAAATTGCATTCTGGCCTGTCATCGCATTGCGCCAAGCAATATCCATCGTGCCATTTAAATCAAAATCAGAGGTTCCTATCATGCTCCATTCTAAATTGCTCAACTGAGGCAGAAAGGCTGAACTCACAAGCTCGCTACCATTCATTGTCCAAATTGCATTGCTGCCATTCTCTGTATTACGCCATAGGACTTCATCCTTTCCATCGCCATCAAAGTCTCCTGTGGTCTGGATTTCCCATTTCAGCGGCAGAGCATTGCCCGCCGTAAGCCCAATGGCTGTGAGGTCCACAAAGTTTGCGGTGGCATCATTGCCATCCATGTCCCAGAGCGCAAAGCCACCGGTCTCAAGGTTGCGCCAGAGAATTTCGGTTTCAGCATCGCTATCAAAGTTGCCTGCGGCTTTCATTTGCCAGGCCATGTTGGCAATGGGCCGGTTAGCGCCAATGGAAACAGCATTGGTTTGGTTGAGACCGTTAAGCAGTAAGACTTTGTTCTCATCCGTGCTGTGATTGCGCATGAGGATGTCACGATGACCGTCATTGTTGAAGTCAAGGCTGTCTACGACATCCCACCCTACTGCCGAGTCTGCGTTGATAAAGGTGCGACTGACGGACTCAGGCTGATTGTTGATGGCTTTAATGGACCATTGCACGATGCCACCGGTCACCTGATTCACCCATAGCAAGTCACCAAAATTGTCGCGGTTGAAGTCCGGTTGGGTGTTGTATAGAACAAAGTCAATGGTTTGATTCTCGCTGCGATCGCCATCGCTGAGCTGAAGTGTAAGTTGAGCTTCGCTTTGG
>CALECT010000237.1 GCA_937949725.1 uncultured Pseudanabaenaceae cyanobacterium
AGCGCGATCGCCCCCACCCAACCCAGCATCATGGCCAAGTTGCCCACATCCACGGTTCCCGCCGCCAAGCCCCGCATGGTCTGAGAGGCAGTCGAGACGGGGTTAATGGCCACGACGGGTTAGCAGCCATTCGGGAAAGCCTTCCAGCGGGGCATAACCGACGGACAGGAATGTGAGGGGCAGCAGCCAGGGGGTCATGGCGACGTTGACGGACTCGGGGGCATCGACTTTGAGGGCGAGAAAAACGGCGATGCAGGAGAAGGCGCTGGTGAAGAGAACGGGGAGGAGGAGGAACGCGATCGCCAACCCCAGCCCCCCAGAAAAGCGAAAGCCAATCACCATGCCCATCAAGGTAATCAGCACCACCTGAATGAAAAAGCGCCCCGCGCTGGCGATGATGCGAGCGGCCAAGGCAGCGGAGCGGGCAATGGGCAGGGTGCGCAGGCGAGCATCCATGCCACCTTCTAAGTCTTCGTAAAAAGCAGTGCCAACATTGACCGAGCCGAAAAGCAGCCCCTGGAGAACGTTGAGGGGAACGAGGAATTGGGCGTAGTCGGCGTAGGTGCCGTTAGGGGTCACGACTTGGGCAAAGCTAGCTGTGAAAATCAGTAGCAGGGAGATGGGGAAGAGGGTGTTGCCGATAGTGACGCCGGGGTTGCGCAGGTCGAGGCGGAGGTTGCGAGTAACGAGGGTGGCGATGTCGCCGAGGCTTCGGCGCAGGCTGCCCTCACGACGGGCATTTACTAACACGGAGTGAGGGTCAGAATTCATGGATGAAAACCTCACAAGCCAAAGCCAGTCATATGTCCGGGATTCGTCGCCAAATCCTCGGGTCCATCATCAACAGTGCCAATTAGAGGCTCTGCTAAATCCAGCGCTGAGAGAGCGATATCTTCAGATTCAAGCTGTTTCAAGGTTTGCCCCGAATCATCTTGCCATTTCACTCTGCCATTCACAGCGGAGCCCACAATAATCGCAGCAGCCTGAGATGGGCTAGCAAATAAATAGTCTTTGGCGAAGAGATAGCCATCTTCTACTGGCACTAAAACCTTTTGAGAAATGAGTTCCTGCCTCAGTGCGACATAACCATCTGACAAACTAGCCTGTACCTCTGGAGCAGCCTTAGATCCCTTCAACACAACAATGCCTTCGTCTGTCACGATTGCATCTGACTTTAACCCCTTTGTTATTAAATTTAAAGCATATTTAATGCGACTCTCTGAAGACTTAGACTCGCGAGATTGGCCATCATTCATAGGCAAAATTTTCGCAACCGGCTCTAATAATTTGTGACCTAATGTTCCAAGCAAAATCACAATGTTTTGAGCAAATTCCTCCATGGCATCACGCTCACCTCTAGGCAAAACAGGAGTGCCTGGTGAATTTGAGTTCTGAATGCTGTAACGTCCAGCTTGCTCAGCAATCTCCAGCAGCCTGGACTCTAAATACTTGACATGAGCTTTGGTCAGATTGTCATCTTTGCTTGTAAAGAGGATGACTTCATTCCAAAATTCCTTCTCCGCGACATGGCTTTTAAGTCGCTCCAGCACACTTTCAGCTTCGCCGATATAAACTGCTAAGCTATCTTCTTCATTTCTACCCAACAAAAAATAAACGCCAGGTCGAGCAGACTCCTTCCAAGTAGAAAGCTCTGTGATACGGCTTCTAGGAACAGCGATCGCCTGTCCAGTCCAGTTCACAATTTCTGCGTGGCGGAGTCCAGACGTAGAACTATCAGCCAGATATATCTTGATGCTTCTTCCTAAAACCACTAATTCTCACTCTCTTCATTTGGTGCTTCTTGGCTGAGGCGTTTCCTCAAAGACGATAGGGTGGAGTTTGAAGGCTCTCTAAGCCTGCTTCCACAGCCATAACCTTAAAGCTTGCCAGCTCAACTAGCTCATCTCGCAACGACTCCAAGTAAAGCTTTGGATCAATCCGGTCTCGCTTACTCACAGCACCACCAAATCCTGTTGGATCGTCTCGCCGATGTATTTGGCATCCAGGGCATTCGGGAAAACAACATCCACCGAGACATTCAACAGCTCCTCCAGATCAGCCACTAGACCACCAGGGAAAAAGCCCGAAGTCCTCTCCAAATCGTAATCACAGAGAAAGTCCACATCGCTCTCGGCTGTAGCCTCACCGCGCACAATCGAGCCAAAAACCCGCACATCAAAACAACCGTGGCGCTCGAAAATCGCAAGAATCTCTGATTTCTGCTGACGCAAGGACTTCAAGCTAGGGATAGCTGGAGCTGGGTCTAATTCAGAAGCTAAGGGTAATTCAACCGAAGACATAGGCTGATAGCCGACTCTGAGACAATTTCATTCTAGCTAAACCACATCCCGGTAGAGGCGAATACTGAGAATGCTGAAGACAACGAGCAAACCACCCAGCCACAGCACCGAACCCAGAATTGCAGAGACATCAGGGCTGCCGCTGACCAGCGATCGCATCGCCTCCGTCGTCACGCTCACTGGCTGATACTGCACCACCGGCTGCATCCAAACCGGGAAATTCTCCACTGGACTAAAGCCACTGCTCATCAGCAACAGCGGCGCATAGGGAATCGTCCCCACCGCATCCACCAGCTTCGACTGCTTGAGCTTAAACGCCAGCCCCACATAGCCCGCCACATTCGCCGTCACAAACATCAGCACCAAACCGTAATAGCCCAGCAAGTCCAGCGGCCCACCGCCAAAGCGAAAGCCAAACATCATCGCCATCAGCAACAGCAGCGTTGTCGCCACAACCGCCCGACCCCAATAGGCCAACACCAGCCCGCCCAGCACCGAAACCCGCGACACCGGCATCACCTTGCAACGCTGAATCATGCCAATCTTCAAATCATTCGTCAGCGTCAACGCCGCCCCCAGCGACGTAAAGAACATCGCCTGAAGGTTAATCACCGGCAGCAAATACTGGGCATAGTCCACCGCTTGCTGGGCCATCAAGCCAGACAGCGCCAGGACAAAGCAACCAAAGAACAAAATCGGAAACAGCACCACCGAGACAATCACGATGGGCATACGGGTGAGGCGCAGGAGGTGGCGACCGGCCAGGGTGATGCTATCGGCGATCGCCCGCCGCACTCCCCTTTCCTGCCGTGCTAACACCATCGCCTCGGCCTTGCGTTGCATAACCCCTGGCATCATAAGTTAGCTCAAAAGAGGAATTGTTCTATTCAGCGTCTATTGTATTCGTCAACTTCTCCTCTTCAGGGAGCAATTCGAAAGCCAGCAGCGAATAGTCCCCAACCATCACTCCCAAAAGAACAACTTCAAGCTTTCATTTTCAAGCAAGCATCAATGTTGAAAGCGTGACATTACGAGCTTCAGCATCATCACCAAAAGCTGAGATGATTCAGCAGCAATAGCAACCCAAGCCATTCGGCTTAGATTTTTCCTTGTCAATATACTTTTCACTAAATCTCCTTTCGCATTAGAGATCAGACATTTATAGCAGTCATAGAATTAGACTTATAGGAACTCCAAAAAATCAAAAATACAATCAATCATTCACACAAAAGTAGACATTTAAACGCTTATTTTAGGAACTGAGATTTAACCCATACGTCATTATTAATCGTGTGGAACTATCGCATTTACCCATTGCGATTTAGTCAGGGGTTCAACTTAGCAAAAGTGCGTAAATAGGATGCAAAAAATGACTCTCACTACTAGAGCTTTAGGACTTTCTGGATTACTGCTAACTGCAATCACAGGCCTACTGATTACGCCAGGCATGGCTACTGCAGAAACGAATCCCCTCGCCTCATCAACTCCAAACAGTGAGTCCCCAGACCAAGACATCGCTCAAATCAATCTGCAAGTAGAGACCCCCACAGCGGAGGTGCAAGTTGACCCAGTACTACAAGAGCCCGTCTTAACCACTCCCCAGCCAGAAGCAGAAGTTAACCTGGGTCGCACCAAGCTCCGCTTTCCCCTGCGCAATAGCCCGACTGTCACCTCCCCCACCACAACCACAACGCCTCAGCAGATCGCAGCTCCTCAAACGGCGTTACCCCAGGTTGCTCCCCAAGTCGCAGCACCAAACGTTGCTCCCCCTCTGCCCAGCAGCCCTATCCACCTAGCTCAACCCGCTGCTCAACCTGCTGCTCAAGTCGCAGCACCGGCGGCATCCTATCCACCCGCAGTGATTAACTTAACCACCATTCAACCGACTGGGTACGGTGCTCAAAATGCTGGCTACTCCGGTGTCGCAGGGACGCCCTCAGCCATGCCCTCCAATTTTCAATTGGTTTGTTCGCCTACGGCAGGTCGTTCCCTCGCTGCTGCTAATGGCGGCATCAACAACGCTGGAGCAGGGCAAACGGCTGTTCTGCCTGGCACCAATCCTGCCACAGGCGTCGCTCAACAAGCCGTGGGTTCGGTCCTCGGCGGCGCCAATGCTGGAGCAAGCAGACCCGGACTACTCAGAAGCCTAATTCCCAATCCTTCGGTAGATGTCGATCTAGGTCCTGTGACCGTCGCAGTGCCCATTCCCATTTCAGCCATCCCAGCCCTATTCCAGGACAGAGGCAACAACAACGCCACCACCAATCCCCAAGCAACACCCGCTGTAGCTCCCGGACAAGTCAATGGTTCTGCCATCACCGCTGCTGCACCAGGTGTTGCAGCCCCCGGAACTATGGCTAATCCTCAGGCTGCCACTAACGCTGCGATCGCAGCCAATAACTACCCCGTGCCCTATGGCATCGGCGGCCCCGAAAGTGGGGGGCTCACCCAAATTGTCACCTCTCAGCACACCATCATTAACTTAACGACCCTTCAGTCAGTTCCCACCGTCCCAGGCAACACCCAAAATGCTTCCTTCCGTTCCGTCAACTCCCAACCCACGGCCATGCAAGCCTCCACAGTGCAACTCGTCTGCAACCCCTAAGACCCTAGGTTGAAGTAGCAACCATCATCTTTTGACTTGAGCTCGGCCCTTCAGACTGGAATCATCCAGACAGGGGCCGAGCTTTAGTTTGTCCACAAGGCTCCTCAAGGCTTGGAAGCTGCTCCATGGCCCGTCACCGCAAAGAACACGTCATCCAAGCTGGGCCGCCGCAGCGAGATATCTGCCAGAGGAATCCCCGCTTCGTCCAACCGCTTCACCACCGTCGTCAATGTATTCACACCATCACTAGCGCAGAGGCTCAGTTGTTCGCCCCGACCCTGAATTTCGCCCAAGTCTGCCAGCAATTCTCGACAGCGGTTCCCATCTGTCAAATGGGCCAAGTGGATCTCGCAAAACGTTGAACCAACCTTTTGCTTCAGTTCATCCGCAGTTCCCTCAGCGATGACCTGGCCTTGGTCGATGACAATGATGCGATCGGCCAGCTCATCCGCCTCTTCCAAATACTGCGTCGTCAAAATAATCGTGATGCCCCGCGATTTGAGATCCCGCACCACTTCCCATAAGCGCTGGCGACTGCGAGGGTCCAATCCCGTCGTGGGTTCATCCAGAAACAGCACCAGGGGCTCCGCCACAATGCTGGCGGCTAAATCCAAGCGACGGCGCATTCCCCCCGAGAAGGTTTTGACGCGCTTATTGCCAACCTCAAATAACTCGAATTCCTTCAATAAATCATCGGCCCGTCGCTTCGCCTCAGCCTTAGACAACCGCAGCAGTCGCCCAAACAGGACCAGATTCTCCCTTGCTGTCAGATCCCCATCCACCGCCGCAAATTGCCCGGTTAAGCCAATCAGAGCTCGGATCGCTTCGGGGTCTTTGATAACGTCATAACCTGCGATCGTCGCAGTCCCACCATCGGGACGCAGCAAAGTCGTCAAGCAATTGATCGTCGTCGTCTTGCCCGCCCCATTCGGCCCCAGCACCCCCAACACTTCACCGGGATAAACCTGAAGCGTAATCCCGCGCAGAACTTCAGTGTTACCAAATCGTTTAACGAGGTTTTCCACCTGAACTAGGGGAGTAGTCATAAGCGAAAAGCAACACCGAACGTATTCAAGACAAGCTTCAGCCTAACAACAAAAAGCGCCCCCCGAAGGAGACGCTTTTTGTCTACGAAACTCTAACCAAGAAGGTTAAAAACCAATCAGGCCCAAAGACCTAGCTGATAATTAGCCGATGGAAGGAGCAACCATAGCAACCGGAGCAGCTTCACCAGCAGCCAGGTCGAGGGGGAAGTTGTGAGCGTTACGCTCATGCATTACTTCCATACCCAAGTTGGCGCGATTTAGAACGTCAGCCCAGGTATTAACAACGCGGCCTTGGCTATCCAACACAGACTGGTTGAAGTTGAAGCCATTCAGGTTGAACGCCATGGTGCTGATGCCCATTGCGGTAAACCAGATGCAAACCACAGGCCATGCACCCAAGAAGAAGTGCAAGGAACGGGAGTTGTTGAAGGAAGCGTATTGGAAGATCAAACGACCGAAGTAGCCGTGCGCTGCAACGATGTTGTAGGTCTCTTCTTCTTGGCCAAACTTGTAGCCGTAGTTCTGAGATTCA